>CAZPSB010000053.1:0-4788 GCA_964589025.1 uncultured Jannaschia sp. | reverse complement strand
TTGAATGGCATGTATGTGTTTGGCGGCATTTACGCCCAAGGCGTCTTGGATTGGAGCGTGACCGACACCGGCATATTCGGCATTCTGGCCGTTTCAACCGGGGTATTGTTTTCATGGATCGGTGGCCATTTCGATAGTCAAAAAGGCCCCAAGCCGGTTATTGTCATCAATCTTGTTGTTTTGGCGCTTGTGGCAACTTGCATCGTTTTTGTAGGCCGGGATTCGGTTTTTGGTATGTCGGTATCCCCCGAATCGCGCCTGCCGGACATTATGTTTTATGGCCTTGGGGCCTTGATCGGTGCGGCGGGGGGGGCGTTGCAATCGGCATCGCGCACGATGATGGTGCGTCAGGCCAGACCCGGCCAAATGACCGAAGCCTTTGGCCTATATGCCCTTGCTGGCAAGGCCACATCTTTTATGGCGCCATTATTAATTGGCGTTGTGACCGATCTAACAAATAGCCAATCTTTGGGCATTGTGCCTTTGATCATGTTGTTCATTATCGGATTTGGTCTTATGTGGTGGGTGACCCCTAATGGAAACGGGAAATGAAAATGCGATTTGTTGTGCTATTATGCGCTGTTTTTGGTGTATCTTTATTGGCTGGCTGCAATATAAGCGAAATCTTGTCACAAGGTGATGATGATGTTGAAATAGACCCTGATGATGCCTCAAGCGTGTCACCTTCTGAGGAAGGGGTGTCTTTCAGAAATCAAACGGCGCGGTTGTTGTTTGGCAATGTCGATGTGGCATCGCGTGGGGTAAGTACCGTTTATGGCGGGTATTCCTTGGGCTGTTTGGCCGGGGCGCAGCAATTAGACGAAACGGGGCCAACCTGGCAGGCGATGCGTCTGTCACGCAACCGCAATTGGGGACACCCGTACCTAATTGATTTCATTGAAGATATAACAGGCCAAGTTGCGCAACAAACATCATGGAACGGTCTTTACGTGGGCGATATGGCACAACCGCGCGGCGGCCCGATGTTGACGGGCCATGTCAGCCACCAATCGGGGCTTGATGTTGATATCTGGATGTTGCGGCCCGGTTCGTTGTCTTTGACGCAACAAGAACGCGAAACCTTGTCATCCATTTCTACCCGCGCCGATCGTGGCGCGCGTGTTGGCGAAAACTGGACCCAAGCCCATATGGACATTCTGCGTATGGTTGCCCGCGATCCGCGTGTGGCGCGTGTGTTTGTCTTTCCCGGTGCAAAGGTTTGGATGTGTGAAAATGAAACGGGTGATCGTGAATATCTAAACCGTATTCGCCCCGCTAATGGGCATCATTATCATTTTCACGTGCGCCTGAATTGCCCCGGTAATCAACGCCATTGCGTAGAACAGGCCGCCCCGCCGCCCGGTGATGGGTGTGACGAGGCCCGCGAATGGGCGGCATCCATCAATGCACCACCACCCCCGCCTGTGGAAAACCCCACATCTGATGATACCACATCTGTGACGGCGCGGCCCACGCGCGGCGCGGCGGTATCGGTTGGCCAATTGCCCCGGCAATGCGCGCGGTTGGTGTCGCATCTTAGGTAAGGCAGAAAAAACCGGCTGGCCCCTTCACAAGACGCACCATGTTGGGTATGCAAAGGGCCAGCCTGTCACAAATCATGCGGTCGTGGCGGAATTGGTAGACGCGCAGCGTTGAGGTCGCTGTGGGATAACACCCGTGGAGGTTCGAGCCCTCTCGACCGCACCATAAATCAAAGGCAGGTATTGAACGATACAACCGCCCCTTGCTGGTCGTGCTATATATGCAGATTTTGGCGGGTGTGGCGCTTTGTTTATGTCTTTCCCCATAATATGCATAAAATAAATGTGGCCCGATTGGGCCACAGATCCTTTGTATATAGGCCGCTTTGGCAGGATGCGTTATGAAAACCGCCTTGATAAAAAATCAAGCAATTGTTCAGGGTGAAAGTTGAAATATTGATAGGCATCAAAGCGTTGATTGCTGCCGAACGCATTGGGATGATCAGGGCCAATCCAGATGATTTCGGCTTCGGTAGGCGTGGCGTCGATGATGGTTTGAATGTCGTTTTGCCCCGTGTCAGGGTTAAAGGTGTATCGGTCGCGTTCCACTTGGGCAAACAGGATCGGCACGGTGACACTGGGGATGGTTTCCAAGGCATTGGCAAAGCCAAACCCAAACCTGGCCCGTTGCGCATCCAGAACTTGATCCACAAGGTTTAGGCCGGTACGCGCACGAATAAACCGATCTGTCATATTGTAAGATAGGGTGGGTTGATTGGCCACAATGCCCCGGATTTGCGGGTTTGAAAAAAGATCGGGCGCGTTTTGCCATGCCAAAAATGTGGCATTCGCCCCCATGCATTGCGATAAGAAAATGATCTGATCATCCCCAAAATCGGGATGGTCCAAAACATAGCGCAATGACCCCACGACATCTTGCCATTCGGTTACGCCCGCGCCGACGGGGGCCTCAATACCACGGGCATTGCGGCCAATTCCGCCATCGCTTTGACCTTGGCCACGGTGATCATAGGTCACAATGTTATAGCCCGCATCATGCAAATGCCGCAGCATGGGCAGAAATTCTGCGGTCACGCCATCAAGGCCCTGTTCAGACCCGTATCGCGTGGTGGTGAGCGGATGGTTAACAATGATGGTTTGATTTGATGGGGCAGGGGCGGGAATTTCCCACGCACTAAGCCGGATACCATCATCGGTTATGATATCGACATCGTGATAGGCCATTCCGAAATCGCCAGGGTTTTGCGGCAGGCTTAGACGTGCGGGCGCAACGCGCATGGTGACGATTTGATTCACCAAAAGCGTGTCACGAATTCCCAAAGGGTTGGTCAACCACACCCCCCCTAATATCGCGACGATGCCCATCAATGTGGCGATTGCATAGATCATAAGTTTTCTCATCAGTTTGCCCTAATATTTACACTGTACATATTGCTAATCGCAACTTGCATATGGGTCAATCAAAAGTTTACACTGTACATATGAAATATGATGACAAAGATAAAAAACCCTATCATCACGGCAATTTAAGGGATGCCTTAATCGCCGCTGCCCGCGATTTTGTTGAACAACACGGCCATAGCGATCTGTCTTTGCGCAAATGCGCCGCCGCAATTGGCGTTAGTGCAACCGCCCCGCAGAATCACTTTGGCAATAAAACCGGCCTGTTGACGGCGATTGCCGCACAAGGTTACGCCGAACTTGCGGGAATGATGGCCGAAAACTTGCCGCCCGATGCGCCCCGCGATTTGCGTCGCAAGACGGCATTGATTGGCTATGTGGATTTTGCCCTGCAAAACCCGGGCCTGTATGAATTGATGTTTTCGCGCAATCGCGTGCTGAATGATGATCCGGCATTATTGGCACAGGTCGGGGCCTGTTTTGCGATTTTGGCCGATATATCACAAGGTTTGGCCATGTTTAACCCCCATGACCCGCAATGCGCCGCCAAAAGTCAAATCCATGTCTGGAGCCTGGTTCACGGTTACGCACAGCTTGCCGGGGCAAACCGGTTTAAAAAACCCGACATGCAAGGATTGGATATCCTTGACATTTTTCCCCTTGGCGATCTGCAATCAAAATAAAGGGGACAATTGCCCTATATCTTTCGCAATGCCGCCTGTCTTGCGGCGCGCAGGCGTTCGAAATCATCGCCTGCGTGATAGCTTGACCGGGTTAACGGGGTGGCCGATACCATCAAAAACCCCTTGCCATAGGCCGCCTTTTCATAAGCGGCAAATTCATCAGGATGTACAAACCGATCAACCGCATGATGTTTTGGCGTGGGTTGCAGATATTGCCCGATGGTCAGAAAATCAATATCGGCAGCGCGCATATCATCCATGATTTGCAAGACGGCCTGACGGTCTTCGCCAAGGCCGACCATGATACCGGATTTGGTGAACATGGTTGGGTCAAGTTCTTTCACGCGTTGTAATAGGCGCAGCGAATGAAAATAGCGCGCGCCGGGGCGAACCTCGGGATACAGGCCGGGCACGGTTTCCAGATTGTGATTGAACACATCAGGGCGGGCGGCAACCACGGTTTCCAAAACCTCAGGCGCGCATTTCAGGAAATCAGGCGTCAAAATTTCGATTGTTGTATCGGGGGATCGTTTGCGGATTGCGCGGATTGTCATCGCAAAATGTTCGGCCCCGCCATCGGCCAGATCATCGCGATCAACCGATGTGATCACAACGTGATTAAGGCCCAGTTTTTGCACCGCATCCGCCACGCGCCCCGGTTCAAACACATCCAGATCTTGGGGTTTGCCCGTGGCCACATTGCAAAAGGTACACCCCCGGGTGCAAATTTCGCCCATGATCATCATTGTGGCGTGACCTTGTGACCAACATTCACCGGCATTGGGGCATCCGGCCTCTTCGCAGACGGTAACCAGTTTGTGGTCGCGCATGATTTTATGCGTCTTGCGATACCCATCGCTGGTGGGGGCTTTGACCCTGATCCAATCGGGTTTTTTGGGTTGCGCATGGTCGGGGCGATGGGCCTTTTCGGGGTGGCGTTCGCCGGGTATTTTCAAATCACGCATCATGTCTATCCTTTTGGGCGGCGCATCATCTGCACCGCCTTTATCAGGTACCTAACATTTTTTTGCGTGGGTGCAACATTGGGCGCGGATCTTGGGGCGGGCTAACGGCGCAGGGCAGGGGCAAAGCCGTATTCGTCTTGGTAATGTTGCAACAAACGTTGCAACCCGATTTTCAGAACAACCTTTCCTGATCTGGCCGACCATCCAAGCCGCTTTTCGGCAGATTCCAACCCTTCA
>CAZPSB010000052.1:10837-11959 GCA_964589025.1 uncultured Jannaschia sp. | reverse complement strand
TGTCAAAGGCCGTGCATTACTGTGGATCCGCAACGTGGGCCACCTGATGACGAACCCTGCGATCCTTGATGCCAATGGCGATGAGGTGTTCGAGGGGCTGATGGACGCGATGATCACCGTGATGATTGCGATGCATGACCTGCAGCGTGAAGGCGGCAATTCCGCGCTGGGCTCGGTCTATGTGGTCAAGCCCAAGATGCACGGTCCTGACGAAGTCGCGCTGACCAGCGACATCTTCGCCATGGTCGAAGACGCGCTTGGTCTGCCCCGCGACACCGTCAAGATCGGGATCATGGATGAGGAGCGCCGCACGACGGTCAATCTCAAGGAATGTATCCGTGCCGCGAAATCACGGGTGGCGTTCATCAACACCGGTTTCCTCGACCGCACAGGTGACGAAATTCACACCTCGATGGAGGCAGGACCGTTCAGCCGTAAGGACTTTATCAAGCGCAAACAATGGATTGGCGCTTATGAGGACCAGAACGTGGATATCGGGCTTGAATGCGGGTTCTCGGGCAAGGCGCAGATCGGCAAAGGCATGTGGGCGATGCCTGATTTGATGGCTGCCATGCTGGAACAGAAGATCGAGCACCCCAAAGCGGGCGCGAACTGCGCATGGGTTCCCAGCCCGACAGCCGCAACTTTGCACGCGCTGCATTATCACAAGGTAGATGTGATGGCGGTTCAGGCCAGATTGTTGCAAGGCGGACGCCGGGCCTATGTGTCGTCCATTCTGGATATTCCTTTGGCGCAATATCAGCGCTGGACAGATGCGCAAAAGATGAAGGAAGTGGAGAACAACGCTCAGGGTATTCTGGGTTATGTCGTGCGCTGGATTGATCAGGGTGTCGGCTGTTCCAAAGTGCCCGACATCAACAACGTGGGCCTGATGGAAGACCGCGCGACCTGCCGGATTTCAAGTCAGGCACTGGCCAACTGGCTGCACCATGACGTTGTCAGCGAACAGCAAGTCATGGAAGCGATGCGCAAGATGGCCGTTGTCGTAGACGAGCAGAACGCAGGCGACCCTGCCTATCGGCCTATGGCGCCGAATTACGACGGGATTGCTTATCAGGCCGCCTGTGATCTGGTCTTTAAAGGCCGTATCCAACCCTCCGG
>CAZPSB010000052.1:3872-10827 GCA_964589025.1 uncultured Jannaschia sp. | reverse complement strand
ACCAGCGCCGTCTGGAACTGAAAGCACAGCGTAACCACTAAGTTCAAAAAGGGAGTTTCACTATGGCTGAAATCTCAGCAAACAAGGCCCGTACGATCATCCGCAAGGCCCTCGCGAAAGGCGACGAGATGGGGTTCAAACCGCTCTCTGTTGTGATCCTTGATGCGGGCGGCCACGTCAAAGCGTTTGAGCGCGCCGATGGTGCCTCGCCCGGGCGTTTTGGTATTGCTCATGGTAAGGCCTATGGGTCGGTCATGCTTGGCATGGCGGGCACCGCACAGAAAGCCCGCGCCGAACAGCAAGCCTATTTTATGGCTGCGATGAACGGCGTTTACGGTGGTCAGGTCGTGCCTGTGCCCGGGGGCGTTCTGGTCCATGACAAGCGCGGTACCGTGATCGGCGCTGTGGGTGTCACCGGCGATACCTCGGACAACGACGTGATCGCCGCGATGGCGGGGATCGAGGCTGCGGGTCTGATCGGCGAGGCCTAGTTTCGCAAAAGGCATGAAAATTTCGCATATGCCGCCGAAAAAAGCGGCATATGCGCCTTTGACACCACTTACGGGTGTCAGACCATCTTTCAAACGCGCAGCGGAGACGCTAACTTTATGCGGAATTGAAAGGGGACAAGATGGCGCGTCCAGTTGTTGGCATTATCTCAAACTCTCACCTGATCAATGATCAGTACCTTGTGCAGGGTGCTGGCGCGATGAACGTCAAAGCCTTGTCGCAGGTTTCTGGCGTCGTGCCGGTCATTATCCCTGTCGAACCTGATCTGGTACATATCGAGGAATTGATGACATCGTGTGACGGGTTCTTTTTTCCCGGCGGACGACCCAACGTGCACCCTGAGGAGTATGGCGAAGAAGAGACCGAGGCGCATGGCACCTTTGAGCGGAACCGTGACCGTCTGACCCTGCCGCTGATCCGCGCCTGTGTGGCACGCGGCCAGCCGGTTATGGGCGTCTGCCTTGGCTTTCAGGAAATGAATGTCGCCATGGGTGGCACGCTTTACCCCGAAATCCGCGATTTGCCGGGCCGTATGAACCACCGTATGCCACCCGATGGCACATTGGATGAAAAATTTGCTTTGCGCCACGCAGTTGAATTTACCCCCGATGGGCCATTTGCCGCCCTGTTTGGCACGCATAAGATCATGACGAATACCTTGCATGGCCAAGGTATCAAAACCGCAGGTGATCGTATCGTGATTGATGGCCACGCCCCTGATGGCACACCCGAAGCGATTTACGTGGCCGATGCGCCCGGCTTTACCCTTTCGGTGCAATGGCACCCCGAATATCGCGCCGCCCAAGACCCCGTGTCGCGCCCCCTATTCCAAAGTTTTGGTCGCGCGGTTATGGCTTGGGCCAAGGGCGGCAAAGCCGATAAACATTATGATATTGCCTAAAGGAAAATGGGATATGGCCCAAAAAATCACGCTATATGGTTTGAAAAACTGCGATACTTGCCGCAAGGCGGTTAAGGATTTAACGGCGGCGGGCCATGATGCAGTTTTGGTCGATCTGCGGGCGTGCCCATTGACCGATGATCAAGTGACGCGGTTTCTGGATGCGTTTGGCCAGGCTTTGGTGAATACAAGATCCACCACTTGGCGCGGGTTGGACGATGCCGAAAAGGCCAAACCGCCCTATGATTTGCTAAAAACCCATCCCGCCTTGATGAAGCGGCCCGTGATCGACACGGGCCAGACCTTGTTTTTGGGATGGGGTCAGGATGTGAAGGGCGCATTTTTCTGACGCCGGAACACCGCATCCACCGCAATTGGCCCTGCGCCTTTGAACACCAAAATCAACAGGGCCAAAACCCAAAACCCGCGTTCATCAATCACACCATTGGCCAGCCGGTCAAACCACGCGCCAAATTCTGCGCCATGGCCGGTGACATCCACCCAGGTTTGCACAACCACAAACCCAATCATGCCCAGCGCGGCCAGCCGTGTCATCAACCCAATCACGATCAGCACCGGCAAAACAAATTCTGCAACCGTGCCTGCAATCGCGATCAGTGTATAGATCACCCCAAGTTGCGATGGGTCATATCCGGCGGCCTCAAAGGCGCGGGGAAACATCTGCGCGTAAACGCCTGATTCCAAGGTGAAATAATCTAAAATACCGCTTTCATTTCCACGCCGATCAATAATTTTGGTTAGCCCGGAATTGATATAATAACCCAACAAAGACGCCGCAAAGATAAACCGCGCCAATGTTGGCAAGGCAATCGGCGCGATATAGGTTTCAATCACGCCAAAGGCTTGGTTATGGATAGATTTCAGAAACTGCATAGGCGTGGCCCTTTCTAGGCATTGTCCAGCGTCAGCGCGCCAGTGGTCAAAAATAGATTGAGTATTTTTGCAATATCGGCGGTTGGTGTATCGGCCAAGGTTGCCGTCATTGCGGCCTCAAGCGTGTTTTTGCCTTTCAGATACCGCGCAAAGGTGAACCCGCCGGCGGGCAATATATGGGGCATTGGGTCAAATTCGGGCCGGGTAATCATAATATCTTGTGCCCCCGGTTTGGGTTTGGGGGCGTCGGTTTCGTGATGCATGCGCCAAATATCATAAACCGCAAACCGCGATGAAAAGATCAAACTGGCCGGGGCCATGCGCGGCCTAAATTGCATGACCTTGGCCGGATCATGGCCTGCCACATTCAACACGGTGACATCGGCGGCGTGATAGGATTGGCGCATCCCCAGATCCAGCCGCGCCACATCCGGCAGATAGGGCAGATGCGCTACGGGTTTGAATTGCGATAAAAACCCGGGGAATGTGCCGCCATAGGTGGCAATTCTGGGGTCTTTGGGGGGGTGCGCGCGCACAAATATACCCGCCATGGCCTTGAAAAATTCATCGCCCACAAGGGCACGAATCGTTGGAAACCCGGTTTCCAAAGCTTGGATCAGGCCAATAATGATATTATTGCGATAGACATCAAACCGTTTGCCTACCATGCCGCCGAATGGGTTGCGCAAATCTTTGGGCGGGGTGCGTGTTGGATCAAGGGCGGCTTTGGTAAATTCGGCTTGATATGTCATGTTATATGCGCCCCGGCCTGCATCAAGATTGCGCGCGCTTGTGTGGCCTCATCCATCATGGTGTCAAGGGGGGGAATGTCGGTATCCCATTCAATCAATGTGGGTTTTTTCCCGCCCGCCTTGATTGTATAATCATATAAATCCCAAACTGGATCGGCGATCTGTTTCGCGTGGCTGTCAATCAACAGGGCCCGCCCGGTGTCATCTGTATCTGTATCATGCCCGCCCAGATGGATTTCCCCGACCCGGTCTAAGGGAAAGGCATCAATATAATCGCGCGGACCATAGCCTTGGTTGGTGGCGGACACAAAAACATTATTCACATCCAACAACAATCCGCATCCTGTGCGATGGGTTAGGGCGTGTAGAAAATCAACCTCGGCCATGTCATTGCTGGCAAAGCTAAGATAGGTGGATGGGTTTTCCAACAACATTTGGCGGCCTAGGTAATTTTGGAGCTGATCAATATGGCCTGCCACCCGATCCAGCGTGGATTGCGTATAGGGCAGGGGCAAAAGATCGTTCATATACCCGGCATCATGCGTGGACCACGCAAGATGTTCTGAAAAACTGGCGGGGTTTAGCCAATCGCATAATGTTTTCAATCGCCCCAGATGCGCGCGATCAAGCGGGGTTTCGCCCCCAATTGACAGGCCCACACCATGCACAGAAATCGGGAATTTTTCTGACAAAGCGCGCAATTGCGCCAAGGGCCGCCCGCCATCCCCCATGTAGTTTTCGGCATGAATTTCAAGCCATCCAATCGGCCCGGTGCCATTTTGCGAACCGGTTTGTTGCATCAAGCCGGTGAAAAACGGCGCCTTATATCCGATACCGATGGAATGGGGCAGATTGGGGTGTGGGGGATGGGTATCAAACATGGGCTATGTCACAAGTGAATTGGCAGGGAAGAACACCCACCCTGCCTGAAATTTTAAGCTTCGGGAAGGTCGCGGTCTAGTTCTTCCAACGATCCCATGCGGGCGGTGCCGTCATCCATTGCGGGCAATTCAACGTTTTCGCAGGTTCCCGCTTCGACCAATGTCCAGGCGTTGCCTTGGTAATCCACGGTGGATGTGCCCGCGCATGTGGTGCCTGGGCCTGCGGCGCAATCATTTTCGCCGGCCAATGAAATGCCAAAGCAGCGTTCCTGCGCTTGGGCATGTGCGGGTGTCAAAACGCCCTGTGCGGCCACAGCCGTGGTAACAGCCCCCAGAAGCGCGAATGATTTGGTTGCGGTGTTCATAGTCATGGTTCCTTACAAAATTGATCTTTATCATTCCCGCGACAGGCGGTGTGTGATGCCATATCAATGCCCCTATTGGTTTGAAAAATCCAATCACAGGCCCGTGTGGCACAAAGGCGTGATCACCTGCGATGGTTTCGTGAACACAAAGCGCATTTTATATTTATAAAAAACAATGAGATATGCAGTTTTAATTGATATATTCACGCCACGCAGCGGATGAAGATGAAACAAAATCGGCCTGATTGTGACGAAATGCTTCAATCCTGTTGGGGGATAGGGCTTGTGCTTATCTGCCAGATCACCCCTATATGAAAAAGATAACCCCCCATTGGCCCTTTCAAACGCGTATCAGGCGCAATATATTAATCCTGATCGGCAAAAGGGTGATGATATGCGCAACGCGGCGTTTATATTGGGATTGATCGGTGGGTTTTGGGCCTTGGTGGTTGGGTTCTTTTCGTATGGCTATATTCAGGCCGTGACCCATTTTGAGGGGCTGGCGGATATCGCCCCGCAGGTGGATAATCCCGATGTGATCCGTGCTATTGCGGTGATTGCGCCGATGATGGCCATTGCGGGCGCGGCCATGGCGCGCGCGCGCGCCCTTTGGGGTGGGGTGTTGTTGTTGCTGGCCACGGGCGGGATGTATTACGCCTATGGCATTGGCGTATTTACAATTTTTTCACTGGCATTTTGTGCCTTGGCGGGCATTTTGGCGATTGCCGCAGGCAAGCCCGACCAAGAAAAAGCGCATTTTTAGCGCAGGCCAAATGAAAATGCCGGATCATTGCCCGGCATTTGGTATTTAGCGTAAATCGGGCGGGATGCCTTCGGCGGCCAGATCATTGACCGCGTCATCAAACCCAATCACGGATGTTTGTTTTTCGCCCAAACGGCGCAAGGTCACGGTACGGTCTTCGACCTCTTGCCGGCCAATGGCCAAAATAACGGGCACTTTGCCAACCGAATGTTCGCGGATTTTATAGTTGATTTTTTCATTGCGTAAATCCGCCTCAACCCGCAAACCTTTGGCCTGCAAGGCGTTGACCACCTCAAGCACAAATGGGTCGGCATCTGATACGATTGAGGCAACAACCACCTGCCGGGGTGCCAACCAGAACGGCAATTTGCCCGAATAATTTTCGATCATGATCCCGATAAAGCGTTCAAATGACCCAAGGATCGCCCGGTGCAACATCACGGGGCGGTGTTTTTCGCCATCCGGCCCGATATAGGTTGCGTCTAACCTGTCTGGCAGGTTGAAATCGGCCTGAAACGTGCCGCATTGCCATTCACGCCCGATCGCATCGGTTAATTTGAAATCCAGCTTTGGCCCATAAAACGCGCCTTCGCCGGGGTCGATCTGATAATCATTGCGCACTGATAAAATGGCCTTTTCCAGCGCATTTTCGGCTTTGTCCCAAATTTCATCTGATCCCACCCGTACATCCGGGCGGGTTGATAATTTGATATCAAAACTGCCAAATCCGGTATCTTTGTAGATACTGGACAAAAGTTCGATAAATTTGGCGCATTCGGTTTCGATCTGATCCTCGGTACAGAAAATATGCGCGTCATCTTGGGTAAAGCCACGCACACGCATCAAACCATGCAGGGCGCCATGGGCCTCGTATCGGTGGCATGATCCAAATTCGGCAATGCGCAAAGGCAGATCCCGATAGGATTTCAAGCCTTGATTGAACACCTGCACATGGCAGGGGCAATTCATGGGTTTCAACGCATTGGTGCGTTTTTCATTGGCATGTTCTTCGTCAATTTCGGTGGTGAACATGTTTTCGCGGTATTTATCCCAATGGCCCGAGGCCTCCCATAATTTGCGATCTACGACTTGCGGGGTTTTGATTTCTTTATATCCGGCCTGTGTCAGGCGGCGGCGCATGTAATCTTCTAATGCGCGATAAATCGACCATCCATTGGGGTGCCAGAACACCATTCCGGGGGCTTCTTCCTGAAAATGGAACAAATCCATTTCGCGGCCCAAACGGCGGTGATCGCGTTTTTCGGCCTCTTCCAGAAAGGCCAAATGCGCCTTTAGGTCATTGCGGTTTTTGAACCCCACGCCGTAAATGCGTTGCAACATGGGGCGGGTATTGTCGCCCCGCCAATAGGCGGCGGCCACATTCATTAATTTAAACGCATCGGCGGGCAATTGGCCGGTATGTTGCAAATGCGGCCCGCGGCATAAATCTTGCCAATCCCCGTGCCAATACATGCGCACATCTTCGCCTTCGGGGATCATACCCACCAGTTCAACCTTATAGGGTTCATTGGTGTTTTCATAATGCTGGATGGCGCGGGCGCGATCCCAGATTTCGGTGCGAATTGGATCGCGGGCATTGATGATGTCTTTCATTTTGGCCTCAATCAGGCCAAGATCATCGGGGGTAAAGGGATCGGCGCGATCAAAATCGTAATACCAGCCGTTTTCAATCACGGGGCCGATGGTAACCTTGACATCGGGCCAGATGTCCTGCACGGCGCGGGCCATGACATGGGCGAAATCGTGGCGTATCAATTCAAGCGCGGGGCCGTCATCTTGCAGCGTGTAAATGGCGATTGTGGCATCTGTGGTGATGGGCCAGGCCAGATCAAAATGTTGATCATTGATCTGCGCGCTGATGGCCTTTT
>CAZPSB010000052.1:0-3860 GCA_964589025.1 uncultured Jannaschia sp. | reverse complement strand
CGACCTCAGCCGCCGTGATACCGGCGGGGAAGGATCGCGCATTGCCATCGGGAAAGGTCAGGGTGATATCGGGCATGTTGTTTTGCCTCCTCATCATTTTGGCGCCTACGAAACGCCCGGTTGCGGGTATTGTTGGCCCTATCGATACCGCATAATCGGGCAAGGTCAAGATGGGGTGGGTGGATTTTTTGCCGCGCACAGGCATGGCAAACCGGGTGTCGTCATCGGTTGGAAAATCGGCTATGGAAGGCTACATGCCTATAAACCCGGTCAAAACCCATCGCGACAAGGACGGCCTAGATGGATCATTTTTTATATAAAAACGGCATTTTGCATGCGGAAAACACGCCCATTCCCGCGATTGCCGCGCAGGTGGGCACGCCGTTTTATGTCTATTCCGCCAGTACCCTGACCCGGCATTATACCCTATTCAAAGAGGCCCTTGATGGCCTGGATAATCTTGTATGTTTCGCGGTGAAATCCAATTCAAATCAGGCCGTTTTGACCCATTTGGCCGGTCTGGGCGCGGGCATGGATGTGGTGTCGGGCGGCGAATATACGCGCGCGCGCGCCGCAGGCGTGCCGGGTGAACGCATCGTGTTTTCGGGCGTTGGCAAAACGGCCAATGAAATGCGCATGGCATTGCAGGGCGGCATTCGTCAGTTCAATGTCGAATCCGAACCCGAATTGCATCGCCTGTCTGATGTGGCCCATGCGATGGGCGTGATCGCCCCCATCACCATTCGCGTGAACCCCGATGTGGATGCCCAGACCCATGCCAAAATCACAACCGGAACATCCGATACGAAATTCGGCATTCCGATTGGCTTTGCCCCTGATATATATGCCAAAGCTGCCGCATTGCCTGGCCTAAAAGTGGTTGGAATTGATGTGCATATCGGCAGCCAATTGACCGATCTTGCCCCGTTTGAGGCCGCCTATATCAAGGTGCGTGAATTGGCGGTGCATTTGCGCGCCCAAGGCCATGATATCGCCCGGCTTGATCTGGGCGGAGGATTGGGCATTCCTTATGCAAGATCAAATGATGTGCCGCCTTTGCCATTGGATTATGGCGCGATGGTCAAACGGGTAATGGCCGGTTTGGATGTTGAAATTCAGATCGAACCGGGGCGTTTGATTGCGGGAAATGCCGGGATGTTGGTTAGCCAGATTATCTATATCAAAAACGGCTTGTCGCGGGATTTTCTGATTATTGATGCCGCGATGAATGATCTGATTCGCCCCGCTATGTACGAGGCCTGGCATGATATCGTGCCCGTGGTTGAACCCCGCGCCGGGGCTGAACAGGCCCCATTTGATATTGTCGGCCCCGTCTGCGAAAGTGGCGATACATTTGCCAAAACCCGGATGTTGCCGCGCGTGGCGCCCGATGATCTTGTGGCCTTTCGGTCTGCGGGCGCATATGGGGCGGTGATGTCAAGCGAATACAACACCCGCCCCTTAATCCCCGAGGTCATGGTCAAGGGCGATGATATGGCCATAATCCGCCCACGCCCCAGTCTTGATGATATTATCAATCGCGATAATGTCCCTGATTGGATATAATGACGTATCACAGATCACAAAAGCAGTATGCCTATGTCTGATTCCCGCCTCTGTTCTGATCCGCTTTCTGGTTTGAAATGGCCTTTACGGTTAACCTTTCTGGGTCTTTTGACCGAACGGGTGATACGGGCCTTTTGGCCTTTTGCGTCGGTGGTATCGGTTTGGGTGGCGGGGTTTGCCTTTGGTTTGGGCATGGTGGCGCAGGGTTGGGCCTTTTGGGCCATTGCGGTGGGGATGGGTGTTTGTGTCTTTGGGGCCTTGGCAATGGGCCTGCGCCGGTTTGTCTGGCCCCGGTGGCAAGATGCGGTGCATCATCTGGATGCCACATTGCAGGGGCGGCCCCTATCGGCGTTGTGTGATCGGCCCGCGCTTGGGTCTGGCGGCCTTTGGGCGGCACATATTGCCCGTATGGCGCGCCATGCCATGCAAAATGCCAAACCACCCGCCCCGGATGTGGTGTTGAACCACGCCGATCCCTTTGCCTTGCGATATGTGGCGGCGGTGGCCTTGGCGATGGCGGTTTTGTTTGGATCCTTTGATCGCGCGCTTGGCCCGCAGATCCCCATATCTGCGCCGGGCGGGGCGGTGGCGGCGCTTGGCCCTTCGTGGGAAGGGTGGGTGGAACCGCCGCTTTATACGGGCCGCCCCCCGGTATATCTGAATGATATCACAGTATCGGAATTTGACATTCCCTTTGGGTCTGTTGTCACCTTGCGCAGCTATGGCGCGACCGATGCCTTTCGTCTGAATGATGATTTGGGGCCCTTAACCGCACCCCCGCCCGAGGGTGATGTCCAACTGCAAACCTTGCGCCTTGAACAATCGGGCGAATTGCGAATTGGCGGGCCAAATGGCGGCCTGTCTTGGGATGTGCATGTGGTGCCGGATGCGCCCCCTTCGGTATCCTTGATGGATATGCCCCAAGATGGCCCCCCCGGCCAAATGCAAATCCGGTTTTCCGCCCAAGATGATTACGGCGTAGTATCAGGGCGCGCGGTGATTACAGTGGCCCTTGATCAGGTTGATCGCCGGTATGGTCTTGCGGCTGACCCTGATCCGCGTGACCCGTTGGTTTTGGATTTGCCGCTGCCCTTTAACGGGTCGCGCGATGCGTTTGAACAAATCCTGCAAGATGACATATCCCAACATCCTTTTGCCAATTTGCCTGTGCATATCGCGCTTGAGGTCACGGATGATGCGGGCAATATCGGCACATCTGGCCATGATATTGCCCGCCTTGCGGGGCGGCGGTTTTTTGATCCTTTGGCCAATGCGGTGATTGAACTGCGCCGCGATATGTTGTGGTCATCGGCCAATATTGCGCGCAGTGCGCAGATTTTGCGTGCCCTGACCCATATCCCCGAAGATGATTTATCCAACGGTCTGAATTTTGCGCTGGACGATGTGATTAAACAATTAGAAAGCGAAACACCCCTATCGGCCAATCAGATTGATGATATTGCCGTTGTGTTATGGACGGTGGCCCTTGAATTGGAAGAAGGCCCAACTGATGACGCGCTGGAACGGTTACGCCAAGCCCAAGAACGTTTGAACGAGGCCATGCAACAAGGGGCCTCGCAGGCCGAGATTGACGAATTGATGCGCGAAATGCGCCGCGCCATGGATGATTACCTGCGCGAATTGGCGGAAAATGCCGCCCCCCCTGAGGATATGACCGATCAACCGCAATCACCGGATGATCGGATGTACATGTCGATGACTGATCTACAAGATATGTTGCGCCAGATCGAAGATTTGATGCAACAAGGGCGCATCGCCGAAGCACAGCAAATGATGCAGGCCTTGCAGGATTTGGAAATGACCCAAACCAACGAACCCGGACAGGGGGATTTTCCGGGGCAACAATCGCTTGAAAATCTGCAAGACACATTGCGCGATCAACAACAGCTAAGCGAAGATGCCTTTCAGGATTTGCAAGATCAGTTCGGCCAAGGTCAGAATCAAGGCCAACCCAACCCCAATCAGGGTAGGGATCAGGGCAATGACCAAGACGGGGATCAAGGCGGGGATCAAGAGGGGGGCCAAACTTTGGCCGATCGTCAACAGGCCCTGCGCGAAGAATTGGAAAACCAAATCGGCGAATTGCCCGGCACCGGCACCCAGGCAGGCGATCAGGCGCTTGAACAACTGGATCAGGCTGGCCGTGCGATGCAGCAGGCCGAAGATTTGTTGCAACAGGGCGATATCGCAGGCGCGCTTGATCAACAATCCCGCGCTATGGATGCATTGCGCGATGGGATGACGGCCCTGGATCAGGCCTTGACCGATGATCG
>CAZPSB010000051.1:8787-12145 GCA_964589025.1 uncultured Jannaschia sp. | reverse complement strand
AGTATCGCGCCCGTCTTTGCGTGATGCCATCGCAGATTTGCAACAAAAAGGCCTTTTGACAACCCGCGCCGGGGCCGGAATTTACATCAGCGATGTTGTCGGCAATGTGTTTTCGCCTGCACTGATTGATCTGTTTGCATCCCATGATGCGGCGGTGTTTGACTATATCGCCTTTCGCCGTGACCTAGAAAGTATAAGCGCCGAACGCGCCGCGCGATATGGTTCTGACACCGACCTAAAGGTGATTGACGCGCTATATTCCAAGATGGAGACCGCGCATCAAACCCCAAACCCCGCAGACGAAGCCCAACTTGACGCCCAATTTCATTTGGCCATTGCCGAGGCCAGCCATAACATCATTATGTTGCATATGATGCGCGCCATGTTTTCCCTGCTGCGCGAAGGTGTGTTTTTCAACCGCGCCATTATGTTTAACGATCACAACACCCGCGATGTGTTGTTGGATCATCACCGCGATATCAATGCCGCCATTCAGGCCCGCGATGGTCAGGCCGCAAAAACCGCCCTGATCACCCATCTTGATTTCATTCAAACCGCGTTTGAGACCCAGAAAAAAACCGAACAAAACGAAGAAATCGCGCAGCTTAGATATGCGCATGAAATCGAACGGGGCTAATCAATCTGCGGCCCCGCCCGCCCATAGATTGCCATTTTGCCAATCAATCGGGGCCTCTTGCATTTCCAGATGCAACCGATCGCCATCAAATTGATGCGCCCGCGCAATATCATCATTCAATGTGATGCCAAGGCCAGGGGCATCAGGCGCGGTGACAAAACCGTTTTCAACCTTGGGCCTGCCTGAAACCAAGGCCTTGTGAAAATCGCTTTCGATGGCTTCGACCATCAAAATATTTGGGCATGTGACCGCAAGATGCACATTTGCCGCCCATTCCACTGGACCGGCATAAAGATGCGGGGCAATTTGCGCGCCAAAACCTTCGGCCAATATGGCAATTTTTTTGGCCACCCACAGCCCCCCTGCCCGGCCAAGCGCGGGTTGCATGATGCGCGCCCCATGGCGCAACGCGGCGTAAAATTCGCTTAGCCCGCATAGACGTTCACCCACAGCAATCGGAATGGATGTGGCCTGTGCGATTTCGGCCAAACCTTCGGCATGATCGGGGGGGATGGGTTCTTCGAACCAAAGCGGATCATAAGGTTCTAATGCTTTGCCCAAACGAATGGCATGTGCCGGGGTGAATTGCCCATGGGTGCCGAATAGCAAATCGGCCTTTGTGCCAATCGCATCGCGGATGGCTGCGCAAATGCGCACCGAAACATCAATATCGGCTAAGGCCGGGCTGTGGCCACCGCGAATGGTATATGGCCCGGCGGGATCAAGTTTTAGCGCGCTCCACCCTTCGGCGACGCGGGCTTGGGCGGCTTCGGCGTGCATATCGGGGCTAATCCAAAATTCAACCGGGTCATGATGCGGTTCAGGGTACAGATATGTATAAGCACGCACGCGATCATTCATACGCCCGCCCATCAAGGCCCAAACCGGGCGGTTCCGATCTTTGCCCAAAATATCCCAACAGGCCATTTCCAACCCGGCAAACGCCCCGAATACGGTTGGATCCGGGCGTTGGGTAAAGCCCGCCGAATAGGCACGGCGGGTCATTAATTCAATGTTTTCAGGATCTTCACCCTGCATATGGCGGTGAAACACATCGGTGATTACGGCGCGCATGGCCTGGGGGTGGATGGCACTGGCATAGACTTCGCCCAAACCTGTCAGGCCGGTATCGGTTGTCAGGCGCACAATCTGCCAATACCGCCCCCCCCAACCGGGTGGTGGCGGGGCGATGTTGAAAATTTCGATCTCACTTAGGCGCATATCATGCCTCTTGTCCGTTTGTATGATGATGCTTGCGCAATTGGTGCCAAACTACAAGAGGGATGATTAGGGCATTGTGTCATGTTGCAAGGCCTGCATCATCACATCGGGGGTCACATTGCCGCCAGACAACGTGCAAATGACCGGCCCCTGATCCAATTCATGCCCATGAAACAAAGCCGCCGCCAAGGCCACTGCGCCCCCCGGTTCAACGCATAGTTTCAAACATTCAAACGCCAACCGCATCGCCGCCAACGTTTCATCCGCACTTACCACAAGGCCCGGCCCACACAGGGCTTGCATCACCGGAAAGGTGACATGGCCCGGTTGTGGGGTCAAAACGGCATCCCATAAACCAATTTCAGGGCCATGATTGCGCAAAATTTTACCTTGCGCCAAAGACCGGCGCGCATCATCAAAACCAACCGGTTCAACCGGGCGCACGGTAAAACCGGGCTTGTTTTCCAATGCCAAAGCAATACCTGCCGTCAAACCACCGCCCCCGCAACAGGTTAGAACCGTCGCACCATCAAGGCCGGCCTCTTGGGCCTGTTGCGCAATTTCAAGGCCACATGTGCCCTGCCCGGCAATCACAAAGGGATCATCAAACGGGCGGATCAAATGCAGGCCTTGTTCATGCTGAAGCCGCGCGCCGATATCTTCGCGGCTTTCGGTTCTGCGGTCATATAAAACGACATTTGCGCCATAGGCACGGGTATTATTGATTTTCAACGCTGGTGCATTTTGCGGCATGATGATTGTGGCGCGCACCCCAAGAATTTGCGCCGCACGCGCCACACCCTGCGCATGGTTGCCGGATGAATAGGCCACAATGCCGGTTTTCCTTACCGCATCATTCAGGGACGTTAAGGCAGACCAGGCACCGCGAAATTTGAAACTGCCGGTATGTTGCAAAACCTCGGCTTTGGCAAAGATCGGTCGTCCGGCGATATCATCCAACAAGGGCGAAGACAAAAGAGGCGTCTGGCGTACCACGTGCAATCCGCGGTTTTGCGCGGCTTGGATCATATCGAATCTGGGCGGCTTTTGTGTCATAAAACCTCTAGAATATTTGAAATAAGGGCCTGCGCCTGTGCTTCGTTCAAAAACGGCACATGGCCACGATCAGCCAGATTACAAAACACCATATCAGGGCGGCGGCGGCGCATATCAGCGGCGGTTTTGGGGCTAAGGATGTTGGAATTTTGCCCACGAATCAAACCCAAAGGCAGGCCGTCCAGGGCCTCAAACCCGGGCCAAAAATCTATGGGTGGCGCGTCAGGTTGAAATGCAGCCATCACCGCATCGCGCTGACCCGGTTCACTGCGAACGAGAAATCGCGACGATTGATTTACCACGCGCATCGGCACCAGCATGCTGTTGCCTACGCCGTCCCAGTGTACCCAGGACCCGAACATTCGCTCGACGATACCGATGATCTCCAGGGTATTCGTGCCCGAATAGACCGTTTTCCCCAGGGCATCACCGTTCGGGAACAGG
>CAZPSB010000051.1:1964-8777 GCA_964589025.1 uncultured Jannaschia sp. | reverse complement strand
CAGGTTGAAATGCAGCCATCACCGCATCGCGCAAGGCCGGATCATAGCGCAGCGCCAAACCATCAGGCGTTTCACGATATAAGGCGCGCGCATGATCTGCCCATGTTTGGGCGGGCACATTTTGAAAAGCCGGCGCGTATCGGGCCGGCAATGCATTTATGGCCTGTTTCATGGTTTCAAATTGGGGCGGCAGGCCGATATAATCACGAATATCGGCCAAACCTTGCATCATGATTTCCGGGCCAATATCGTTCAAAATCACACCTGACAAACGCGGTTTGTCCCCGATTGCCAAAGCCATTGCAATCAACCCGCCACGTGACGTTCCCAAAATGGCCGTTTTTGCGATATCAAGATGATCCAGCAATTCCATAACATCCTGCGCCTCACGTGGGATGGTATATGTTTCAGCCCCGGTAAAATCAGACGCACCGCGCCCGCGATAATCCAACCGGATAATCCGCGCACGGCCTGAAAAGGCCTGCACCACAGGTTCGAAATCATCCATATTTCGGGTAAGGCCGGGCAGGCAAAGCATGGCCTGACCCTGCCCTTGATCTTGGAATGCAAGACGCGCGCCATCTGAGGCTGTGAAGAAGTGCATCCCACCCCCTGTCAGCAGGTTACAAATTTTCCGGCTGCGCCATGCCCAAGACGTGAAACCCGCCATCAACCGTTACAATTTCACCAGTTGTATAAGCCCCGTAATCTGAGGCCAAATACACCGCCGTTCCCCCCACAGATTCAAGCGTTGCATTCGACCGCAATGGGGCGTTAATTTCAGTCGCCTTAAAGGTTTTGCGCGCCCCCCCAATGGCCGCACCGGCCAATGTTTTCATAGGGCCGGGCGAAATTGCGTTGACACGAATACCTTGCGGGCCAAGATCATTGGCAAGATAGCGCACGCTGCTTTCTAATGCGGCCTTGGCAACACCCATGACGTTATAAAATGGCGTCACGCGATTGGACCCTTGATATGTCAGGGTTAACAACGTGCCCCCATCGGGCATCATATCGGCCGCACGGCGCGCAATATCAATAAAGGAATAACAGCTAATAGTCAGTGAATTGCGGAAATTTTCACGGCTTGTATTGATAAACCGCCCCGTCAATTCGGCCTTGTCGGAATAGGCAATGGCGTGGACAACGAAATCAATCGTGCCCCAACGATCCTTTAATGTTGCAAAACATGCATCAAGGGACGCGTTATTGGTCACATCGCAATCGACTAAAAAATCACTCCCCAAAGTTTCAGCCAAGGGCGCAACGCGTTTTCCAAAGGCTTCGCCTTGATAGGAAAAGGCAAGATCCGCCCCTTCGGCATGCATGGCCTTTGCAATACCCCAAGCAATAGAACGATCATTCGCCACGCCCATAATCAAGCCACGCTTGCCCGTCATTAAATGTGCCATATGTCACCCTACCCTTTGAACCGGCTAAGCAACATCGACCCATTCGTGCCACCAAACCCAAATGAATTTGTCATCACCGTATCAAGACCGGCATTTTCAACTGTTTGCGTCGCAATTTCAGACGCATCCAATTCTGGGTCCAGTGTTTCCACATTGATAGAGGGTGCGATAAAATCATGGTGCAACATCAACAAACAAAACGCAGCCTCAAGTGCGCCTGCCGCGCCCTGCGCATGGCCTGTCATGGATTTTGTTGATGAAATCAAAGGCATAGACCCCGGCCCAAAGACACGCCGCACGGCCTGCACTTCGCCGACATCGCCAACCGGCGTTGATGTTCCATGGGCGTTGACATAATCAATCTTGCGGTCTTTATCCAAGGTTGACATCGCAACCCGCATCGCACGTTCGCCCCCTTCGCCGGAGGGCGCAACCATATCATGGCCATCAGATGTGGCCGCAAAGCCCGTGATTTCGGCGTAAATTTTGGCGCCGCGCGCCTTGGCGTGTTCTAGGTCTTCCAGCACCAAAATTGCGCCACCACCACCGATCACAAACCCGTCGCGATCTGCATCAAAGGCGCGGGATGCGCGTTCGGGTGTGTCGTTATATTTTGACGATAACGCCCCCATCGCATCAAACAGGCAAGACAGGCTCCAATCCAATTCTTCGCCACCGCCGGCAAACATGACATCTTGTTTGCCCATCATGATTTGTTCTGCCGCCGATCCGATGCAATGCAGCGATGTCGAACAGGCCGAGGTAATCGAATAATTGATGCCCTTAATCTGGAATGCCGTTGCCAGATTGGCCGAAATGGTGGAAGACATGCATTTTGGCACGGCAAATGGCCCGATCCGTTTGGTCGCACCTGATTTCAAAAGGGTTTGATGCGCCGCAAACATGGCCGATGTTGACGGCCCGCCCGACCCTGCGATCAGGCCGGTGCGTTCGTTGACAATATCACGATGTTGCAAGCCTGAATCTTCTATGGCCTGTTGCATGGCCAAATAGGCATAGGCCGCGCCGGGCCCCATGAAACGCAAAATACGTTTATCAATATGATCCGCCGGGTTGATGTTCAGATTGCCTGCAACATGGCTTCGAAATCCATGTTCAGACATACCGGCATTAAACCCGATCCCCGAACGGCCCCTTTTCAGAGATTCAAAAACCTCGTCATTTGAGTTCCCGATGGGGGATATAATTCCAAATCCCGTTACTACGACGCGCCGCATTCGCATTGCTCCTGATGGATGGTTAGCTTTCGGACAAAGCAACCTTCATATCTTTGACTTGATAAATGGTTTCGCCATCGGCCTCAACCCGGCCATCGGCAACCCCCATGGTCAAGCGGCGTGTTTGAACGGCCTTGGTGAAATCAACATAATAAGTGATCAATTTACGATCAGGGCGCACCATGCCGGTTAATTTAACCTCACCCACGCCAAGCGCATATCCACGCCCCTGCCAACCCCGCCAGCCAAGATTGAAACCGGTCAATTGCCATAACCCATCAAGGCCTAGACATCCCGGCATGATCGGGTTTGCCGGAAAATGGCAACCGAAAAACCAAAGATCAGGCGTCACATCAAATTCTGCCACAACATGGCCCTTGCCATGAATGCCCCCATCGCCCGAAATATCGGTGATGCGATCCATCATCAACATGGGCGGTTCGGGCAATTGCGCATTTCCCGGGCCAAATAATTCGCCGCGCGCGCATGCCAATAAGGCATCTTTATCGAAACTTTTCGGATAATCGACCATAAACCCCACCTGAATCTTGGTACCGTGAACCAAATCTGTAAACAGGGTCTAACACCTGCAGTTTGCCACTGACAAGAGCGACCTTATACCGCGCGGCCCATCTGGTTTTTATGATTGCGTCTAAGGGCCCCTATTTGATATGATCAAACTTGTATTATGCAAAGAGTATTCGCCGTGACACCAGAAGTGTTAGAACGCAGCAAAAATTGGCTTTCAAAAGCGCGACTTAGGCCAACGCAACAACGATTGGCGTTGGCGTCTTTGTTGGTTGGGGATGGTCAAGACCGCCATGTTACAGCCGAAAGTTTGCATGAATCTGTTATGACAGCAGGCGAAAAGGTATCTTTGGCCACCGTTTACAACACGCTTAAGGCGTTTTGTGATGCCGGTTTGGTGCAAGAAGTCATCGTTGATGGCACCCGAAGCTATTTTGACACCCGCACCGATGATCACCCCCATTTTTACATCGAAGATCAAGGCCGGCTAACAGATGCCCCCAAGGTCGATGTTGATACATCAACCTTATCAGGGCTGCCCGAAGGGTATGAAATTGACAAAGTCGATGTGATTATTCGACTGCGCAAAAAACAATAACGGTTTTTTGCACTGGCCAATTGGGCCGGGCCATTGTAACGCGACGGGGAAACGTCACTTACATAATATTAGGCACACATGGACCTTCGCAATATCGCGATCATCGCCCACGTTGATCATGGCAAAACCACGCTTGTTGATGCATTATTGCAACAGTCAGGCGCATTTCGTGAAAACCAAGCCATTGCTGAACGCGCAATGGATTCAAATGACCTTGAACGGGAACGGGGTATTACCATCCTGGCCAAGGCCACGTCGGTTGAATGGCGTGATACGCGCATCAACATTGTCGACACCCCCGGCCACGCCGATTTCGGCGGCGAGGTTGAACGCATCCTTAGTATGGTTGACGGTGTTGTCTTACTGGTTGACGCCGCCGAAGGCCCGATGCCGCAAACAAAATTTGTAACATCCAAGGCTTTGGCGCTTGGGCTTAGACCGATTGTTGTGGTCAACAAAGTCGACAAACCCGATGCCGACCCTGACCGCGCGCTTGATCAGGTGTTTGATCTGTTTGCCGCCCTTGATGCCAATGACGAACAATTGGAATTTCCACATCTTTATGCCTCGGGCCGCGCCGGTTGGGCCGATGACAATTTGGAAGGCCCGCGCAAAGATCTGACTGCCCTATTTGATCTGATCGTCGATCATGTCGATGCGCCAAAACAAATAACCCGCACCGATGAACCCTTTAAAATGTTAGCGACAACATTGGGGTCCGATCCGTTTATTGGCCGCATTCTAACGGGGCGTGTCGAATCAGGCGTTTTGAAAACCGGTGATACACTTAAGGCCCTTAGCCGCACGGGTGATCGTATCGAACAATTCCGGGTGTCCAAAATCATGGCTTTTCGTGGCCTTGGCCAACAACCCATTGATACCGCGCAACCTGGCGATATTGTCACGATTGCGGGCATGACCAAGGCCACCGTGGCAGATACGCTATGCGCGCCGGAAATTGACGCGCCGATCCCTGCGCAACCCATTGACCCACCAACGATTTCTGTGACCTTCGGCATCAATGACAGCCCGCTTGCCGGGCGGGATGGCAAAAAATTGCAATCGCGCGTTATTCGTGATCGTTTGATGAAAGAGGCCGAAAGCAACGTCGCCATTCGCATTTCCGACACCGAAGGCGGCGAAGCCTTTGATGTGGCGGGCCGGGGCGAATTGCAGATGGGCGTTTTGATCGAAAATATGCGCCGCGAAGGGTTTGAATTGTCAATCTCGCGCCCGCGTGTGATCTTTCGCGAAGAAAACGGCCAACGCATGGAACCGATTGAAGAAGTCACCATTGACGTTGATGATGATTACACCGGTGCGGTGATTGAAAAACTAACCGGGGCGCGCAAAGGTGATTTGGTCGAAATGAAACCTGCCGGTACCGGCAAAACACGGATCGTGGCCAAGGTGCCATCACGCGGGTTAATCGGATACCATGGTGAATTCATGACCGATACACGCGGCACAGGTGTTTTGAACCGCGTCTTTAGCGAATGGGCCGCCTATAAAGGCACCATTCCGGGGCGCCGGGCCGGTGTTTTGATTTCCATGGAAAACGGCACCAGTGTGGCCTATGCCCTGTTCAACCTAGAAGATCGCGGGCGGATGTTCATCGGCGCCCAAGAAGATGTCTATGAAGGTATGATTATCGGCGAACATTCCCGCGATAATGACCTAGAGGTGAACCCGTTAAAGGGTAAAAAACTAACCAATGTGCGCGCATCGGGCAAAGATGACGCGGTTGTTTTAACCACCCCCATCAAAATGTCATTGGAAGAGGCCATCGCCTATATCGATGATGATGAATTGGTTGAGGTCACGCCGAATATCATTCGCCTGCGCAAACGGTATCTTGACCCACATGAACGCAAACGTCAGGCGCGCAACGCATAATGCATGAAACGCGCGGCCCTGAATAAAGGCCGCGCGTTTGTTTTATCGCCCCCGTTTATTGGCCGCGCGGCAAAAGTTGATCCATGCTGATGGATGGTTGCGCGCATCCGGCCTCACCCATCACTTTGGCAGGCACACCGGCTACGGTTTTACATGCGGGCACATCTGCCAAAACGACCGAGCCTGCCGCAACACGCGAACAATTGCCAATATGGATATTGCCCAACACTTTGGCCCCTGCCCCGATCAACACGCCATTTCCGATTTTGGGGTGGCGGTCTTCTTCTTCTTTGCCGGTACCACCCAAAGTCACGGAATGCAGCATAGACACATTATCGCCCACCACCGCCGTTTCACCAATCACGATGGAATGGGCGTGGTCAATCATAATGCCCCGCCCCAAACGGGCGGCGGGGTGAATATCAACGCCGAACACCTCGCTGACGCGCATTTGCACAAAATAGGCCAAATCGCGGCGATCTTGATGCCATAACCAATGGCCAATGCGATAGGCCTGCAAGGCCTGAAACCCTTTGAAAAACAGCAAAGGCTGCAAAAACCGGTGGCAGGCCGCATCGCGATCATAAACGGCCACAATATCGGCGCGGGCCGCCTGGCCCAAGGTGGGATCACTGGCATAGGCCTGATCCGATATTTCGCGCAAGATCTGTTCCGACATCTCGGCCGAGGCCAATTTTTGCGCCATCCGATACGCCAACGCATGTTCAAGCGAATGGTGATGCAAAATGCACCCATGTATCAACCCACCCAGCAGCGGTTCACCGGCCACAGCATCGGTGGCTTCTTGGATGATCCGGTGCCAAACCGGATCAACCTGTGCGGGTTTTATACGTGTTTCCAACATCGATACGACTCCCTAGTTGGCCGTAATGTAGCGAAACCAAACCCGCCCGTCCATCATCCGTTAGAGTGAAGGGAGCGCAGCAGGCACATCAAGAATGGCGTAATGGGCGGCCACACTGATCGCGCCCCCCGAAAAATTCCCACCGATTGATCTAAGTTCAAGCGGCGTATCAGACCAATAAACCAAGGGGGCAGACGGGGTATTGACCGGTGTATTCACCGCCTTTGCGATACCAGTGCCATACCGTTGCAGATCGCCGGCCACGCCAATTTGCCA
>CAZPSB010000051.1:0-1954 GCA_964589025.1 uncultured Jannaschia sp. | reverse complement strand
GCATTGACCACACGGCATGTCACACCAAATGCAATGGATCGGGCGGGAAATATCGGCGCGGTCACAACACTGTTACCTGCGGTCAGGTTGATCGTCACCTCGGTGGTGCGCATTCGCATCCCTGCCCCGCCCATAGACAAGCTAACGGCGCCGACACGCCAATCCACACCATCCCAAATGGCCGGCCCGCCTTGATCAAGGATATACGCCTGCCACCCATATTTAGGGGTTGAAAATTCCCAACCCCCATTGATCACAACAGCCACACGGCCTTGTTGTCCGGCCCATGCCCCGGTGGCCCCTGTTGGAACAGCATAAGCCACGCCTTCGCTTAACAATGCCGGGGGTGCGGTTTGCGTGGCAGATGTCAATTTCAGTTGCACAAACGTATCCAACCTGGCCAACGCTTCGTTCACGGTGACATGTTTTTGCGCCTGCGAAGGCTGCAAAAGTGGCAAGTTCAAATTCAGTGTTTGCGTCATGTGATATCAATCCTTGCAAAAGGCCCAATGCCGAATTTTTGGGAAATTTGGGCGACTTCGATATAAAATGGCAGGGAAATTCCATCATCACCTTGCATCGTGGCAGTATAGGTAAAAGATGGCGTTTCTATGGGGGTATCGGGTTGCGGTGGCGGCGATGACCCCCCGCCCGAAATAGCATTGAAAAGGCCCTGAAACGCCGCCATAAGCAGCGCATAAGGCGAATTGCCAAATCCCACGCTGCGCTTTGTGCCAGTGGCATCAGAAATGCGCAGCGCATAGTTTTCAGAGGCCTCGCCCAAAGGCACATCAAGGCCTTGCCAACTATCGCCATCAATGCGTGTGCGGCGTGTCCATGATATTTCCAGATCCCCATTTGATGCCCAATTTGCCTTTAGATGAACGGGTGAATATGGGCGCAGACCAACGCCATAAAATGCCTTTATATGTTGGGTATATGTGGGATCAGTCAAAGGTTTGCGCGACGGCCCAATGCGCCAATAACGATCAAGCCCCCGCGCCGCCTCAGGCAAGGTAAGCTGCGTGGGTGCGCCATCTAACAACACGAATTTTGTGCCAACAGGCCACAGATCGGGCATGACCGCATCGGTGCCTTGTTGACCGCGCAACCGCCGCCCAATGCGCCACAGGCCGGGATTGATCAATTGGGCATCTGCAAATTGAATGATTTCCCAATCTGGCACGGTTGGATGCCCAATCGCCGCCCAATTTTGACCGTTTAAAACGGCATTTTCAGTCGCCGCAGATAACCCCCCTGCAAAAATGCGCACATCACACGCATCGCCACGATCCCACAGGCCGGGTTTGGCGCGTGCCAATGGGGTTTGCAGATGGCCGATTGTGGCACCACGCGGGATTAACGTGTTAAAAGCAAATCCATCATCTGAATCTGATGCATAGACGGCCACCGACCCCGACCAAGGCTTGGCTGAAACGGCCAAATGGGGCGCGTGCTCTATCTCTTGCCCGGAAATCAAAGGGATATCCAAAAATTCCGAATCCACCGGCAAAGGGGGCTGAAATTGGGAAATGGGCGCAAAATCTTCGATCTCATCTGATGGGATAAGGGTTGAGGGTTCCACCCGCGTGGCCTCGATGCTACGAAACCCGCGATCTTCGACCCGGTCAATGCGCCATGTGCTGCCATCATCGCGCGCAATTAGCGCACCGGCCGACAGGCTGCGTTGTGATGGCGGCAGATCAAAGCGCAAAGTATCGCGCGCGATTTGCGCTTCAGATAGCCACCGTTCGGCAATGGCAAAGCCTTCCGCACGCGTCAAAGACAAAGGCAGGTTGTTGACGCTGACGGTTTGGTCGGGAATATGGGCGGATGCGGCCTCAACGCTGATATCTTCAAAGGCGGATTCTGCGGCGAAAAAGGCCAAACGCACGCGTCCTGTTTCATCCCTGGCCGCGGCCCGTATTTCAGAAAACCCCGATTGATCATCAGA
>CAZPSB010000050.1:5298-12173 GCA_964589025.1 uncultured Jannaschia sp. | reverse complement strand
AACCGGCCCGGCACCACCCAGACATGAGATTTCCCATCCCCCCCATCATAAAGCGCAGACAGATAAGCGCGCGCAATGCGCGAAAGATATTGCGTATCCTTCAAAGCGCGGGCTGTGAAATCATTTTCGCCTTCAAAGCGTTCCATCGCATCGGGGGCAAAACGCCAGAGTTTGTTTTTAGGCAGATATTTTAGGGTGGCCTCAATCTTAGGCCACTGATCGGTATTTCCCCATGCCTCCCATGGGGTTTTGTTGGATTTTTGGCGATTGAATTCTTTTAAACACAAAGTGCGATTGGCAAAACTGTCATCCAATGTGCGCGAATAAGGCAGGATGTGATCCACATCGCAAGATCCATCAAACAACATGGCGGCACTGATTTTTTGGCCGGAATATGGACAAAACCGTTTCAGGCAATCATCGGGGTTCAAATCTTCCCATAGGCGCAGAAGCATGCGATTGGCGCCGGTGTCTTTTTGGCCCAATTCCGAAACCAGTTTTTGCCCCCGCTTTTTTGCATCTTCGGTGTTTTTGCGGATGGTTTTTTCAACATCGCGTTTTTGATCCAAAGATAATTTCAAATCACGGGCCAGTTCGACGACGATTTCATCAGGTTTGCCATAAACAGTGATGATCCGATTGACCAAGCGCCGCAATTGATTAAGCCCAATATGGACTGTCGGGTTGGTAATGCGGCCATATCGGGTAATGTCATCGTCGCGTTCATCATAACTGCCCGGAATGACATGGCGGGTCAGAATTTTGCCGTAATAAGGCAGATTTTCCAAAACCTCACCGGTGCGTTCATCCGAATGATGCCACCCACATTTGGCCACCGCCGCACTATAGGGGATCACATCCTCCATCAGCGCATCCAAAATGCGCGCGCTTGCCGTCAAGCCCAACCGCCCATACCCTTCGGGCAATGGGGCATATGCGGTTTCTTCGGCGGCCTCACGCCCCAATTGATGTTGTGACATTAGCCAATCTACCAAGGCATGATGATCCGCATCACTTTGCACCGCAAGAATGCGTTCAATCACATGCCATTGGGCGTCATAATCCAACGCTGACCACCCTGCCCCAAACCGGCGTGGGTCAGACAGGCTGGCGCGGACGGGATCACAGGCAATGCTATCACGATTGGCCGTTTCCAAGGTAAAGCTTTGATCCGCGCGCAGTTTGATCTGCTTGCCTAAGAATTTAAGCTTTAGCGCCATACCCGACAGGGTTTTCGTGTGTTTTTTGTTATCTAACGCATGCAATATCTGATCGCGTTCCTGGCGGTTTAACGGGCGTGCAACATCGCCCCGTGTGGCAATGCGCAGGGCATTCACGGTTTCAACCAAAATGCGCCGCTGGTTCAACGGATGCGCATTAGGCAGGCGTTTTTCATCGGTAAACAGGCAAAACCCAACATCAGGCGATTTAAGCGGGCGTTGATGAAAGATAATCACAGAAATTTCATCATGCAAATCATCGGTTAAAATATCAGGGTAATATGCAGCCTGCACCGCCCATAATTTTTCAAATTCTTCCGACAGATGCCGCCGATCAGGGTAGAAATCATAGCCCTCTTCGGGTTTTTCACCATCACCACGGCGCGCAACCGATAAACGGGTGCGCACAGGCGGAACCGTATCCAAACTGCGGGCCGTCATGCGGCGCATATGCAAAAATTCGCCATAGGTTCGGGCGCCTTTGGCCATCATTTCTTGATCCAAACGTGCGGTGGCATCTTTGATTTTGCCGCTTTCATTATCGCCACGATCGGTTTTTCGGTTGGACTTGAACCCACGCCTTTGGTTCAGATGAAACAGCGCCCGCCCGAAATGTGTGATCGGCAATTGGTGATCCAACCCCTTGGCGCGCAAGGCATAAGGATCCAACATTTCCAATTCTTTCGCGGCCCCCGGATTGGCAGGCATCAACCCCGCCTCGGCCATGCGTTTCATCAACGCGGCCTTGCGGCGCAAATACCGATCACGCCGCCTGCGTTGCCCGCGCGCAATGCGCCGATCAACCGCAAGCGAGGCTTTGGATTTAGGGTCACGCCCATCCGAAAAAATCCGAACCCCGCCATCAATAACACCAGAAATTTCACCCTGATCCGTGTCGTATAGCCACCAACCAATTGAATTGGTTCCAATATCAAAGCCCAGTCGCAAATGCTTTCTCCTTATATTATAGAGAGGATGCCGTAAAATTTTGTCAGTCCAACCAAAACCGTCTTGTAGAATCATAATTTTCATGCAAATATTAATAAGTTCAAAATTCGCGGTCGAGCCGTTAACAAGCATTCGATTGCACCACATTAAAACGCAGGCTACGGCCTGCGTTTTGTTTTCATCAATCTATCAAATTAGATTTGGTTTCGGCCCGTTATTTTCGGCCATAGTTTCGAAATATTGAAACTAGATATGCAAATAGGATGCCAGAAAATGGCTATATTTAGCATCCCCATCTTGGGGCTGGTGACATCCAGCCCCAGCCACAAGGGCATCAATAGCACGCTTCGCCGGTTTCTTGTTTGAATAGATACAACCCATCATCATTGACACGTGCCTTGACAACATCGCCCACCGAAAAATGGGTTTGGCCCGCCTGATGCACCGTGATGTTTTCACCGCTTGGCAAAGACACAAAAATATAGCTTTCACTGCCAAGTTGTTCAACCTCTTGAATGGTCAAGGTGATCGGCCCGTCATCTTGGATAATGATTTCACGCGGCCTGAACCCAAGGGTGACTTTATCACCATGCGACATCGCAATATGGGTGCCATCGCCCAAGACAACACCGCCTTGTGTGATTTCACCATCTGCAAAATTCATTGCAGGTGATCCAATAAACCCTGCCACAAAACGGTTGACCGGGCGGTTAAACAGATCAAGCGGCGTGCCGAATTGTTCTAACCGGCCCGCGCGCAAAACGGCAATTTTATCGGCCATTGTCATGGCTTCGACCTGATCATGGGTGACATAAACCATCGTATTGCCCAAACGGCGATGCAATTGCGCAATTTCACGCCGCATAGTCACGCGCAATTCCGCATCCAAATTGGAAAGCGGTTCGTCAAACAAAAATATCTTAGGTTCACGCACCACCGCACGACCAATGGCCACGCGTTGCCTTTGCCCACCTGATAATTGCCCCGGACGCCGGCCCAGATAATCATGAATTTGCAACATTTGCGCGGCCTGATCGACGCGTTGGTCAATTTCATCGCGCGCCATATTTAGATTTTCCAATCCGAAACTTAGGTTTTTCTTCACGCTCATATGTGGATAAAGCGCATAGGATTGAAACACCATTGCCAGCCCACGTTGGGCGGCGGGAATGTGATTGACAACATCATCGTCAATTTGAACCTGACCGCCGGAAATATCCTCTAGCCCCGAAATCATGCGCAACAATGTGGATTTGCCACACCCAGATGGCCCAACAAACACACAAAATTCGCCTGATTTGATATCCATGTCGATCCCGTGGATGACCTGAATATCACCGTATTTCTTTACAACATCTTTAAGAACAAGCCGGGTCATTATTTTAATCCTGAATTTGCGATCCCTGCGGTGATGTATTTTTGCAGGAATAAGAATACGAGCGTGGCGGGAACAAGGCTTACGGTCGTCATGGCCAGACGGTAATGTTCTTGGCTTAGATGTTCACCGCGGAATTCCAACAGGCAAAGTTGGATTGTATACGCCTCTTTCGTGGTGGCGATGGCAACCAAAGGTAGGATCAAATCATTCCACCGCCAAATCACCGATAATATCCCAAGCGCGGCCAGCGCAGGCAGGGCCAATGGCAGGATGATACGCCAATAGACTTTCCATTCACTGGCCGCGTCCATACGCGCGGCCTCGATCAATTCATCGGGGATTGACAACATATATTGGCGCAACAAAAACACGCCCGTTGGCGTGGCCGCCCCCGGAATAATCACCCCCCAGATTGAACCAGACAGGCCCGTTGCATTAATCGCCTTGAAAACCCCAACCAAAGTGATGGTGGGCGGCACCATAAGCGTGGCCAATATCACGATGAAAAACCCAATCTGCCCACGGAATTTGTATTTTGCCAAGGCAAACCCAGCCATGGAATTGATCAACAAGGTTAAAACGGTTGCAATCACTGTCACCAAAACAGAATTGGTAAAACAGGTGGCGAAATTCACGGTCACGCCAAAAGCCTGCCCTGTCAGGGGATCCGTGAAATTTGACCATTCCGGTGCAATGGTTCTTTGCAGGCTGATCGTGTTGGTATCAAGACGCACAACATCCGAACTGCGATTGTCAACGTAACGCGCCGGGGTAAAGGCGCGGGTGGCCCGAAAATTGGAAATGCCGAAATTTGTAATCTCACCCGTTTCAGGGTCAGGCGCAGACGCCAATATCTGGCGCGTGATGCGCGACGGTTCATAAGGCGACAGCGATAAAAATTCAGACAAAAGACGCGCATCTTCGGGGGAAAGTGTGGCAATAATTGCATCAATTTCCAATGCATCGCGCGCATCTTGGGACATGGATGTATATCTGAATATCGTATCGGGCAGGTTTTCGCGTTCGACCATGTCACGAACAAGCGGTTGAATTTGGCCAAGATGCGAGCGCAACGCGTAATATTCACGGCCTTCATAAGCCTGCAAAAATTCTGCGACGTCATATTGGGCGCGTTCTTCGTCACTTAGATCTGGCCAAGACAACGCCCAACCGGGCAGATCGCCGATGAAAAAAATATCATTGCCATCCGGCCCGGATACCGTGGCGCGGGCGACTTGTTGGAATTCCCCCGGAAAAATCGACAGATCCTGCCGTTCCAATTGCGAATCCGATTTAAGCGAATTCAGCAAAAGCCAACACACAGGCACCAATATGACCACAACGCCCAAAACAAGATAGGCATAAGTCAAATAATCCAACCAGTTGGCTTTTTTTCCACCGGCTTTGCGGGTCAGGAATGTAGTGATTGCCGACATTATTTTTGCGCCCGTGATGAAAGATAAACCTGAATAAGCGATAGCAAAATCAACACCACCGCCACGATAAGGGATGCACTGGCCGCGATCCCCAACCCATTTGCCGTTGGTTGGCCGCGCAGACCCGAAGTTTCAAAAATATAGCCCACCAGCGATGTCCATCGCACAGATAGTGCATATAATTCTTCGAATGCCTGAAACGCCTTGATCAAAGACAGAACCGTCACCACCAACAATGTTGGCGCCAATAGCGGGATCGTGATGCGCATCAATTGGCGCCAAGGCGATGTGCCATCCATTTGCGCGGCCTCATACACATCACGCGGGATGGCCTGCAAACCGGCCAATAAAATCAACATGTAAAACCCAAGATGCGCCCATGTATACACAAAAACAGACCAAAACATCGTCCAGGATGGATCGGTCAACCATTGAATGGGTTCTGCAATCCAGCCCCATGATAACAAAGTCTGGCTAAGCACGCCTTGGCGTTTTAGAATCAGGCTCCATAAAAAGCCAACAACAACGGGCGATAACATCACAGGGTAGAAAAAGACCGCGCGCCAAAACCCGCGCGCCACGATTTCACGGTTCAGTGCAAGCGCGGAAATCAACGCCACGACAATCATAATTGGCACTTGAAAGACAACAAAAACGGCGGTGTCATAAACAGCGGCGCGAAATTGGTCATCTTCTAGATTAACCGCGCCGGTATCAATTTGCGTTTCTGATAAAAGACGGCGAAAATTATCCAACCCCGCCCAATCACGATCGGTAAAGTTGATCCCCTGCCCTTCGGTCACCGAAAAGCCCATATTGATGAACATTGGTGCAAATGTGAACAGGCCAAACACGATCATATTTGGCAACAGGAAAATATAGGGCAACCCGGTTGCGCCTGCCAAACGTTGGGTCAATTCAATCGGCCAACCCACAACACTGATGAATCGTTCGGCGATTGTCCCGGTTGGGCGCAAAAGCGCCCAACCAATGATTAAATAAATCAAAAGGTAAAGAGGCCACGGAGACCCGGCAAAAGCCGCGTGAAGCGCTTCGTACATTGTGACCCTCCCCTTTTGCGGTGCCTATTGATTATTCGGCAATCTGCGCCGCAACATCGGCATCAATGGCCGCCAATGCATCATCCAACGATAGTTCACCTGTGATGGCTTGGGTGATGTAATCAGGCACAACCCCATAAATCACAAAGTTTTTCGCATATCCTTGGAATGTATAGGCCTGCGGTGTTGTTTCTGCGGCAACGCGCGCATTATTGGCAAAAACGGCCAAAGCACTGGCCACCTGGGGTGAAGCCCCTGCGTAATCAATGCCAGATGCTTGCAAACCCTGATGTGCGGTAATGTTCAGCGTCTGTGTCGCAAAACGGGCAGCGTTTTCTTCTTGTGCCAAGAAATCAACAAATGCCGCCGCCGCATCGGGGTGATCGGTGGAATTAAAGGCAACAACCGCCGCACCACCAGGCATCGCGCCGCACCCGCCGGGGCCACAAGGCGCCGGAACCGCACGCCATTCAAAATCAGTGACGTTATTTGCGTAATTGCTGATCATCCAAGACCCGGACATATGCATCGCCACTTCGCCAGATTGGAACAAAGGCGCGGCGTTGCGATATTGCGTGCCTTCGCCCGCAGGCCAGCCTTCTTGTGGCATCAGGCCGCTTTCGTGCCAGCCAATAAAGGTTTCGGCATATTGACGGAACCCATCATCCACCAAAATTGGGGTGCCTGTATCATCAAAGAATTGCGCGCCATAACTAAAGGCAGGCCCGGCCCAACGGTGGGCGGTGCGATCCATCGCAAGGCCCGCAGTGATGCCGGTGGCTTCTTTGACCTCTAACAACGCTTCGGCCCATTCATCCCAAGTGGCACCTTC
>CAZPSB010000050.1:0-5288 GCA_964589025.1 uncultured Jannaschia sp. | reverse complement strand
TATGGCTGTTGGTATTCCGTTAACGTTTGAGCCAACAGGGATACATTCACATAAGGGCCGGTCACGGTTAACTGCGTCATCCAGCCATAAACGCCCTGATCTTCGCCACCGGGCGCGCGGAACCACGGCAATGTGGCACCATAGGCAGATTCCCACGCAGCGGTATCAACATAATCGCTTAGGTCCAAATAATACTGGTTCAAACCACCCAGATTGGTCACACGCGCAACATCAGGCGCGGCATCGGTTTGCAATTGGTTTTCAAGCTGATCGCGAATCACCTCATACCCGACTGTATCCATATTCACGGTATGGCCGGTTGCCGCAGTAAAGGCAGGGATCATTTCGCCAATGACATCGCATTCATTGGCATCTTGGTAGCATAGGAAATTAATTTCATCCGCTGACACAAGCGCCGTAGACGCCAAAAGCATCGCCCCGGCTGAGACGAGTTTGATCGGGTTGTTCATGTCTTCCTCCCTTTTGACAGAACTGGTGCACCAAAGGTGCTATGATGGACTGTATTCTATTATTCCTGTGCTGAAAACCGTCCTAGTTTCCCGCGGAAAAACCCCAAACCACCGGCCTGGGTATTCATTGAAACATGATGAACGCGCCCTATGATGATGTGATGATCGCCTGCATCATGCATTGCGTATTGGCTGCATTCAAACCGCGCAAGGCACCCGTGCAACAATGGCACGCCCTGCGCGTTTTGGGTATAATCATCCGGCCTTAGGCCGCGCATATCTTTTGAACTGCGCCAACATAGGTCGCCCTGCCCCTCCTCCAGAATGTGAATCGCAAAATGATTTGCATTTAGAAAATAAGGCGCCCTCTTTGAGCTTTTGTCAACAGACCATAACACAAGCGGCGGATCCATTGACACCGAAGAAAAACTATTGGCGGTGATATTTACCGGACCATCAGGCGTGGCAACCGTGATAATCGTAACACCCGTTGCAAAACACCCAAAGGCATCGCGCAACCGCCGGGCGGTTTCATCATTGGGGGTAAATTCAACGATATTTGATTGTGAATCCATAATCAGGGCACCTCATGGCCAAGGGCGGCCTCATACAGGCCAAACCAAGTTTCACGATCCAGTTTCACCTTCATCGCAGATGATATCGCGGCGATCCGGCCCAAATTGTTTGTTCCCAAAATGGGCATGATCTGTGCCGGATGATGCAACAAAAACGCAATCGCAACGGCGGCGCGATCCACACCATATTGACCCGCAATATCATCAAGCCGCACCCCAAGCGCGCCGGTATCCCCCATCAATGCCCCACCGCCCAATGGCGACCAGGCCATAATCGGATGGTTGCTTTGGTGATGAAACGCCACATCGCCATTGGTGAAAGGTGCCACATGACCCAAAGACAATTCAATCTGGTTCGTCAATAACGCGTTATCCATGGCCGATTGCAACAAATGCCAATCATGCGGGCGGAAATTGGACACACCCGCCGCTTTGATTTTACCGCTGCTGATCAAATCATCCAGAACCCGCCCCGTTTCATGATGGTCCATCAACGGATCAGGGCAACAACAAATCAACCTGTTCAATCCCCATCAATTTTAGCGATGTATCCACCGATTGTTCGATATGCGCGCGCGATGTATCATAGAATTTCACCTTGCGATCGCCATAGCGGCCCACAGGGGCAATAATGCCACATTTGGTTACAATTTCCATCTGCGACCGAAGGGCCGGGTTGGCGCGCAGGGCGCCACCCAAAACCTGTTCTGCGGAATAATCGCCGTAAATATCGGCATGATCAAAAGTTGTGATGCCCTGTGCCAAACAGGCGTCAATTTTAGCCTCAACATGTTTGGGCGATGTATCGGCATCATCGGCCAAACGCCACATTCCATAAACCACGCGGCTGAAATCCAGCCCGTCTTGCAATTTGACACGATCCATTAGCGGCGATCCCCTGCACCTAGGGGGGTAAGGGGCGTTGACGCGGGCACGCGGCCATATTCATGCGGCAGTGAACAGGTTTTCATCTGCGGCAATACACGCGATCCGAAATGGCGGGCTTCGTCATGATGGGGGTATCCCGATAGAATAAAGGCGCGAATACCCATTTTTTGATAGGCCTCAAGTTTGGACAAAACCTGATCGGTTGATCCAACCAAGGCCGCCCCGCATCCCGACCGCGCGCGGCCAATGCCTGTCCAAAGATGGGGTTCGATAAACCCATCATCATCGGCAATATCGCGGTTCTTGGCCTGATGACTAACACCCAAAGATTTCGCATCAAGCGCGCGTTCGCGGATGGTTGTGCCTTGTTCATCATCCAGTTTGGACACGATATATTCGGCATATTCGCGGGCCTCGGCCTCGGTGTCGCGCACGATCATATGAACGCGCAACCCGTAATCCAAGGTACGCTCATAGCGTTGCGCGACATCATGCACGGCCTTCATGCGGCCTTGTAATTCTTCTATCTTTTCGGGCCACATCAGATAAACATCGCAATGTTGACCGCATAATTCCAACGCACTTGGCGAATAGCCACCAAAATACAAAAGCGGCCCGCCCGTTTGATACGGCATCACCGGATCGGTGGTCAGGCCCTTGAAATTATAAATTTCACCTTCGTAATTGATTTCACCCTGCGTCCAGGCCTGTTTTAAGATTTCAACAACCTCGCGCGATCGTTGATAGCGATAGGCACTTTCGGCCTTTTCGCCGGGAAAATCAGACGAGATGATATTGACCGTCAGGCGGCCTTCTAACATGTGATCCAACGTCGCAATGGTGCGCGCCAACATGATGGGCTGCATTTCACCACAACGCACCGCCGCCAAAAGATTGATCTTGGATGTGATCGGCGCGCATCCGGCCACAAAGCTAAGCGTATCTTGACCCACCTGATACGAAGACGGGCACAAAATGTTGCGAAACCCCTGTTCTTCGGCGGTTTTCACCAAAGATGAACAATGTGACCATGATGATCGCAGCGCGCCATCGGGTTGGCCTAAAAATTGATAATCATCCGAACACAATGCGGCAAACCACGATACCTCGGCTGCGTCTAAATCTTGTGATGTTACCGGAACAACCGTCATATCTTACCCCTTTATCTGGCCGGGCCTGTGATGTGGCCGCCAATTTGATATGTCTTGCCAATGATTTCGGCCACATGCCCGCCAATGCGTGAATTTGCATAAGGTGCAGGTTAGAAATACCTTGACTTTCGAATGATCATAGCGGCCTGATTGATCTAAATCAATGGGGTATCAATTTGTTCGGATCGCATAGAAAATGACGGGTGAAATGGCCACAAAACCGGCGCTGCCGCTTTATATCCAAATCAGCGAGGTGATGATCCGCTAAATCGCATCAGGCCATTTGGTGGATGGTGACCGCCTGCCATCCGAACGTGATCTGGCCAAACAATATAACACCACCATCCGAACCTTGCGCAAAGCGCTGCGTATTCTTGACGAAAAAGGGCTTTTGCGGCGGATCCAAGGATCAGGCAATTATATTCAGGCCGGGGGCGATACAAATAGCGTCTATTCCATGTTTCGTCTTGAACTGATATCAGGTGGCGGATTGCCAACCGCGCATGTTATCAGCACAGGATTGATGGAAAAACCGCATGATTTGCCCGCATTCGGCACGTGCCAACACGCCACGCGTATCCGGCGGCTAAGGTATCTCAATCGTCATCCAATTGCGATCGAAGAAATCTGGCTGGATGGCAATGCGGGCCGGATTGATTCCAAAAAACTAAAGGATTCTTTATACCTATATTACAAAAACCACCTAGGCTTCTGGATTACCCATGCCGAAGATTTCGTCAGCATCGCCCCAACCCCGGCATGGGCCCCAACCGAATTTGCCCCCCCCATCGCAACAATTGTAGGTTTGGTCGAACGTTTTAGTTTTGCCAATGACAAAGGATGTGTAGAATTTTCCCGAACTTGGTTCGATCCCAACACAACACGCTATGTTCAAAGATTAAAATAGAAAGAAAACCATGTCAGACATAACACATTACGGCATCATCGGCTGTGGCATGATGGGCCAGGAACATATCAAAAACATTGCTTTGCTTGAAAATACCCGCATCAGTGCCATTTTCGAACCCGATCCCGATATGGCCGCACAGGCCCAAAATCTGGCCCCCGATGCGGTTCAGGTGCCCGATTTGGATGCCTTGTTGGATGTTGAAAACCTTGATTGCCTTTTGATCGCCAGCCCGAATTATGTGCATATTGACCAACTGAAACATATCGCAGCCCGGCGGCCCCTGCCCGTTTTGGTTGAAAAACCCCTGTTTACATCCACCGATCAATCCGATGATTTGGCCGATTTTATGGCCTCTTACCCCGCGCCGGTTTGGGTGGCGATGGAATACCGGTATATGCCACCCATTACCGCCTTGTTGAATTGTGCCCAAGACGAAACCGGCGGCATCAAAATGTTGACGATTCGCGAACATCGGTTTCCGTTTCTGGAAAAAGTGGGCGATTGGAACCGGTTTAATAAATATTCAGGGGGCACTTTTGTTGAAAAATGCTGTCACTTTTTTGACCTGATGCGCCTTGCAATCGGGTCTGAACCGGTGCGCGTGATGGCATCGGGCGGGCAGGATGCGAACCACTTGGATGAAATATATACAGATGGGCGGCCTGATATTTTGGATAATGGCTATGTGATTGTGGATTTTGCAAATGGCAGCCGTGCGATGCTTGATCTTTGCATGTTTGCCGAAGGCGCGCGCTATCAAGAAGAAATCACCGCCACCGGTGCCAAAGGACGGGTTGAGGCCCTTGTGCCCGGCCCAACCCGGTTTTGGCCCGCAGATTTGGGTGAACCGCCCGTGCCGCAATTGATCATCAGCCCCCGCCACCCCAAAGGCCCGCAGGTTCAAGATATTCCCGTTGATCCCGATCTTTTAGAGGCCGGCGATCACAATGGATCAACCTTTTATCAGCATCAGAAATTTCTGGAACTGGTCAAAGGCACACGCCCCACCCCTGAGGTCAGCCTGCATGATGGCCGCATGGCCGTATTGATGGGCATTGCCGCGCAGCGATCTATCGCGCAAGGCCGGGCAATCGACATGAAAGATTTGCTATGATCCGGGGGGCTGCGTACCCCAGACCACCCGCCAAATCGCCCAAAAGAAAACCTTGGTTTCTATAAAGGAACCAAGGCTTTATCTTTGCATATACCCCAATCACCGCAGATCAAAAATCACAGGCCGCGCACCCGGGATCATTCATACCCAATGCTTTGCAAAACCTGATCAAGCCGGTCC
>CAZPSB010000049.1:11953-12370 GCA_964589025.1 uncultured Jannaschia sp. | reverse complement strand
ATTGCCTTTGGATTTTTCCCCCGAAGAGGCCGAAGACATCGCCCATGAATTAAACGCCGCCGCTGCATTGGCCCGCAAAACAGGCGGCAATCCCAAATGATAAAAGGGCCGCTTTAGGGCGCAATATCAAGGTGGCGTAGGGCAAAATCGCGCCGCGCCGCCACGCGCGCAAATTTCAACATCAAGGCCCGGCGCCGCGCAGGGGGCAATTTGGCCTCAGCGCCGGTGCGGATAATATGGCCATCAAAGGCATCTGCAAAAATCAACCCTGTGTGATCGGGCAATATATCCACCGGAAAATCAACATTCACCGCCCAAAAAAACCGATCACCCCAGCCAAGATAGCCCGGCCATTTTGTATCCGACGTGAAATCAGACCGCGATGATTTGCATTCAATCACCCAAAATTCACCCTTT
>CAZPSB010000049.1:11099-11876 GCA_964589025.1 uncultured Jannaschia sp. | reverse complement strand
AAATTTCACTTGCAAAAAGGCAAAAAGGCATAGCTAATATAAGGCCATGGTAAATAAAGGGTTATCTTATGTCCAGAATGTTAACGATTGCCGCCATGTTGGTTGCCATCATGGGTCTTGCCAATTGCGCAGGCAGCGCACGCAGTGGCGCGTGCAACCTGCCCGATAATGCCGATTACGCATGTGGCGTGATTAACGCGGGCACCCAAGGGAATTAAATCGCGCATATATGCCGAATTGCGATAAAATACACCGGGTCTTTTATGATGCCGGTGTGTTTATTTTTGAGGCCGTTCTTGCCGATACGTCATATCGGGATTATGTCATGGGGTGGCGGGTTCTGCGCTTCGCGTGTCTGTGGCAAAATGCCAAGACGGGGGTGGAAGCTTACCTGTTGCGGTGGCGGGTTTCTGCCCTTCTCGTGCAAGGTTGCATTCCGGTGGCCTTAAGCAATTCCGAGGGAGCTGGCTCTGTCCGGATCGTGGTCCGGTTACCTGGCGCCCACCTGTACAAACAGGTCCTCGGGAATTGACGCCTCCACGGTTGATTGCGGGCCCGCCACTTTGCTACGATGATTTAGGGTTAAAACCCATCCGGGTGTGCCTCATGTGCGATGTGATCTAGAACGGCATTCACAAACCGGGCTTCGCGGCCTTGGGGAAAAAACGCCCCGGCAATATCCACATATTCGGTGATCGCCACGCGCACAGGCGCAACCCCCTGCAACAATTCGGCACCGGCGGCGCGAAACAATGCGCGCAAGGTCGGGTCAATCCG
>CAZPSB010000049.1:7788-11076 GCA_964589025.1 uncultured Jannaschia sp. | reverse complement strand
ATGGGCCATTTGGCCACCAAGGCGCGATCTGTCATCTGGTCGATTTTGGCCTGCCATTTCACCGCGTCTTCGACGGTTTTACGAAACAGGCTGCTATCGCCATCGGCAAATTCAACCCCATCAATCACCGCCCCAAAACGGTGGGTTTCAAATTCGACACGCACAGTATCAAATGATTGGCCGGTGGCCTCCATCTGGAACAAGGCCTGCACGGCATAAAGGCGTGCGGCGGCGCTGCGTTGGCGGCGTTCGGCCTTTGGGTCAAGCGTAGTCATGATAAGGCCACATCTAGGGTTTCGGGCGCAAACCGGCGTGACACTGCGATCAAATGCAGCGCCGCAATCGCCGCGCCACCGCCTTTGTTTTGGCCTTTTGGGTTGGCGCGCACCGCCGCCTGTTCATAGGTTTCAACCGTCAAAATACCATTGCCGATACATGCGCCATCAAGACCCAATATTTGCAATGCGCGTGAACTATCATTGCAGACCGTATCATAATGCGTGGTTTCGCCCCGAATAACGCAACCAAGGGCAACAAACCCATCATAGGCGCCCGCCTTATGGGCAAATTTGACGGCTGTTGGCACCTCAAGCGCGCCGGGAACCTCGATCACATCATATGTGCCGCCTGCCGCCGTGATTTCGGCCACAGCACCTGCGATCAGATCATCGGCAATGTCTTTGTAATAAGGGGCCACGACAATGGCCAATTTTGCCGGATGATCCAGATTGGGGCGCGGCAGGGCGTAATGTGTAATGGTGGATGCCATTATATATCCTCGGAAATTGGGCGCGTTCCGATAATGGAAAGGCCATAGGCCTCTAGCCCCACAATTTTGGGCTGAGGCGAATTTGTTAACAAAATCAATTCGTGCAAATCAAGCGATGACAGAATCTGCGCCCCCAACCCATAGCGGCGCAATGTATGTGGCGATGCCTCATCGGCGAGTGTCAGTTGCATGGTCAAATCCCGCAGCAACACCAAAACACCACGCCCTTCGGCGGCGATGATCTGCATCGCATCGGAAAATTGATTGGCATTGCCAACCGGCCCAACACCCACAATATCGGCCAAAGGATCCATCGCATGCATACGTACCAAAACCGGATCGGGGGTTGAAATATCGCCCTTGATCAAGACGATATGTTCGGCCCCTTGGGTTTGATCGGTGTAAATGCGCATCTGCCATTCACCGCCAAATTCGCTATGAATACGGTCTTGTTGGCGCACCCGCACCAGATTATCATACCGCCTGCGATAGGCGATTAGGTCGCTGATGGTGCCGACTTTCAGGCCATGCAATTGCGCAAGGGCAATCAAATCAGGCAGGCGGGCCATGCTGCCATCTTGTTTCATAATCTCGCAAATCACGCCGGATGGGTTCAACCCGGCAAGCCGCGCAATATCAACCGCGGCCTCGGTATGGCCGGCGCGCACCAACACCCCGCCTTCACGGGCACGCAAGGGAAACACATGGCCCGGCGTGGCAATATCGGTGGCATCTTTTGAGGCATCAATCGCCACCGCCACCGTGCGCGCACGATCGGCCGCAGAAATACCGGTTGACACACCTTCGCGGGCCTCAATCGATACGGTAAAGGCGGTTTCATGGCGCGATGAATTATTGGACGCCATCAAAGGCAGGCCCAATTGATCAATCCGTTCGGCAGGCAAGCTAAGGCAGATCAACCCCCGCCCATGCATGGCCATGAAATTGATTGCATCCGGGGTGGCCATTTGCGCCGGAATGACCAGATCACCTTCGTTTTCACGATCTTCGTGATCAACCAGAATAAACATCCGGCCATTGCGGGCATCTTCGATGATATCTTCGATCGGCGAAATGGCATCGGAATATGTGGCCTCAACCGGGCCGGGTTTTTCAAAGCCTTGCGTCATATCCGTTATCCTGCGTGATGCATGTTTGCCGGTGCCATAGACCATCACACCCCAATACGCCAGTCCATTAAGCCCGATCTGCCTGCCATTCGGCCAAACGCGCCACATAACGGGCCAGGGTGTCAATTTCCAAATTCACCCGATCGCCGGGGCGAATATCGCCCCATGTTGTGGCCTGTTTGGTATGCGCGATCAGGTTGATACCAAATTGCATATCATTGACCGCATTTACGGTTAGGGATGTGCCATTCAACGTGACCGACCCTTTGGGCGCAATGAATTTGGCCAGATCGGCGGGCGCATCAAACACAACACGGGTGGATGCACCTTCGTCATGCAGGGATAAAACCTTGGCCACGCCATCCACATGGCCTGACACGATATGCCCGCCCAATTCATCGCCCATCTTCAAGGCCCGTTCCAGGTTGATCTTGCGCCCAATGCCCCAATCGCCAATGGTTGTTTTCGATGCCGTTTCAGCCGATACATCAACCGCAAACCAGCCATCGCCCAATTGGGTAACGGTTAGGCAAATACCATCACACGCGATCGAAGCCCCAAGCATGATTTGCCCGGTATCATAGGCCGTTGAAATCTGAAACGTCAAATCCCCGTTTTGAGTGATCGCCGCAACACATCCAATATCGGTTATAATGCCGGTAAACATCGTCATATCCTTTGCGTCATCATGTTGATATGTGCAAAGCATTAAATGGGCGTGGCTTCAATGTGAATAAGGGCTGGCCAAAAAGAATGAACTCTGTTCCAATTTCGCAAACGCAACATGCAGGCCAATCCGAATGCAGCCTTTTGAACAGATAACCGCGCAAAACAGGCATTTTCTGTTTCTGCAAGGCCCCCATGGCCCGTTTTTCGATCAACTGTCTGATCTTTTGCGCAAGGCGGGTGCACGCACCAGGCGGGTTGGGTTCAACAAGGGTGATGAATTTTTCTGGTCAGACAAAACCACCTATCACCCTTTTCATCAAGATCACGACACATGGCAGGGGTGGATCAAAACCCTGATTGCAGATCACGCGATCACCGATCTTGTATTATATGCCGATACACGGCCCATTCATGCCACCGCCATCAAAATTGCGCGCGACAAAAACCTGACGATCCATGTCTTCGAAGAAGGATATCTGCGCCCCTATTGGGTCACGTATGAACGTGGCGGGGCCAATGGCCATTCAAAACTGATGCATCTTAGCGTGGCGGCGATGCAGGCCGCGCTGAATGGCCGCAACACAGACCTGCCCGATATGCCCGCAAAATGGGGCGATCTGCGTCAGCATATTTTTTACGGGATGGTGTATCATTATTTCGTCTTTATCCGAAACCGGGCCTATAAAACCTTCAAACCCCATCGGAATGTCACCGTGGCCA
>CAZPSB010000049.1:6118-7778 GCA_964589025.1 uncultured Jannaschia sp. | reverse complement strand
TCACACAAGCGATTTTCCCTATCACTTGGTTTTGTTACAATTGGAACATGATGCCAGTTTCCGCCATCACGGGCCGTTTGACACATTGGCCGATTTTATCGAATTGGTCATCAAAGGCTTTGCCGCAGGCGCACAGCCGCATCACCATCTGGTGTTCAAGGCCCACCCATTAGAAGACGGTCGAACGCCGCTGCGCCAAAATATTCGCCGCCTTGCCAAGGCCTATGGGGTTTGGGATCGGGTGCATTTCGTGCCGGGCGGTAAATTGGCCCGACTTTTGAATGACACAAAATCGGTGGTGACGGTGAATTCAACCGCCGCCCAACAGGCGCTTTGGCGTGGCCTGCCTGTCAAAGCCTTTGGTCAGGCGGTATATCGAAAACCCGAATTTGTTTCAAACCAACCCTTGCATGAATTTTTCGCAAACCCAATGCCCCCGCAACATGAGGCCTATCAAAATTATCGGCAATATTTGCTTGAAACCTCACAACTGACCGGCAGTTTTTATTCCAAACGCGGACGAAAGCAGCTTTTGCGGCGTGTGATAGACCCGATATTGGCGCAAAAAGACCCGTATGATTGCCTTAAACCCCAGGCAAAGCCATTGAAAACAAATCTGAATTTGGTTGGTCAAAAACAAACTGGCACAAAAGATTAAAATGCGCTATGGTAAATAAAAAAGAATGAAGCAGTGTTCATAAAAAGGGAATCACCCGTGGCAGGCACTCTATCGCGTGGTGCGCGGTTGGCCGCGTTATTTATCGCACTTACAACAATGTCATCCTGCGCGCTTTTGCCGCGATCAGGGCCAACGCGCAACGAAATTCTGTCTGGGTCTGTCAGGCGCGATGGCGACGCCTTTGTTGTGGGTGTCGATGCGCGGATCACAGCCGTGACATCCTTTGTGCCCGCCCTTGGGTTTTCATCCGCCTTGATTTCTGCTGGCAATACCAATGTTGATATCATTCGCCCCGGCGATGTGTTGTTTTTTCAAATCTATGAAAATGTCAATGATGGTTTGTTTGCCGATGAAGGCAGGGCCGCAGGGGTTGACGGGTTAGAAGTCACCAGCGAAGGCACCATATTCATCCCTTATGTGGGCCAAATTGTGGCCGCAGGGCGCACTGTCGAAGATCTGCGCCAAGATATCACCCGCCGATTAAGCGAACAAACCCCGGACCCTCAGGTGATTTTACGCCGCGAAGCCGGGGATGGGGCGGCCGTATTGATCGAAGGCCCGGCCGCAGCATCGCAGGGGGTGATCCCTTTAAGCCGAACAACACGGCGTTTATCGGGGTTGCTGGCTGAATCGGGCGGCATTACCGCGCCCGCAGATACCACGCAGATCACCCTTGTGCGCAACGGTATGCGTGGCACCGTTTGGTACCAGGATATATTGCGCGACCCCCGTATTGATATCGCCCTGCGCCCCGGTGACCGCGTTATCGTAGAGGCCGATTCGCGCAGCTTTACCGCCCTTGGCGCCACCGCGTCACAAAGGCGTGTGCCCTTTGACAGCCAAATCATCACCGCGATTGAGGCCATCGCATCCGTGGGCGGTCTGAACCCAAATGCCGCCGATCCAACCGGTGTGTTCGTTCTGCGGATCGAACCCGAACAGGAGGAACAGCGACACGAAGAAGGTGGCCGAGGTCGCGAC
>CAZPSB010000049.1:0-6108 GCA_964589025.1 uncultured Jannaschia sp. | reverse complement strand
GAGTCAGGTTGTGGCAAGTCCACATTGGCCCGCGCTGTTTTGCAACGCAACGACATTATCGGGGCACAACGTATGATTTATGTTTTGGATTTGACCGAACCAAACGGATTATTCGAAGCCCGTGATTTTGTGATCCGCGACGAAGATATCGTGTATGTGACCGCCGCACCAATCACCCAATTCAACACTGCGATCAGTGCACTGACGGGAACGTTGAACGGTGTAACCGGCCTCACAAATGCAAGCAACGCAACCAGTTTGACCAATTTCTAATCAAAGGGCGGCCCGCGCAGATATGGTGGTTCAACCAAGGCATATTGCGCAACGCCAACCGGGATATATATTTAGCGCCGGGTTTGTCAAAAACCGCAATATCCGGCGCATTCTGACCTTATCGGGGTATGATTTGCGTCTTGGGCTGCCCGGCACAAAAGATCATATTTTGGTGTGGGGCCATACCAAATACGCCAAACGCGGCGCTTGGGTGGCGCGGCGCACCGGTGCCAAAATCATACGGGTTGAAGATGCGTTTTTACGGTCACTTTGGCCGGGGCGGTCTGGCGAAGGGCCCGTTGGGCTATTGATTGATGAAGATGGGGCATATTTTGATGCATCCCGTCCATCGGGCTTGGAACAGATATTGCAACATGACCCGCTGGATGATCCCGGTTTATTGGCGCGCGCGCATCAGTGCATTGATCAAATGCTGGGGTTCGCCGCAGGAAGATCCGATAAAAACTCTTTGACCCGAACGGATCATACGAACCGCTTCATCTGATTATGTGTTGGTTATCGACCAAAGACGGGGTGATGCATCCATCCGGTTGGGGCATGCAAATCAAGATACATTCGCGCATATGTTACATCAGGCGCAACACGATCACCCCGATGCGCATATCCTGATCAAGACCCATCCAGACACACAGGCGCGCCACCGGGCGGGGCATTTCGCCCGCGCCCTACAATCGGATAAAATTCACTTTGTCGATACCCCCATTTCCCCTTGGGTTTTGTTTCAACATGCCCGCGCCGTCTATACCGTCAGCAGCCAAATGGGGTTTGAGGCCATCTTGGCCGGCCATCGCCCCGTGACATTTGGCGCCCCTTTTTATGCAGGATGGGGCCTAAGCGATGATCGCGGCGATGTGCCCGCGCGCCGCAACCGCGCGCTGACGGCCCTTCAACTGGCGGCGGCGACCTTGATCTTGTACCCCAAATGGTATGATCCCTATCGCGATTGCCTGTGTTCAGTCGAAAATGTCATCCAGACCCTTGCCGCACAGGCCCGCGCTTGGCGCGAGGACCGGCAGGGATATACCGCCTATGGTATGCGATATTGGAAACGTCGTCATCTCAATAACAGCTTTGGCCGGTTCAAACCGATCAGATTTGCCAAAACATTGAAACATGCCGCCAAACCCGGCCCCGCCGTTCTGGTTTGGGCGCGCCATGCCAGCCCAGCCTTAGAACAGGCCTGCGCCGATGCCGCCCGGCCCTTGATGCGGGTGGAAGATGGGTTTTTGCGATCGCGGGGTTTGGGGGCGGCTTTGACACCGGCATTGTCTTTTGTCAAAGATGCCAGCGGCATATATTATGACCCCACCCGCCCCAGCGATCTGGAAACACAGATTGCCACCATCGCCCATTGGCCCCACACCCGCCTTGGCCGGGCCAAAACCCTGCTGGATGCCCTGATTGCCCATGATGTTACCAAATACAATTTGCCAACCGGCCCATCGACATTCAGGCCTAACACCACCGGGTCCAACACCACCGGGCCTGTGATTTTAGTGCCAGGGCAAGTCGAAGATGACGCCTCGGTCATGCTTGGCGGGGGGGATATTCGCCGCAATCTTGATCTGTTGAAACAGGCCCGCCACCTGTTTCCCGATGGGTATCTGATTTACAAACCCCATCCCGATGTCGAAGCCGGCCTGCGCCATGGGGCAATTGCGGCCCAAGACTTAAACCAATTGGCCGATCACGTGGCCCATGATGCAAACCCCGCCGATCTTATGCGCATCGCCGATCATGTGGTCACGATCACATCGACAATGGGGTTCGAGGCCCTTTTGCGCGGCATTCCCGTTACAACATTAGGGGTGCCTTTTTATGCAGGTTGGGGCCTGACCACCGATCTTGGCCCAGTGCCCGCACGCCGCACCGCCCGGCCTTCACGCGCGGCATTGGTGCAGGCGGTTTTGATTGAATATCCAAGATATTTTGACCCTGTCACCGGCCTGCCCTGCCCGGTTGAAATTGTCGTTGATCGTTTGACAACCGGCAAGGGCCTGACGCCACCGCCGCGCCTTAGATGGTTATCGCGTATCCAAGGGGCCTTGGCCAATCACAGTTGGATCTGGCGTTAGGTCAAGATGAGGGGTAAAGGCGTCATCAAGGCGTTAAGGCGTCAAGGCGTGGCCTTGCGCCAGATTTGCATCACGTCATCGCCGATGCGGCGCGTGTCGTGCAGGCCAAAGGCCGGGGCTTGGGTCAATTGGGCCACCCCCATTGCACCAATGGCCGGTATTGCATCGGCGCCCAAGGCCAAACCGGCGGAAAAGATCACCAGATCATCCACCAAATCCGCCCTTAGCAAATCAGCCGCCAATGCGGCCCCGCCTTCGCAAAAAACCCGCGTGATCCCCTGATCAGACAAAGATTGTAACACCGCCAGCGGGTCAAGATGCCCGCGCGCGCCAACCGCAACCGGGTGCAATTGCGCGCCGCGCGCCCGCCAGGCTGCTTGTATATCGGCAGGCACGCCCGTTTGCCCATGAAACAACCATAACCGCCCATCCTGCGCCCCGGTCGCCAAGGCCCCATCTAAGGCAATATCCAACCCGCGTGACATCACCACCCGCACCGGTTGATGCGCAATACCAAGATCACGCACCGTTAGGCTTGGATTATCGGCGCGCGCCGTCCCGCCCCCTACCATCACGGCATCATGGCGGGCGCGCATAAGATGAACCTGCCGCCGTGCCAAAGGCCCCGTGATCCATTTGCTTTGCCCCGTAGAAGTCGCAATGCGCCCATCCATTGATATCGCAAGCTTTAGTGTCACAAAGGGGCGTTTGCGTTCAATCCGCGATAAAAATCCCGCATGGTCTAGGCGTGCCTGATCAGCCAAAACACCCGTTTCAACCGTAATCCCTGCATCAGCCAAACGCGCCGCGCCTGTGCCATTGGTGCGGGGGTCAGGATCAGGCAGCGCAATCACCACCCGCCGCACGCCCGCCCGGATCAACGCATCACAACATGGTGCTGTGCGGCCAAAATGTGCGCAAGGTTCTAAGGTGACATAAACCGTGGCGCCTTTGGCCGCCCCCCCGGCCTGGGCCAAAGCAATGGGTTCGGCATGGGGGCGCCCACCGGGGGCGGTGACACCACGCCCGATCACGCGCCCATCTTTGACAATAACACAGCCAACCGAAGGGTTGGGCCAAACACGCCCCAACCCGCGCGCGCCCAAGGCCAACGCCTGCCGCATCCAGATTTCATCTATTTGCGACACCTGTTATAGGTCAACACTTGGTGTTGGGGGGCGCAATTCGGCCAAGAAATCTTCGAAATCATCGGTGGCTTGGAAATTTTTATACACGCTGGCGAACCGCACATAGGCGACGGTATCAACCGCGGCCAAACGTTCCATCACAATTTCACCGATTAATTTTGACGGAATATCTTGTTCCCCCATAGATTCCAAACGCCGCACAATGCCCGATATCATCTGATCAATCCGTTCTGGATCCACCGGGCGTTTTTGCATCGAAATACGCACCGACCGTTCCAATTTGTCGCGGTCAAAATCTTCGCGTTTGCCATTGGTTTTGACCACCGTCAAATCGCGCAATTGCACACGTTCATAGGTTGTGAACCGCCCGCCACAGGCCGGGCAAAACCGCCGGCGGCGGATTGCGACGTGATCTTCCGCCGGGCGCGAATCCTTGACCTGAGTATCTACATTTCCGCAAAATGGGCACCGCATGCAGGTTATCCTTTTTCTCGGCTTTTATATGAGGCGTGAACGGGTATCGCACCCAATATCCAAACCCCAATATCCAAACATAGTATAAGCCTGAAAATACAAATTGTGTAGGGTCGAATTTGCAGCCCCAAACCTTGGGGTTGCCATATTCATAATTCTTTGACGTAGGGTTCGCCGCCCGCCCGTGGGGGAATGGCCCGGCCCACAAAACCCGCCAAAATCACAACTGTCAGGATATAAGGCAGCGCCTGCATGAATTGCACGGGGATCACGAAATCCCAGATCTGGATATTTTGATACCGGTTGCCCACAGCATCCAAAAAGCCAAATAACAAACACGCCCCCATGGCCGACCAAGGCCGCCATTTGGCAAAGATCAACGCCGCCAAGGCGATAAAGCCGCGCCCCGCGCTCATGTCTTTGACGAAACCGGCAGACAGGGCAGTTGATAAATACGCCCCCGCAATCCCACAAAGCACACCGCAAATAATCACCGCGCCAAAGCGTAGGCCAATAACCGACATGCCCGCCGTATCAACCGCGCCGGGGTTTTCACCCACGGCCCGCAGGCGCAGGCCAAACCGGGTTTTGAACAAAATCCACCATGTCATCGGCACCGCCAAAAACGCGACATACGCCAAAAGGGAATGGCCCGAAATCAGATCGGCATAAAGGGGGCCAAAAACGGGTATATCGGCCAAGGCATCCGCGCCCGGCAGGGTAATTTCAGAAAACCGGGCACCGCCGGTCAAGGCTGGTGTCCGCCCGCCTTGGGAAAACCATGTTTGCGCGATTGTCACACTTAGGCCTGCGGCCAAAAAATTAATCGCCACACCGGAAATCAATTGATTGCCCCGAAATGTGATAGAGGCCACACCATGCAGCCCCGCCAAAACCAATGACGCCCCAATACCTGCGGCCAGACCAACCCAAACCGACCCGGTGACATAGGCCACCGCCGCCGATAAAAACGCCGCCGCCAACATTTTGCCTTCTAGGCCAATGTCAAAGATCCCCGCGCGTTCCGAAAACAACCCCGCAAGACAGGCCAATAATAATGGCACGGCAAGGCGTATTGTACTGTCTAAAATCGCGATGAATGCAACATAATCCATCAATCTTGCCCCTGTTTTGTGGCATTGCGCGCGGCCAGTCTGCGTTTGCGCAATAAGAAAACCCATTCCATCGGTAGGCGCACCATATTATCCAACGCCCCTGTAAACAAAATGATAAGTGCCTGAATAACAACAACCATGTCGCGCGAAATGTTGGGCATTTCATATTGCAATTCGGCGCCCCCTTGGGCCAGCGCGCCAAATAAAATCGCGGCCATAAACACACCAATCGGATGTGATCGCCCCATCAGGGCCACCGCAATGCCGACAAAACCGGCACCTTGTACATTATCAAGGACCAGACGCTCGGCCTCGCCCATGACGCCATTGATTGCCATTAGACCGGCCAATCCGCCGGAAATCAACATCGTGACCATGATGATTTTTGTAGGGTTAATCCCTGCATAAAGCGCCGCAGAGGCCGAATGCCCAAATGACCGGATTTCATAGCCCAATCTGGTGCGCCAGATCAAAAACCAAACGGCGATACAAGCCGCAATTGCCACGAAAAACGTAACATTCAAAGGGGTTGATCGGCTAAAGCCTAAAAAGGGTGCAAACGCATAGGCATTGGGCAAATGCACCGCATCAGGAAAACGGGCGGTTTCGGTGGCCATTGACCCCGGCACGCGAAACACATTGACCAATAAATACACCAACAAAGCCGAAGCAATGAAATTAAACATGATGGTTGTAATCACGATATGGCTGCCGCGTTTGGCCTGTAAATAGGCCGGGATTGCCCCCCAAGCGGCCCCAAACACCATGCTACCTATAATTGCGGCGATTAATGCGATGGACCAATGGGGCCAAGCGATGGACAAACATATGATCGCAACACCCAAACCGCCAAGGGCGGCCTGACCTTCGCCACCGATATTGAAAATCTTGGCATGAAAGGCCACCGCAACCGCAAGCCCGGTAAAGATGAAATTCGTCGCATAAAATAACGTATAGCCCCAACCATTGATCGACCCAAAGGCCCCACGGATCATGATAAAC
>CAZPSB010000048.1:3488-12404 GCA_964589025.1 uncultured Jannaschia sp. | reverse complement strand
CCATCACAGTTGGAACGCCACGCAACGCGTTTCAAATTGGCTATTGATTAATCTGCAACGCCATTCCGATCATCATTACAAACCCGACCGGCCCTTTGCCTTGTTGCAAACCTATGGGCGCGATCAGGCCCCCCAATTGCCCTTTGGGTATCCCATGATGACAACGCTTGCCATGATCCCGCCCTTATGGCGGCGGGTGATGAACCCCAAATTGCGGGCATGGCGCAAACAATTCTACCCCGATATCACCGATTGGACGGCCTATAACAAGGCGCAAAACCCTTTGCCCAAGGATCGCTAGGTTATGTATTGTCACCGATACGCGGTTCTGTACCCGCTAGGATGCGTGCGATATTGGGCCGGTGGCGGGTAAAAATCACCCCCCCCAGAAAGATGCCGAAACCCACCATATCGGGTTGGCCCAAGCCAAGCATGGCCAAAGGCGTCAGTGCCGCCGCCACAAGTGCGGCAAGCGATGACATCCGCCCAATGGCCGCCGCAATCACCCAAAGACCACAGGCCACTGCCCCCACAGGCCATGACAGCGCAATCAAAATGCCGAAAAATGTGGCCACGCCTTTGCCGCCCTGAAATCGCAAAAAAACCGAAAAACAATGCCCCAAAAACGCGGCCAGGCCTGCGATTTGCGCGGCGTCTTCGCCCAAGGCCACACGGGCAACCAACACGCCAACGCCCCCCTTTGCTGCATCAAGAACCAGCGTTAGCCCCGCCGCCGCCTTGTTTCCTGTGCGCAATACATTGGTGGCCCCGATATTGCCTGACCCAATTGTGCGGATATCGCCAAGGCCAAAGACCCACCCCATGACCAACCCAAAAGGCACCGCGCCCAGAATATAGGCCAATACACCCACAAGGCCCAGCATGGGCAACGCCGTTTCAAAGGCGGGGATCATAAAATAACCGCGTCGCGATCAAACACGATTTGCCCCCCAACCCAAGTTTTTTCGACCCGCCCTTGCAGGCGTTGACCATCAAATGGCGTGTTTTTGGATCGCGATGATAGGGTCGCGCGATCCAGTATATAAGGCAGATCGGGATCAAACAAAACCAAATCGGCCTGCGCGCCTATGCCCAGCCGCCCCGCATCCAGCCCAAATCGCCGCGCGGGGTTCAATGACAAAACACCAAACAAACGCGGCAAGGTGATATACCCCGAATGATACAGGCGCAATGCGGCGGTCAGTAAGGTTTCCAACCCCACCGCACCGCTGGCCGCAACCTCAAACGGAAGACGTTTTGATTCCTCATCTTGCGGGGTATGCATGGAACATAGAATGTCAATCGTGCCATCGGCCAGCGCATCCACCACTGCGCGGCGGTCATCTTCGGATCGCAGGGGGGGGGTAAGTTTGAAAAACGTCCGGTAATCGCCAACATCCAGTTCATTCAAGGTCAGGTGATGGATCGACACGCCCGCGCTGACATCCAGACCCATATCTTTGGCACGGCGCAAACTGGGCAAAGCGGCGGCTGTTGTGATCTGATCGGCATGATAGCGCGCGCGCGTCATGTCTACCAGGGCCAAATCGCGGTCTAGGCCCAACCGTTCGGCCATGGCGGGCACGGCAGGCAAACCGCGCAGGGCGGCGAATTTTCCCGCACTGGCGGCTGCCCCCATGCTTAGGCCGGGATCTTGGGGATGGCCCATCACCAATGCGCCCAAAGATCGCGCATATGTCAGGCAGCGCGCAAACACTTTGGTATTTTCAACCCCCCTTTGCCCATCGCCAAAGGCAACCGCGCCTGCATCGGTAAGAAAACCGATTTCGGTCATTTCGCGGCCCTGCAACGCCTTGGTCAATGCCGCCATAGGCCTTACGCGCACCAGCGCCTGATCTTGGGCGCGGCGGATAACGAATTGCAAGACCTCGGGCGTGTCAATTGGGGTCAAGGTATCGGGCCGCGTGATCATAGTGGTCACGCCGCCCGCCGCCGCCGCGCGGCCCGCACTGCGAAAGCCTTCTTTATGGCGTTCGCCGGGTTCGCCCACTTTGACACCCACATCCACAATGCCGGGCGCCAGACATAAACCACCGCAATCCAACCCGCCCTCAGGCCCGGTGCCTTGGCCCTTGGCGGCAATCACACCATCGGTGACCCGCAGCCAACCATGGGTTTCGGTATCTGTTTCAGGATCAATAAGGCGGGCATTGGTTAGGGTTACATCCATCACGCCTGTTTCCCATGTTGAATGTTTACAACAATATCATACACATCATCCGCGTTGGTAATATTTGAAAACACAAATCCCCCATTGCCATCGCCCAATCCTAAATCTGTGCGTCTTAGGGTTGATCCACGCCGGGGTTTGGGGGGATCCACAAAAATGATGGTCCCAAGGCGGCGGCGATGTTCAACACATGTATCCAATCGCGGGGTAATTGTTATATCGCGTAATTTTCGCCCCCAGACCTGCGTGGCGATAAAAGCGCGTTTTGTACTTAGGGCATAAAAGGTACAGCGCCGGATATAGGCATCTAACATGAACCGGCCAATCAAAAGATAAAACCCGATGGCAAGCATAGGCAAACTAGACAAATGAAACGAAAATGGCGCATCAGCCATAGCGGCACCGATATTCCATAAAACACCACCCGCCCCCCAAAACAGCCCAAATGGGATAAGGATAAAATCCGCCCTGCGTAACAAAAACAATCGTTGATCAGGGGCCCCTTGCCAAAGGATGCGTTCATCCGGGTCAAGACAGGCGGCCCATCCTTGGGTGGTCATGTTTTGCCCCTTTGCAAATTTTCGGCCAATAATTCCATCGCGGCCATGCGCACGGCAACGCCCATTTCGACTTGTTCCTGAATAACCGATCGGTTGATGTCATCGGCGATTGTTCCGTCGATTTCCACACCACGATTCATCGGGCCGGGATGCATCACAATGGCATCAGATTTGGCATGGGCCAGTTTTTCGCCCGTTAGGCCAAAGCGGTGGAAATATTCCCGTTCTGATGGGATAAATGCACCATCCATACGTTCTTTTTGAAGGCGCAACATCATCACAACATCGCATCCTTCAAGGCCTTTGACCATGTCGTCATAGACCTCAACCCCCCATTCGGCGGCACCCGATGGCATAAGCGTCGGCGGCCCAATCAGGCGAATACGGTTTTCCATCTTGCCCAACAAAAAGATATTTGACCGCGCCACACGCGAATGCGCGATATCGCCACAAATCGCGATATTAAGCCGCTGCAACCGCCCCTTGGCGCGCCTGATCGTCAGCGCATCCAACAAGGCCTGCGTGGGGTGTTCATGCCGCCCGTCACCTGCATTTACCACCGCACAATTCACCTTATCGGCCAATAATCGCGCCGCCCCTGAATGCGGGTGTCGTACAACCAATAAATCGGGATGCATCGCGTTTAACGTCAGGGCCGTATCAATGAGCGTTTCGCCTTTTTTCAGCGATGATGCCGCCATTGACATATTCATGACATCGGCCCCCAACCGTTTTCCGGCGATTTCAAAACTGGCTTGTGTGCGGGTTGAGGCCTCAAAAAACATGTTGATTTGCGTCAGCCCTTGTAAGGGCGCACCATGTTGGCGATTGCCGCGTTCGGCTTCGGCGTGGGTATTGGCGCGATCCAACAAGGTAATGATATCGGCAGGCGTCAGATCCTGTATCGCCAAAAGGTGAGAATGGCCAAAGCCCATGAGAACCTCATCTATCAATTGCACCCGGTATAGGCGGGCAAAGGGGGGGTGGGCAAGCACGATTGGGCAAAACAGGCCCTTCCATGCAGGCGGCGACGCGCATAGACTAACCGCATGGGTGACACGCAACATAATGACGCTTGGGCGCTTTTGTCTTGGCAGGTGGAATTGGGGGCCGAGGATGCAATCCTTGACGCGCCCATAAACCGGTTTGATTTGCCCCCCGAACAGGCCAAATCACAGGCCAAACCACAGGCCAAGGCCAAACCAGCCGCCGCATCCCCCCCCCCCATTGAACAGGCCCTTGATACCACATTGGCCGCCCAACAGGCCGCAAATGGGGCGGCAGACCTGCCCAGCCTGCGATCGGCGCTGGCGCAATTTCCGCATTGCGCGTTGAAAGATTCGGCCCGGCAATTGGTCTTTGCCGATGGCAATCCAAAGGCCCGCGTTATGATCATCGGTGAGGCCCCAGGCCGCGACGAAGACATAAAGGGCAAACCCTTTGTGGGCCGTGCCGGGCAATTATTGGATCGCATGTTTGCCGCGATAGGCCTATCGCGTGATGCCGATGACGCCGCCCATGCGATCTATATCACCAATATGTTGCCTTGGCGCCCCCCGCAAAACCGCGACCCCACGGCGCAAGAACTTGCCATGCTGGCGCCTTTTGTGCGCCGCCATATCGAATTGGCCAATCCCGATATGATTGTGTTGATGGGCAATCATGCCTGCCAAGGTTTGATTGGCAAACGCGGCATCACGCGGTTGCACGGGAATTGGGCCGAGGTGATGGAAAAACCCGCCCTGCCCATGTTCCACCCCGCCTATCTGTTGCGCCGACCGGGCGAAAAAGCCAAAGCATGGGATGATTTATTGTCGCTTAAGGCAAAACTAAAGGATGCGTAATGTCCAATCTTGACCCCGACCGCCCATTCCTGCCCTGCCGCATTGCGGTTCTAACGGTGTCTGACACACGCAGTTTGGCCAATGATATATCCGGCGATACATTGGTAAATCGCCTAACCGATGCGGGCCATCATCTGGCCGCGCGCGATATCGTGGCCGATGATCGCGCACAGATCGCCCATCAATTGCGCCAATGGGTGGCAGACCCCGATATAGACGTGATTTTAACCACCGGCGGCACTGGCCTGACGGGCCGTGATGTCACGGTTGAGGCCCATCGCGATGTTTATGAAAAGGAAATCGAGGCCTTCGCCACCGTATTTACCCTTGTTTCTATGCAGAAAATCGGCACATCCGCCGTACAATCGCGCGCCACGGGCGGGGTGGCAGGTGGCACCTATCTATTTGCCCTGCCCGGATCATCAGGGGCGTGCCGCGATGCTTGGGATGATATTTTAGTCTATCAATTGGATTACCGGCATAGGCCGTGCAATTTCATCGAAATCCTGCCCCGCCTTGATGAAGATCTACGCCGAAAATAAGCAGATAAAATACGCCTTTTGCCCTGCGCCCATTTCCCGCTATGTTATGATCAAATCATGACGGAACATATGAATGCGTTTTTTCAATCGTGCTATTTTAGGCCTGTCTCTAATGGCCATCACATTGGGCTTGTTTGCCGTTGCGGGTTATACGGTCATTCAGGCGCTCAATACCCGTATGGCCGATGATGGCCGGCCCGGCGGCCCGCCGCGCGAACGGGTGTTTTCCGCCGAAATCGGCCCGATGCAGTTTGCCACACATACGCCCGTTTTAACCACCTTTGGTCAGGTTGAAACCCGCCACGCGCTTGATCTGCGTGCGCCCATTGATGGGCGCATCACCGATTTGGCCGATAATTTCGAAAATGGGGGCATTGTGCGCGCCGGGCAGATTCTGTTTGAAATTGACCCCTCCGAGGCCCAATCCGCCCGCGACACCGCCGCCGCCGATCTTGAAGCCGCCCAAAACGACATGGCCGAGGCCGAAGGCGCAATTACGCTTGCCTTGCAAGATATCGAGGCTGCGGAAAATCAGGCCACCCTTCAGGCCCGCGCCTTTGACCGCCAACAAGATTTGTTTGATCGCGGCGTTGGGTCGATTGCCGCATTGGAAAATGCCGAATTGGCCCTGGCAGCAGCGCGGCAGGCCTTGTTAGCGCGCCGTCAATCCCTTGCCCAAGCGCAGGCCGCCTTTGCGCGCGCCCAAAACACCCAAACCCGGCAGGCCATCGCCCTTGCAGATGCCGAACGCATTTTGGCACAAACCATCGTTATTGCAGATTTCACGGGCGTGTTGACCAATGTCGATTTGGCCCAAGGCGGCCTTGTCAGCCGCGGGCAGGTTTTGGCCCGCCTGATTGGCCCTGATGATCTTGAGGTCGCCTTTCGCATATCCACCGCACAATATGCGCGATTGGTGGACACAAATGGCGCGCTGCCTGAATTACCCGTTGAAATATCTTTGCAAAGCAATGACATGAATCCAACATTGCAGGCTATTTTAACCCGCGATTCCGGCGCAGTTGAACAAGGCCAATCGGGGCGTTTGTTATTTGCGCAACTGGATATGGCAGGCGGCCTGCGCGTGGGGGATTTTGTGCAGGTCAACCTGCAAGAACCCCCACTTGAACATACGGCACGCATTCCGGCCACGGCCTATGGGTCGGATGGCACGGTTTTGGTTCTGGGCGATGATAACCGCCTGACACCTGAACCTGTGACTTTGATGCGCCGGCAAGGCGATGATGTGTTGGTGCGTGGCGATGCGGCGCTAGATGGGGCCGAAATTGTGTTAATCCGCACCCCTGCACTTGGCGGCGGCATTTTGGTTGACCCCATCCGCCGCAATGGTGATGGGCAAAACACCGCACCTGCCGAAATCGCCCTTGATGATGACCGACGCGCGCGGTTGATCGCGGCGGTGCAATCCAACACGCGCCTGCCCGACGATGTCAAAGCCCGGCTTTTGGAACAATTGAATGCCGATCTGGTATCGGTCGAGATCATCGAACGCATCGAAACCCGGATGGGGGGCTAGGCCATGCGCACCCTACCCGGCCCGGCGGCGGGCATTTTATCGTATTTTGTGCGCCACAAAACGGCGGCCAATCTGTTGCTGGTGATGTTGATGGTGGCAGGGCTGGCGGCTTTGCCGAATATGCGGGCGCAGTTTTTCCCCGATGTCGTGTCAGATGATATTGACATTGTCGTGCTCTGGGATGGCGCGGGGGCCGAAGATATTGACACCGCCATTGTCGCCGTCATGGAACCCGCGCTGCGCACAATACCGGGCGTTGCCGCATCACAAGCCACCAGCCGCGAAGGCCGTGCGTCGATTTCGCTAGAATTTGATCCCGGTTGGGATATGGATCGTGCCGCCCGCGATCTAGAGGCCGCATTGGACGCCATCACCGACCTGCCCGATGATGCCGATGATCCCGAAATCAGGCGCGGCGTGTGGTGGGATCGTGTCACCGATGTGATTATCACCGGCCCTGTATCGGCCGATCAATTGGGCCGTTTTGCCGATGAATTCACCAGCCGCCTGTTTGATGTCGGTGTTACCCGCACCACAATCAGGGGTCTGGCTGCGCCACAAACCATGATCGAAATTCCAACGGTGGCCTTGATTCAGCATGACATAAGCATGGCCGATGTCGCGCGCGTGGTCGCCGATGCCGTCACCACCGCCCCCGCCGGTGATGTCGATGCCGCCAATGCCCGCATTCGCACCGGCACGCCCGCGCGCACCATCCAAGATATCGCCGCCCTGCCCCTGCGCAGTCAGGCGGATGGCACCGAATTAACCATTGGCGATATCGCCCAGATCACCATGGGCGGTGTGGATCGTGACCGCGCCTATTTCGTGGGGGATAACCCCGCAATTTCCATCCGCGTTGACCGCCCCGAAGATGGCGATGCCATCGCCATGCAAGACCGCGTTGAATCCGTGGCCGCCGCGATGCAGCCTCTTTTGCCCACCGGCAGCAGCATTGACCTGATCCGCACAAGGGCCGAGGCCATATCAGCACGGCTTGATATTTTGCTTGATAACGCAATTATGGGGCTGGTTTTGGTGTTGGCGCTGTTGTTTTTATTCCTGAATGCGCGCACGGCCTTTTGGGTCGCGGCGGGTATTCCGGTGGCTTTATTGGCGGCGCTGGCGCTGATGTGGGTGGCGGGATTGACGATCAACATGATTTCGCTATTTGCGTTGATCATCACATTGGGCATCGTGGTGGATGACGCAATTGTTGTCGGCGAACATGCCGATTACCGCGCCCGCCATTTGGGCGAACCCCCCGCCATTGCCGCCCAAACCGCTGCGCGACGCATGGCCGCCCCGGTGTTTTCGGCAACCCTGACCACGGTTTTGGCTTTTGCCGCACTGACGGCCATTAGCGGGCGGTTTGGCAGTTTAATTGCCGATATTCCATTCACGGTGATTGCCGTTTTGACCGCAAGTCTGGTGGAATGTTTCCTGATTTTGCCCAATCACATGGCCCATGCCTTGGTACATTCGGCCAAAACGCATTGGTATGATTACCCATCGCGCATGGTGAACCGGGGCTTTGACTGGATCAAATCGCACCTGTTTCGGCCCTTTATGCGTTGGGTCATTCTTGCGCGCTATCCGGTCTTGGCCGGCATGGTGGTGTTGCTGGCGTTTCAGGTGGGAAATTTCATCCGTGGCGATGTGACATGGCGGTTTTTCAACGCGCCTGAACAGGGCAGCGTCACCGGCAATTTTGCCATGCTGGATGGCGCCACCCGCACCGACAGCATCGCCATGATGCGCGAATTGCAACGCGCCACCGATGCCGTTGCCACTAGGTTTGAGGCCGAATATGGCACCAACCCTTTGGCCTATGTTTTGGCGGAAATCGGCGGCAATACAGGCATTCCCCTAGCCGCAGCCGATACAAAAGACGCCGATCTTTTGGGGTCGATCGCGATTGAACTGATTGATGCCGATCTGCGCCCTTATTCGTCATTTGCATTTGTGTCCGCCTTGCAGGACGAGGTGCAAAACCTGCCCCTGACCGAAACCGTTAGTTTCCGCGGATGGCGCGGCGGGCCGGGCGGGGATGCGATTGATGTACAGATTTTCGGCGCCGATACGCAAACCCTGAAAACCGCAGCCGAGGCCCTGCAAGCCGCCCTTGCCCCCTTTGGCGAAATATCGGGCCTGCAAGACAGCATGGCCTATGACCGCGAAGAACTTAGCCTAAGCCTAACACCACAAGGCCGGGCCTTGGGGTTTGATATTGCGACTTTGG
>CAZPSB010000048.1:0-3478 GCA_964589025.1 uncultured Jannaschia sp. | reverse complement strand
AACCTACCCCGCCGGGCCGCGCAGCGCGACAATTCATGTGCAATTGCCCCAAGGCGAATTGACCGCCGATTTCCTAGACCGGATGGTGTTGCGATCCGATAGCGGGCAATATCTGCCCTTGGCCGATATCGTCACCGTTGATGCAAGGCAGGGATTTTCAACAATTACCCGTGAAAACGGCCTGCGGTTGATTTCGGTCACCGGCGATATTTCCGAAGATGACCCACAGCGCGCCGAATTTATATTGGCCGAATTGCGCGACACAATCATCCCGCGAATCGAATCAGATTATGGCGTTTTAACCCGCCTAGCGGGCCTTGCCGAACAAGAACAGGAATTTCTAGATGATGCCGCCACCGGTTTTATCCTATGCCTGACGGCCATCTATCTGGTTCTGGCCTGGATTTTCGCCAGTTGGACCCGCCCCATCGTCGTGATGGCCATCATTCCTTTTGGTCTGGTCGGCACGATTTACGGCCATATGCAATGGGATGTGCCCCTTAGCCTGTTTACCGTGGTCGGCCTGATCGGGATGACGGGCATCATCATCAATGATTCGATTGTTTTGGTCACCACCATTGACGATCACGCCAAAAATCGCGGGGTGATCCCGGCGATTATTGACGGCACCTGTGATCGGTTGCGCCCGGTTTTGTTAACAACGCTGACAACGGTATTGGGCTTGGCGCCGCTTTTGTTTGAAACCTCGCGCGCCGCGCAATTTTTGAAACCAACGGTGATTACACTGGTTTACGGGTTGGGCTTTGGCATGATGATTGTTCTGGTGTTGGTGCCGGCCATCATCGCGATGCAAAACGATATTGCCCGCCTGTTTGCCGCCATGCGCCGGGCCTTTTGGGCCGCCCCACGCCGCCCAAGGTTTGGCCTAACCATCGGCGCGGTGGCAATATCCATGATCGTGATGTTTGGCCTGACACTTGGGGCCTATATCATCGCAGGCGGGATGATATGGCCTTTTGCACATATGCCGGCCAATATCATGACGGCGCTGGCGGCGTTTATCGGATGCGCGGTGGCTATATCAGGGCTAAGCCTGATTGCGGCCCATGTTATCAGGGCCTTCAAACAGCCCTAAATTGCCCCAACCCTATTGCCCCAAAAGGGTGTGACCTTGGTCTTGCAGCGCAGGTATAATGCGCGTTTGCAGCGCGCGCTGTGTGACCGGCCCGCGAAAATGCAACACAACCATGCCATTAGTGTCGATGAAAAACGTCTCGGGCATGGCGACAATCCCCCAATCACGCCCATTGCGCGCCTGTGGGTCGGTCCCAATCGCATCATAGGGATTGCCCAATTCATCTAAAAACGCCAAGGCCTGATGAATCTGATCGCGATAATTTACACCGTATAAAGGGTTTCCTGCTGCGGCAAGGGCGCTTAGGGTTGGGTGTTCGGCCCGGCAAGGCGGGCACCACGACGCCCAGAAATTCACGATCACCAGGCCATTTCCCTGCAAATCATCGCGCACCAAAAGGCGGGATCCGGGCAAATCTTGTAAATCAAGCGCGGGCGCTGCACGGCCTTGTTGTGCCGATGGCAGGGCTTGGGTATCAATGCCTGCGGATTGGGCGGCGCGATTTTGGGTCAATTGAATGCCCGCAATGGCCACAAACCCGGCGGTCACCACAAGGGGAAGCAAAACAAACCAGTTGAATTTCATGGCTGCGCCCCTTGGCGCTGTGCGTCGATCTTGGCCAAAGATGCGCGAATTTTGCGCGCCCGCAAAACCGATATTGCAATCAATGCAACCAATAAAACAAGTGTTACGGCATAGGCCGAAAGAACCTCAACCGCGTAATCGCCTAAATCAGGCATCAGACATCACCTTTTGCTGCGCGACCAACGCCTTGATCCGGCGGGCGCGTATTTCGGTTTGGGTGCGGTATAAGACAAGCGCCAAAAATAAAAACCCAAAGCCTGCCAATGTGATCACCAATGGGTACCAATAGACATTGGAAATGTTTTGTTCTGCATCCATCGAAAGGGTTGCGCCTTGGTGCAGGCCTTGGTTCCAAAACACCAAAGCATAGCGCGAAATCACCGCAAATACAGACCCGACAAGGCATAAAACCGATGTTAAATCGGCCGCATTATCAGGGTTATCAATGGATTCCCACAGGGCGATATAGCCTAGATAAAACAAAAACAGGATCAAAAACGCGGTTAGGCGTGGGTCCCATTCCCACCAACTGCCCCACATGGGTTGGCCCCAAACCGCGCCTGTAAACAAGGCGATCAGGGTAAACACCACCCCCACAGGGGCCGCCGCCCTAGCCGCAAGCGCAGATACATGATGGCGGCGAATAACCCAGATCAGTGATGCAACCAACATCATGAACCACGCATTGACCGCCATAATTGCGGCTGGCACATGGACATAGATGATTTTCACGGTGGATCCTTGGCGAAAATCATCGGGCGTAAAGAAAAAACCCCAGATCAAACCGCCAATCAAACACACCGCCGCAAGGGCCGACACCCATGGCAATACCACAGATGAAAGCGCCATGAATTTGCGCGGATTTGCATATTCCCAGATTGAATTCATGGTTACAAAATACGCTGCCTTGTTGGTATGTACAATACCGCCCCCTAGCGCAGATTGACGCGGATCACCGCCGCCGTTGCAAAAGGCATGATCGCAATACTGCCCAATGTCACCCCGGCCGTGAATGCCAACGCACCGGCGGGATCTTGGCCTTGGGCCATGCGCGACACCGCCAATGCGCCAAAAATCAATGTAGGCATATATAAAGGCAAAACCAGCAGCGACAATAACAACCCGCCGCGTTTCAACCCCACGGTCAGGGCCGCCCCGAATGTGCCAATCACGCTCAGCGCCGGTGTGCCCAAAAACAACGATAGGATCAACACACCATAGGCCTGCGCAGGCAGGTTTAGGACAATACCAAAAACCGGCGCGGCCAACACCAAAGGCAGGCCGGTGACCACCCAATGGGCCAAGGCCTTGGCCATTGCCACGCCTTCCAAAGGCAGCGGCGCGGTTGCCATCAGATCAAGCGACCCGTCCTCCCAATCCAGTTGAAACACCCGATCCAGCGATAATAAACAGGCCAATAACGCCCCCAACCACAAGATGCCCGGCGCGACCTGCGATAAAATTGCGGTTTGCGGGCCAATGCCAAAGGGCACCAAGGTGACGAAAATCAGATAAAAGGCCAATCCAAGGCCAAAGCCCCCACCAGACCGAATAGCCAAAATTAAATCGCGCTTGAACAAAGGCAACATCAAAACACCCCTGCAAACGGATCATCGGTTATTTGGTGTTTGGCGGCATAATCGGCAATGTTCAACACCCGCATTTCAGGCAGGCCTAAATTGATATGGGTGGCCATAATCGCCACCCCACCGCCCAACAAATGATGTGACACCATCGCGGCAAAGCGTTTGGTGTTGGTGTCATCCAATGACACGGTGGGTTCATCCAAACACCAAA
>CAZPSB010000047.1:1818-12545 GCA_964589025.1 uncultured Jannaschia sp. | reverse complement strand
TTCCACAATCCGCATCCCCAGTGCCACACAAAAGGGCACATGGCCCATGAAACTTTGCGCCCGGCGCAGCCGATCCGAATCATCTATATGCATCTTGCCCCCTTGCCATGTGGCATTTATCGGCCATTGCGGGAAATTCTGGCCCAATAAAAGGCCTGATTTGCATCATTTATATATCAAACTTGCGTGATACGGGGCTAGACCATTGCCTGCAAGCTCGATTAAGACAGCGCCAATATTGCCTATCAATGTAAGTGAGCCACCACCGTGACCGCCCAACCCAAAGCCACCCCCACCCTGCCCGACGCGCAAATCGTGACCAAGGTCACACATTATACCGATCGTTTGTTCAGCTTTCGCTGCACGCGGCCTGCGTCTTTGCGGTTTCGATCCGGTGAATTTGTGATGATCGGCCTGATGGGCGACCCAGACCCAAAAACAGGCAAACAAAAACCTTTGTTGCGGGCGTATTCCATTGCTTCGCCTTCATGGGATGATGAACTGGAATTTTATTCCATCAAGGTGCCCGATGGGCCGTTGACCTCAAAATTGCAACATATCCAACCGGGGGATGAAATTATTTTGCGCCCCAAACCGGTGGGCACATTGGTGCATGATGCATTACTGCCGGGAAAACGATTGTGGTTTTTTGCCACCGGCACCGGTTTTGCGCCTTTTGCCAGCCTGCTGCGCGAACCGCAAACCTATGAAGATTACGATCAAATCATCATCACCCATACCTGCCGCGAGGTGGCCGAACTGACCTATGGCGCGCAATTGATTGACACCATCGGCCAAGATGAAATCCTGGCCGAATTGATAGGCGACGGCTTTGCCGATAAAATCTGCTATTATCCTACCACCACGCGCGAACACAGCCCCAAGATGGGCCGCATCACCGATTTGATGCGATCAGGCGATGTGTTTGCCGATTTGGGTGTGCCGGCCCTTTCACCCGAAACCGACCGGGCAATGATATGCGGCAATTTGGCCTTTAATTTGGAATTGAAAGACATGCTGGAAGGGTACGGCCTGCAAGAAGGCGCAAATTCGCAGCCAAAACACTATGTTGTCGAAAAAGCGTTTCTTGATTAACATGCCAAATGACGGTTGAATGCAATAAATGCGGGTGATCGGGGATATGTCCTTGAAAGCCCGCCCAAGCCAGAGTAATTGAATACCCGAAATATGCCACCCAAAGGAGGCCCACAATAGCCCGTAGACCACATAATGCGCCGCCAACCCGTGAATCCGGCCCGCGCATCAATGACCGAATCCGTGCACCTGAAATTCGCCTGATCGGCGCAGATGGTGAAAATGTTGGCCTTGTCACGCCCGCGCGCGCCATGGACATGGCCCAAGATGCAGGCCTTGATTTGGTGGAAATATCGCCAAATGCAACGCCGCCCGTGGCCAAAATCATGGATTACGGCAAATATAAATATGAACAACAAAAACGCGAAAGCGAAGCGCGGAAAAAACAAAAAACCATCGAGGTGAAAGAGGTCAAGATGCGTCCCAATACGGATGATCATGACTTTGAACGCAAGGTTAATGATGCGATCCGTTTTCTTGAAAAAGGTGACAAGGTCAAAGTCACGCTGCGATTTCGGGGGCGTGAAATGGCGCACCAAAATCTGGGCCGCGAATTGTTGGAACGCGTGGCCGCGCAGGTTGATGGCATTGGCAAGGTTGAAAACATGCCAAAACTGGAAGGCCGCCAGATGGTCATGATGATCGGGCCTGCGAAATAACACATCCCCCAAGGCCAAACCGGGTGTTGGGGGATGTTTTTACTGCTTGAATAGGCAAAATGCCTTTGGCAAATCGTGCCATGCACCCGCGCAATTCTACCTTTATGATGACACGCCAACCGGTGGGATGCGGTGGGTGCATATCACCTGACCACACGGATCATCATACCTATTTTGATCCCCTTGCAAGGGGGTGGCATATATTGAATATTTGCGATAACAATACGCTATGGCATCTTGCCAAAACCATACCCCATAGGTGCCCAACGGGCAAATCGGGTGTGATATATGACTGGCACGATCATGGCATTGCATCGCAATGCGCCACAAAAGCACCGGATTAGATATGCGCCCTAAGCAAGGCGCAGATCCAAATCGGTGTTCAGGGAGGGACAGCCAGATCATCGCCACCGTCTTATCGGTGGTTTCATCTGGCCAAAAAAGAAACGAAAGGATATCTTTTGTCGATCAAACCACCAATTACACAATTGGATATTCCCACCGCCGATAGCGGTTTTTACAAAGGGTTTACCCATATTGTTGCGATTAGCGCAAAAATTCTTGTCGGGGCCCTAATCATATGGGCCGTCGCATTTCCTGACAATGCCGGTCGGGTGTTATCGGACATTAATTCAACCATTCTAGGCCTGTTCAATTATTGGTATGTCTATGTGATGGCGTTTTTCGTCATCTTGTGCCTTGTGCTGGCTGTTTTGCCAACATCGGGGCGATTGCGATTAGGGCTTGATGATGACCGGCCTGAATTTTCGAATTTTTCTTGGTTTTCCATGATGTTCGGGGCCGGTATCGGCATTGGCATGTTAACCTTTGCCACGGCTGAACCCATGTATCACTGGGCGTCAAACCCCGATACGATCCGCGGCCTTGCCGAAGGATCAACGGCAGAATCTGTGCGCTCGGCCTATGTGTGGTCTTTCACCCACTGGGGCTTGGCGGCCTGGGCGGCCTATGCGATTGTGGGGCTTGGCCTTGGCTATTATGCCTATCGCCGCAACCTGCCTTTGACAATCCGATCTGCCCTTGTGCCAATTTTTGGCCGTTCCCTAGAAGGCCCATTGGGCCATATCATTGATGTGGTCGCGGTTGTGGCCACTGTGTTGGGTGTGTCGCAAACATTGGGCTTTGGGGTCGAACAATTCGTATCCGGCCTTGTACGCATCGGCATTGGGGATTGGTTGCAAATCACCGCCGAGGATGGCAGCGTCCAAGCTTCGATTGCGGGTATCGTTATCGCATTGGTGGTGATTATGGGCGCATCCACCCTATCGGCCATGTCTGGTGTGGGCAAAGGGATCAAATGGCTTTCAAACCTGAATATGGGGCTTAGCTTTTTCCTATTGCTGTTTTTCATTGTGTTTGGGTCAACTTTCTTTGGGCTTCAGGCGTTGTTTGTCGGTATGTGGGATTACCTGATTTCCATCCCGGGCAATCTGTTCACCGTATGGAACGCAGACGGGGTTGAGGGATCAACCGCATCGCAACTGGCCGGTTGGCAAGGTGGCTGGACGATATTCTACTGGGCATGGTGGATCGCATTTGCCCCCTTTGTAGGTGTCTTCCTGGCGCGGATTTCCAAAGGTCGTACCGTACGTGAATACGTATTGGGCGCGATGGTGATCCCATCCATCATGTGTTTTGTCTGGTTTGCCGTTGTTGGCGGCACGGCGATTGATCTGGAATTGTCAGGTCAGGCCGCAGGCGCCATCACCGGGGCCGGACAAGCCGATCAATTATTTGCGACATTGGCGGTTATTCTGTCTGATAATATCGCATGGGTGATGTCGGTGACCGTTGTGATTTTGTTGCTGACATATCTTGTGACCTCGGCGGATTCGGCTGTGTTGATCATCAACACCATCAATGCCGCAGGCGACGAAGGCCCAAAGGCCCGCCCGCATATCCTGTTTTGGGGTGTGGCATTGGCGCTGGTTGTGGGCGGTCTTATCATCGCGGGGGGCCTTGAGGCCATTCAGGCCGCAATGGTGATTGGCGCATTGCCGTTTTCACTTGTGATGGTTTTGATGGGCATTTCCCTAATCAAGGCGATTATCAATGATACGCGCCGCGAAAATGCAGGTGTTGCCAACACCCATGACGAAGTGGATGCAGCGCAATAATCCCGATCCAATATAAACAACCCAAAGGGCCGCGACATGCGGCCCTTTTCTTTTTCGGCCCCTTGCACACACGGACACACACATAATGGATGATCTTTTTGAAACCGGTTTGGCCCAACGCAAATCAACGCTTGGGGCCGAATATATGGAAAAAAACCTGCGGTGGCGCGATCAACAATGGCGTGACCAAAGATGAAATTCACGCCATTATTCACGTGATCGGTATTTATTGTGGCGCGCTGCAAGCCTTAGAATATTTTCGTACCGCCCGCAAAATGGTATAAAAACGCCCAATTGTAAAACACGTGGCCGGGTTCCGCCATTTATGTGATCACGATTTCAACCCCTGTTGCAAAATCGTGGCGATGGATCGGCATATTTTCCGATTGCGCCAATAGGCGATATGCGACAACAGATTGGTGGTTTTGAATATATGGGCCGTGTTGATGGGAATATCGCGCAACGCACCCGTAGTGACCAAATCACGATACCCATCGCCACAAGGCCCAAGCGGATACCCCAAAATATCGTTGGGATCGAAATAATTATACCACCATGTTTTTCGCCCCACCCCATCGCGCAACGCCACCCCGGGGGTGGTGATGGGCCGCACATCATGGCCCGGGCGCCCCAATAAAAAGATCGCGATGTTACACCCAAAGGTCACAATCGCCACGATCGTTTGCATATTTTCAATGGCGGTATCAAATTTGGTGCACTGTTGCAGATCATAAATATAATTTGACATAATATGCCCGCCCAATGAATGCGCGATAATAACAATAGGCGCATCTGGGCCAATATCATTGCGCAATGATGTGACGGCATGGGCAACCGCATTATGTATTTTTTCATATGTGGTATCATCGGATTTGGGCGTTTTTTGATACGATGCCGCCCCTGAAATGGTTTGCATCAATAATTTTCTAAGCCAATCAAACCGAATATTTGGGGCAATTGCGCTGAAATAGTGATCGTGGCGGTCATGCAAAATATCGGCCCAAAAGGCCTCGTGCCAAGCAACATGCGCAAAATCACGGCCCATAAACCCCGCCACTTTGCGCGCCATCCCCTTGGAAAAGGTAAGATCGGTTGATTTAAGATGCGGGGCCTTTCTTTGCACCCCGATCCCATGAATGGCCAAAACCCCAATGCGGCCTGTCATATAGCCCCATTCATATATTATGATAATGTGGCATCATTGGGGGGCGCATCATTGGGGGGCGTTGCGGCCAAGGCTTCGGGGTTGCGCAACCAGATATCGCGCTGCGCAAAGGGAATTTCGATACCTTCGGCGGCGAAGCGTTCGGCAATCTGGTGATTGATTTCGGTTTTCACACTGACCAATTGATTGACATCACGCAAAATTGCACGCACGCGGAAATCTAGGCCATCGGCCCCAAACCCCATGAAATCAACCCCCGGCGCGGGGAAAGTTGCCACAACCGGATGTGATTTTGCGATTTCTAGCAAGATATCCTGCACGCGGCGGGTATCGGTGCCATAGGCCACACTGACCGTCACCACCGCCCGCCCGATTGTATTGCCGCGCGTCCAATTGGTGACCGTGCCCGATACAAAATCGGCATTGGGCACAATGACATCGGTTTTATCAAAGGTTTCAATCCGTGTAGACCGCACCGATATGGATTTCACGATGCCGGAATATCCGCCCACTTCAATCCAGTCGCCTTCGGAAATGGGGCGTTCAATCAATAGAATAAGGCCCGATACAAAGTTTGACACCACATTTTGCAGACCAAAACCAATACCAACCGATAGCGCACCAACCACAAAGCCAAGCGCCGTCAGGTCGATCCCCCCCGAATTGATGGCAATCACGGCAGCAAGGGCAAACCCCACATAGCCAACCCCCGATGCAACCGCATTTTGCGCGCCCATATCCATACGTGTACGCGGCAAAACAGTGGTTTTCAGCGTCGCTTGCAACATGCGTGTGGCAATCAAACCAAGCGAAAACACCAAGATCACGGCCAAAATGGCCATTGGGGTGATGCGTGTATCGCCAAAGGTCACACCCTCCATCGCGCGGGCATAAAATTCGCCCAACCGTTCAGGGCGCATCCCCCATACCAATGCGATCACCGGCAGCAAGGCCAATAGAACCACAAAATTGAACAAGACCGGCAACAACGCATTGGAAAATGCATCTTCATCGGCCTTAAAGATGACACGATATATGTCTTTGATCATCGGTTGAAGCGATAAGAACAGACCCAAAATCGCAAGCGTTAGCGCAGTTGGCGCAATCAACGCCTCGGCTGCGTTTAAATACCCCATGGCCGCCAAAATAGGCCCGACAATTGCGATAAGGGGCAAGACATAGCTGACGAACCAAACGCTTTTGGTGAAAAATGTGCTAGGGGCGGCATCGGTGGGGGGGTGTGCATTTCGCGCCGCTTTTAGGATACCGGCCAGGCGCCAAAATCCAAAACAAAGCCCAATATAAACAGGCAAGATGAACACGCCGCGCGCTTCGATCGGGATGGCGCGAAACCCGGCCAAAGCCTGCGCCACCAAAGACAGGCCCATAAACACACCAATCACCACAATGGCCCGGCGCGCAGGCGCGCGCCATTCAACGGCAATATCAAAAATGCTTTGGCGTGTTTCAACGCTTGGAAACAAGCGGCCCGCCAACCAGGTTGACGAAAATACCGATAAAACCAGCGCCACCAAACCGCCCGCCAATTGCGCAAGATCAGCATCTAAAACCGCGCTCTGCGACAGGGCCAGCATGACAAGCGCAAGACCAATGGCCGGCACAATGAATTGGCCCAGTGATACCAGATATTCAACCGCCACATGCCCGGCCCTGGCACCACGCGCCTGCAACCCGGCCGCCCATGCATTGGCCCGGCGATACAGGCGGAATATCACCACAAGGGCGATCAACCCCGCCAAGGCAATCAACCCGATTTGCACCACCGAAGGCCCTTTGAAATCAGGCGCATTCAACCGATCTGACAGGGTAATCAAACTGGTTTGCACCCCTTCGGTTGCCCCCGCCCATGCGCGCACCCAAAGGGCGGGTGTCAAAGGCGATGGGGATTGTTCCAACAAGGCCTGCGCCTGGCGTTGGGCAAGAATGGTATCAATTTCGGCAATCAAGCCACCGGCACGGTTATAGGCCTCAACCGCGCGGCGTTGGGGGGTTTGGGCGGCGATCAATTCCTGATTTAAATCCGTACGACGGGCGGCCAATTCAGGCGGTTCAACAACATCACCTTCTGGCGCAGGCCCAAGGGCAGACAATTGCGCACGAATGGTATCAACGCGCGTTTGATTTGTGCCTTCTAGTTCCAAAAACCGCGCACGCCAATTGGCAAGATCATCGCGCAACCATTCGAAAATCAATGTGGCCGCATCGCCGCGTTCAATGACACGTTCGGCGCGCGTGGCCTCGGTTTCCCAAAGGCTGTAATCAATTGGGCCATTTGCGGGCGCAGATGGGGTTTGTGCCGAAACAGGGGCGGCAAAGGCCATGACAGACAGGGCCGCAAAAACAAAGACAAAAGCAATAAAACGTTGCATGATTATTCAAACATATCTGGAATGGAATTTGGTGCGGCATCCACCCAAGATGGAACAGGCAGGCCTTTGCCGCGCAAAAATTCGGGGTTATAGATTTTAGATTGATAGCGCGTGCCGTAATCGCACAAGATTGTCACAATGGTGTGGCCCGGCCCCATATCGTGCGCCATGCGCGCGGCCCCGGCCATATTGATGGCCGATGACCCGCCAAGGCAAAGGCCTTCGCCGGCCAAAAGATCAAAGATCAATGGCAATGCCTCGGCGTCGGGGATTTTATAGCTGATATCGGGGGTGAACCCGTCAAGATTGGCGGTGATGCGGCCTTGGCCAATGCCTTCGCTGATGGAATTTCCACCCGCATCTTGCCCGGTATAAAGTTTGTACATGCCCGACCCTTCGGGATCGGCCAGGCCAATCTGTACGCCTTTGGGTTGCAATGCCGCGCCCACACCGGCCAATGTCCCACCCGAACCAACAGCACAGACAAAGCCATCGACCTTGGCGCCCGTATCGGCCCAAATTTCAGGTCCGGTGGTTTCAATATGCGCCTGACGATTGGCGGTATTGTCAAATTGATTGGCCCAAATCGCCCCACCGGGCAAGGTGTCATTCAACGCCGCCGCCAAACGCCCGGAATATCGGACATAATTATTAGGGTCTTTATAGGGAACTGCGGGGACCTCAATCAATTGGGCCCCTGCAAGGCGGATCATGTCTTTCTTTTCCTGGCTTTGCGTATCGGGAATGACAATCACCGTCTTAAACCCCATCGACGCCCCCACAAGCGCAAGGCCAATGCCTGTATTGCCGGCGGTGCCTTCTACAATCGTGCCGCCCGGTTTCAAATCGCCGCGCGCAATCGCATCGCGGATGATAAACAGCGCCGCGCGATCCTTGACCGATTGACCGGGGTTTAGAAATTCGGCCTTGCCCAAAATTTCGCACCCGGTTTCATCGCTTAGCTTATTGAGCCGGATCAGCGGGGTGTTTCCGATGGCAGATGCCAGATCAGCGTGAATGGTCATTCGGGGCCTCCGAGCGATGAAAAACAGTATTCAAATGCATAGGCGGATAGGCGCGCGAACTCAACCCGGTTGATCTTGATCGCGCAACCGAACCCGATTGGCCGCCAACCATTGTAGGGAAATAATCAAAGGCGCATCGGCGATTTCACCCGATTGCACCCTATCCAGCGCCAAGTCAAAGGGGACAAGGTGGCTTAGGATATCTTCGCCCTCATCCGCGTGCCCGCCAATGCCCGTGATGTCATCGGGCAAATCGGCAATCGCAATGTAGGAATATAACCGCTGTGCCACCCCGCCCGGTGTGGGGTAATATTGGGCTACGAAATGCAGATCCGATAGGGTTATTCCGGCCTCTTCAATCGCTTCGCGGCGGGCGGCATCTTGGGGCGTTTCGCCAATGTCGATCATGCCGGCGATGCCTTCCAGTAACCAAGGCGTGGGATCACCATGCGCCAAAGGGCCAGACCGGATTTGTTCAACCATCATCACCCGATCGCGCGTGGGATCATAGGGTAAAACCGTCACCGCATCTGCGGCGCGAAACACCGCACGGTGCATGGGCGCAGACCATGTACCGTCAAAGCGGCGGAATTTGGCGGTGATTTCTTCAATCGTGAAAAACCCATCATAGGGGTGTTTTATGCGGTCAATCTGCACATCATCACGCGTGCGGCTTGTGCCGATTGTATGGGGGCGATGCCATTTGGTTGCAGTCACATAAGATTGCGCGCGGGATCGAATCATCGAAAAACGGCCCGCAATTTGGGATGGCGTCGCGGTGCCATATTGGCGCATGATTTCATCGGCGGCCTGCATTGTGATATCGCCATAATCGCGCACCCATTGGGCCAGATCCCATGCATCACCGGCCTGACCCGGTTGGGATTGTGGCATCCAAAATTGTGCCGATATAGGGCCATTATCGGTATGCACCATGCCATGGTGCCGGTGATAGTCAAAGCAGGATTCGTAAAAATCCAACCGGGCCAAGGCATCATCAGGCGCGTCAAACACCAAACCCTGCGCCGCCTGCCCCGGTGTTAACATGGGGTATGTGGCCCCCGATACCCAAACCACATCATGGCCGGTGAAATAGGCCGGGCGGGGTTTAACCGCCTGCCCTGCAACAAGATCAAGCAGCGGGCGATGACACAAGGTGCCAAAGATAAAAATTGGTGTCATCAAAAGGGCCTGTGATTATATTCAGTTGCCCGGACGTGACAGGGTGACTTGGGTCACATCACACACACCAAACCGAAACGCGCCCGCGCAAGATGTTAGATAAAAATTCCACATCCGGCGGAACCGATCATCAAAGCCAAGCGCGGCCACATCATCCCATTTGGCGTTGAATGTGTCATGCCACCGGCGCAAAGTTTGGCTGTAACTTTGGCCAAATTCGATCGATCCTTTTAGGGCAAGACCGGCTTTTTCGGCCTCGGACTGCAAGATTTTGGGCGCGGGCAACATGCCGCCGGGAAAGATGTATTTTTGTATAAAATCAACGCCTTTTCGGTAAATTTCCCACCGCTTATCTTGCACTGTGATGATCTGCAATGTGGCATTGGCGCCCGGTTTCAGGCGATCATAAACCGTGTTGAAATAAACAGGCCAGTATTTTTCGCCCACGGCCTCGAACATTTCGATTGAAGCAATACCATCATATTGGCCTTTTTCATCGCGGTAATCTTGCAATTTGATATCGACCATATCTTGAAGGCCCTTGGCCTTTATCCGATCAACCGCATATTTATATTGTTCTTGTGAAATCGTCAGGCCCGTAACCTTTAGCCCCCGTTCGCGGGCGGCATATTCGGCAAACCCGCCCCAACCACACCCGATTTCAAGCACGTGATCACCGGGTTTCACACCCATTTGATCAACCATGGATGCGTATTTGGCAATTTGCGCGGCCTCGGTCGGTTCTTGGCCGGTTTCAAACTTGGCCGATGAATAGGTCATCGTGTCATCCAACCATAGCGCATAGAAATCATTGCCCAAATCATAATGGGCGGCGATGTTCTTTTTGGCCTGTTTTTTGGTATTGCGTTGCAACCAAAACCGAAACCGTTCAAAGGCACGCACGATATTCAGGCCCAAAAACCCATCATAGATGTCTTCGTTTTCGGCATGGACGAAATCCATGAAGGCCTGCAAATCGGGGCTAGACCACCAGCCATCCAGATAGGCTTCGCAAAACCCAAGATCGCCCTCGCGGATGAGGCGGCCAAAAATATCATCATTATGGATGTTCA
>CAZPSB010000047.1:0-1762 GCA_964589025.1 uncultured Jannaschia sp. | reverse complement strand
CGGCCCGGGATTGGGGCCTTGGGCGCGAAAGATACGGCCATCGGGCAAAACCAGATCAAGCCGCCCGTATTTTAGGGATTTCAGCGTATCAAATACCGACGAAAAATAGCGCGGCAAGCCCGTTTCGCCGCTGGTGGATGTTTTGAATGTCATTTTGGTCTCCGGTGTCGAAATGTACTTTGGCGCAAATCAAGGGATATGGGCAAGCGTTATGTTGATGTATCGGCTTTGAAATTACGGGTTTCATAGGCGGCCAGCGCGCGTTTTCGACCCTCGGATAGGCCAATAATGGGCTGCGCCGGATAAGGCGTTTGCGGGCTCAAACCCCAACGAATCGGGATACTGTCGTAATATCTAAGTGCGGTTTGTGTGGGCGGGGTTGTGCCTTCGGCCAACCATGTGCGGCTATACCGGCCTTGTGCATCAAATTTTTCGGCCTGCGTATCGGGGTTAAAAACCCGGAAATAAGGCGCCGCATCCGGGCCAGAACCTGCCACCCATTGCCACCCCATCGCGTTTGAGGCCGGATCCCAATCCACCAGGCAATTTTCAAACCAGTCCATGCCGATTTTCCAATGCACCATCATATGTTTGGTCAAATATGACGCCACCAACATGCGCGCGCGGTTATGCATCCGCCCGGTGATATATAATTCACGCATAGCCGCATCAATCACGGCAATGCCCGTGCGCCCTTGTTTCCAGGCCAAAACCTGCGGCGTGTCGGCATCGGTATTCCAAGGAAAACCATCCCATTCAGACCGCCAATTATCCGTGGTGATATGGGGGGTATGATATAATAAATGATAGGCAAATTCGCGCCACAGAATTTCTTTGTAGAAATGAATGGCGCCCTTGTCACCTTGGGCAATCTGATCGCGGACCGCGTGGTAACATTGTACCGGGGTGATTTCACCAAGGCTTAGATATTCGCTTAGCCCCGAGGTCGCATCCATATCCAACCGATCCCGTTCGGCCTTGTAAGATGTGGCCTTATTGGCGGCAAAATCTGCCAATCGGGTTTGGGCCGATATTTCCCCAACCCGCGCGAAATGCGCCAGATTGGCCGCGCCGCGCCGCATCCCCGCCCCCAATGCCCATTGGCCCAAATCATCGCTTTTGGGCCATGTTGCGGGCGCGGGGATCGTGGCCGGCGCAGGGGTCATATCGGGCACGGGCCGATCCCAAACCGCGCGCTGAAACGGCGAATAGACACGATACACCCCGCCCTGCCCGGTTTCCACTGTCCAGGGTTCGAATAACACATGGCCTGCAAAACTGCGCGCTTGAATGCCATGATCTTGCAACGCGGCCTTGACCGCAGCATCGCGCGCAATGGATTGCGGATCATAAAGGCGATTCCAATACACCCCCACCGCGCCGGTTTCACGTACCAATTCCAACAGCGTTGGCAACGCCGCACCGCGGCGCAACACCAAACGCGACCCGGCCTGCGATACCCGTTGCGCAAAACATTCAAGCCCGGCATTCAACCGCCATGCAGGCGCGGGTTTCAACGCAGATGAACATTCATCATGCACAAATAGCGCAATAACCGGATGGCCGGTTGCAACCGCCGCAGACAAGGCAAGATTGTCACATAGGCGGAAATCACGCCTGACCCACCAGATAAGGGGCGGTTTTGTCATATTGTCCTCATGCTATTATATATGCTGCACATAATTCTTGGCCGAATATACCATGGTGAATTAGCGCGCGGCCTTTGGTGTCAAGGCCGCTTCAGGGATAAAATTCACATCAT
>CAZPSB010000046.1:8837-12661 GCA_964589025.1 uncultured Jannaschia sp. | reverse complement strand
CTCACATCCTTCCCCATGGCGGTGAAGAAGGCGGAGGACGAGACGGTGGTGTTCTCATGGGTGGTGTGGCCGGACACTTCCACAAAAACCTGCCCGCCACCGGGCATCGCATCGCGGGCATTCAACACCAGATTCATAATCACCTGTTCCAATTGTCGCGGATCGGCACGAATACAAACCGAATCTGATGAATGCACCAGATTAAGTTTGATCTTCTTACCCACAAGCCGGTTCAATAGATGCATCAATTCACCCATCGCATCTGATAAATCTATGATTTCCGGTTCAATGCGTTGTTTACGAGAAAACCCCAATAATTGGTTGACCAACCCCGCCGCGCGGTTCACGGTTTGGTTGATCCAAATCCGTGTATCCAGGCGCATCCGGGGCAAGGCCCATCATCAATAAATCACAATGGCCGCGAATGGCCGTCAACAGGTTGTTGAAATCATGCGCAATCCCGCCAGCCAATTCACCAATCGCCTGCATTTTTTGGCTTTGGATGAATTTTTGTTCCATGGTTTTCAATTCGGTTGCGTCCTGCAACACCGCCAAAACCGATGCGGTTTCACCTTCTAAGATGCGGCTTAGGGTGACTTGCAAAAAGCAATCATCCTCTTTCAGGCGGGCGCGCATAATTTCGGACCGATCCGGCAAACGGCCTTCTAAAATATCGTCCACCCAATCGGCCACGGGGCGGCCCAACCCCTCTAGCAGGGATGACAAATGATGTGTTGTGTCATCTTGCAACCCCAGCATGGCCTTGGCCTGCCCATTTGCCGCCAAAACACCGCCTTCAGGCGCGATATGCAACAACGCCACCGGCAACACATCCAACGCCGCCGCGATCCCCCCCGAAGATGGAGGCACAATCGCCATATCCGGTTGGGTGATGTAAATATCTTGGGTCGCATCATTATGATGCTGAACAATCGGGATAACCGTCACCGCGCCGGATGGCGTTTTCATGCCAACCGGCGCCCCAGACACAACAGGGCGTGTTTCAAAAACATCATCCAAACCGCACGCCCCATCCCCGATCAAGGCCCGCATTGCATCATTTTGGGCCAAAATACCTTCGTCACGGCCCACAATCAGCATGGGCAGCGCGGTGGTCAATTTGGGGTTTTGCATGACATGAACCCGCCATAACACCCCATGGCTTAGGCGTTTTGCCGATATTTCAAACCGGGTTTGAGGCATTTGCACATCATCCTGCCCATATGTGCCTTGATCCAAATCGGCCAAGATCCGACCAATGATGGATGGCCCATTGGGAAATACGCGCGAAAACGCATCCGCGATCGACATCTTACCCCCCTGCCCGGCCAAAGCGCGTGCAGCCGGGTTCAAAAACACGATCCTGCCGCCATGGCCCGCCAGAAATGTTGCAACCCGATCATGTTCAAACGCGGTTGATAATTCTGCAATATGCCACCGCAAAAGCACATGATTGCGCGCCCATATCACTGCCCCAACACATGCGATTGTTAAGACCACAGACCATAACCAAACCGGCATGGATACCTGAAACATCATCAAAAACGTAATCAAAACAATGCAGGCACCCGTCAGGCAAGGCCAGATTTTTTGCACGAACCGCGATGTGAAATCGGTCATCTGCACAGGGCTTCCACGCTTTTTCGTCAAATCCAATATGCCCCATTAAATAATTGATTTCTTAAACTTAGCTTAAAATTTATGCGCCCTTTTTTGTGAGCACCGCATAATAAAACCCATCCGAGGCCGTCAGAGGGTCAAACTGGCCTGTGTCCATGCAATTCCACCTTGCATGATGGCCCAAAAATGCGGTGATGCGGGCCTGATTTTCGACGGCAAACAAAGAACATGTCATATAGACAAGCACCCCACCCGGGCGCACATACCCTGCGGCCTGGGCCAAGATATGATCTTGGGTTTGGGTCAGATCGGCCAAACGGTCTGATGTCAAACGCCATTTCGCTTCAGGGTCGCGGCGCCATGTGCCGGACCCCGAACAGGGCACATCACATAAAACGGCATCAAATGGGGCGATGCCTTGCACTGAATTTGGCCCAATTACATCAATACCAACACCCGCGCGGGCGGCGCGGGCAGGAATATCAGACATTCTTTTGGGATTTACATCATGGGCATAAATTCGTGCCGATGATTGCGCGGCAATGGCCAATGATTTACCGCCACCCCCGGCGCAATAATCCAAAATTTTGCCCTTTTGGGGCCAATCCACGGCCTCAACCGCCAATTGAACCGAAAGATCCTGAATTTCAACCAACCCATCTTGATAGGCCTGTGATCGGGCCACACGCGCCGCACCATTTTGGACAATCAACGCAGCCTTGGCGCCGGGCACAAAATCACACAAAATATTATCGCGGGCCAATACCTGCTGCGCCTGCGATACATCCGCCTTGCGCAAATTTATGCGCAAATAGACCGGCGCACGCGATTGCAACGCCTTGTAAAATGCCTGATCCTGCCCATTAGAACGCGCGGCAATATCAGGCCGCAGCCAAGCTGGCACATCATGCGCAGCATCCACAAACCGATGATGGTTCAAACATGCCGATTCTTTTTCTGACAATCCGGGCGGCCCATATGGCCCGGCCCCAAACACCGTTTGCGGATCAATCTGATTGGCGCGCAAAAGCCCCAAAACCAAGTCACGCCCGGTTTGCCCCCCACCAAGCGCCGCACAGGTGGCTTTGGCCCGCAATACATCAAACACATGATCGCGCACCGCTGCACGGTCTTTTGACCCGGCATAGCGCGCGCCACGCGACCAACGGATCAATGCCTTTTCGACCGGCATCCCCCCCCGCCACGCATCCAGCACATCAATCGCGGCAGAATATCGCGCGGCGGGTGTCATAGATCAACTTGCGCGATAATTTGGGCTTTCGCGGGTCATCTGCACATCATGCACATGCGATTCCTTTAGGCCCGCGCCGGTGATGCGCACAAATTTACAGTTTTCCCGCATCGCAGCCACGGTTGCACATCCGGTATAGCCCATCGCGGCACGCAACCCGCCAATCATCTGGTGTAGAACCGTATTCACCGACCCCTTATAAGGCACGCGGCCCTCAACCCCTTCGGGAACCAATTTATCGCTGGCAGCGTCTTTTTGGAAATACCGATCTGCCGATCCACGCGCCATCGCACCCAAAGACCCCATCCCGCGATAAGATTTGAACGACCGGCCTTGATACAAGATCAATTCGCCGGGGGCCTCATCCGTGCCGGCAATCATAGACCCGACCATCGCACAATGCGCCCCTGCGGCAATCGCCTTGGCGAAATCACCCGATAGTTTGATCCCCCCATCGGCAATGACCGGCACACCCGATGCGCGCGCCGCCGTGGCACAATCAGAAATCGCCGTCAGTTGCGGCACCCCCACACCGGCCACAACCCGCGTGGTGCAAATAGACCCCGGCCCAATGCCCACCTTAACCGCATCGGCCCCTGCATCAATCAGGGCCTTTGTGGCATCACCCGTGGCAACATTGCCGGCCATGACCTGCACATCATTTGACAACATCTTAACGCGTTCCACCGCGCGGGCCACGCCTTCGGAATGGCCATGGGCGGTGTCAATCACAATCAGATCACAGCCCGCATCCACCAAGGCCTGCGACCGTTCAAATCCCGCATCGCCCACTGTGGTGGCCGCAGCCACGCGCAAACGCCCCAATGCATCTTTGCAGGCTTGTGGGTTCAACACCGCCTGATCAATATCTTTCAAGGTCAATAACCCGGTCAGGCGGCCATCATCATCCACCACCAATAGTTTTTCAATCCGATGTTCATGCAGGAGTTTT
>CAZPSB010000046.1:0-8827 GCA_964589025.1 uncultured Jannaschia sp. | reverse complement strand
CCACCAATAGTTTTCCAACACGGCGCGCCTGCATCAAACTGCGGGCGCCAGCCAAATCGGCAGGTTCGCGCAACACGGCCAGATTATGCGATGTCATCATTGTATGCACCGGTGTGGTGTCATCAGGCGCGAATCGCATATCGCGATTGGTCACAATCCCAACCACCCGGTGATTGGCATCAACAACCGGAAAGCCGGTGATTTTATAGCGTTCTTGCAGCGCACGCGCATCGGCCACGGTTTGATCGGGGCGCAATGTCACAGGGGTATAAACCATGCCACTTTCGAACCGTTTAACGCGCCGCACCTGTTGGGCCTGGGTTTCAACATCAAGATTGCGGTGAATAACCCCCATGCCGCCGGCCTGTGCCATGGCAATGGCCATATTCGATTCGGTCACAGTATCCATAGCCGAACTGAGCAGCGGAATGTTCAATTCGATAGATTTGGTCAAATATGTCCGGGTATCGGCATCGGATGGCAAAACGGAACTTGCCCCGGGAACCAAAAGTACATCATCAAAGGTGAGTGCCTCGCGTATATCCATAGCGCGCGCCCTTTCTATCAAGGATCGTTGGCGCTGCTATATCCCATGGACTGCGCAAAAAGAAAAGAGGCTTTCCAAGGCAATAGGTGTTTTCCTAAATTTTACCCGCGAAACCCCATCGCCACGACAAATTTTTCCGAACTATCCGACCGCGATGCAGGCGGTTTGACATTGACGACCTTTTCAAAGCGTTGCTTTAATTGTTTTTGCATATCGCCTTCGGCGCCACCGGCCAAAACCTTGGCCACGAATGTGCCGCCTTTTTCCAACACATCAAAGGCCAGATGGGCAGCGGCTTCGCATAATGCGATGATGCGCAAATGATCGGTCTGTTTATGCCCCGAAGCCGAAGCCGCCATATCGCTCATCACGACATCGGCCCGACCATTTAACCAGGTTTTCACCTGATCATCGGCCCCATCGGCCATAAAATCCAGCACATGTAATTCGGCCCCGGGGATGGGTTCAACATCCTGCAAATCAAGGCCAATGATGCGGCCCTGCGCCTTGCCTGATTTTGCACCCAGCGCATTGATACGTGGCACCGCCACTTGGCACCACCCCCCCGGCGCACAGCCCAGATCAACCACCCGCGCGCCCGGCACCAAAAACCGGTATTTATCATCCAGTTCCAATATCTTATAGGCCGCACGCCCACGATACCCATCTTTGCGCGCCCGTGCGACATAGGGATCATTCAACTGACGTTCCAACCACCTTGTCGAACTTAATTTACGCCCGCGCGCGGTTTTAACTTTGACGCGCAAATCACGTTGGCCGCGGCCACTGTTTTTGGGGGGCATATTGATTGGCCTTTCTGATCGCAAAAGGCACGCATTCACATGGATTGCGCGCGTGTCTTTTCCAATTCAACCGCTTTTTGTTCAACCTGTTCAACGATATGATCAATCATATCATCATTTGATAATTTATGGCTTTGCTTGCCTGCCAAATACACCATACCCGCCCCGGCCCCGCCACCGGTAAAGCCAATATCGGTCATCAGGGCCTCACCCGGGCCATTGACGACGCAGCCAATGATTGACAGGCTCATTGGGGTTTTGATGTGATCCAGCCGTTGTTCAAGGATTTCAACGGTTTTGATCACGTCAAAGCCCTGCCGCGCGCAAGATGGGCAAGAAATGATATTCACCCCGCGATGGCGCAACCCAAGCGATTTCAGGATGTCAAAGGCAACTTTGACCTCTTCAACCGGATCGGCGGAAAGCGAAACGCGCATCGTATCGCCAATGCCCATCCATAGTAAATTGCCCAATCCAATCGCCGATTTGATAGTGCCCGACATCAGGCCGCCAGCCTCGGTTATGCCAAGATGGATGGGCGCATCTGTGGCCTCGGACAGGCCTTGATAGGCAGCGGCGGCCAAAAACACATCAGATGCCTTGCACGAAATTTTAAACTCATGGAAATCATTGTCTTGCAAAATACGGATGTGATCCAGCCCACTTTCGATCATCGCCTCGGGGCAGGGTTCGCCGTATTTATCAAGCAAATGTTTTTCCAATGATCCGGCATTCACGCCAATGCGAATCGAACATCCGTGATCGCGGGCGGCTTTGATGACCTCTTTCACGCGCGTTTCATCGCCGATATTGCCGGGATTGATACGCAAACAGGCCGCCCCGGCCTGGGCACTTTCGATGGCGCGTTTATAGTGAAAATGAATATCGGCCACGATAGGCACCGGGCTTTCGCGGATGATGTCTTTTAGCGCCGCGGCGCTGTCTTCATCGGGCACAGATATGCGCACAATATCGGCACCGGCATCGGCGCAGGCCTGCACCTGCGCGATGGTGGCCTTGATATCAGTGGTCAAAGTGTTGGTCATGGTTTGCACACTGATGGGGGCATCGCCGCCCACAGGTACAGACCCAACATGAATTTGGCGGCTTTTGCGCCGGTCAATATTGCGCCAAGGGCGGATTGGATTATGCGACATGATCACCTTCTTTCACGCCGAAACGCGGCTGATATGTCACATAATAATCATCACCCCAATCGGCAATGGTTAATCAATAATCAGAACTGTCTTGTTGCAAGACAAGTGCTGCAAACCCACTTAGATCAGGGTCGCGCAGCGCATCGGCCACATCATAGGTTTGTGCAATCGTCGAAGCCGCCATTTCAACGCCATCAACAATAGATGTACCGCGCCCAACCGGGCCAAGCGTTTCACCATTTACCGCGAAATACAACGACCCGGAATTGCCCGCCCGCAATACAGGTGGCGTATCGGATAAGGGCACAGCGTAACTTTCACCTGCATTCAGGGTGCCCTCGAATACAATGGACCCACCCGCCGTGCGCACCTGCACCCAAGATGGGCGCACCGCAAATAACACCACCGCATCATCGCGCGGTTGGGTGACTTGCACCTGCGGGCGGGGGGAGGTTGGGCTAATATCGCGGGCGGGGTTTAATGGACCCAAAGCCGCCGGAACCGATGGTTGGCCCAACACGCCCACCTCATCCGGGTTTAGGGTTGAAATGGCCGAATCGCGCGGCGTTAGAATGGGCACATCCAAGGCCTGCGGGCGATACAACCGATCCAACGCTTGGGTGCCGGGCAAATTCACCGCCCAACCCTGCACAGAGGCAAAATCCATATCGGGCGCTTGTGAAATCGGGTCAATCTGCGCCATTGGCACAGGCGCATCATTCAACGGGGCGATTTGCAGGCGCTGAATATCTTGGAAAACCGCCCATGCCCCATAGCCGATGCCAAGCAAAAGCAAAACGATAACCAAACCCGACCCAACCGCCGCAGGTTGTAGATAAGATAATATCCCCGGATTGGCCGGTTCAAGATTGATGCGGGGCGTGCGCATGAAATCGGAATGCGCATTCAATCGTGCCGTATCGCGATAATCATTTTCAGGATCACGGTCATCACTATGCGCCGATTGCGCGCGGGCGGTGAAATTGGTTTCTTTACAAAACCGCGCAAACGCCCAATCAGGATCCATGCCCAAACACCGCGCATAGGCCTTGACATAACCAGACACAAAAGCGGGGGCGGTAAATATGTCGGCATTGCCGTCTTCGATCGCGGCAATATAGGATGCACGGATTTTGGTTTCGCGTTCGATATCAAGAAATGATTTACCAAGTGTGGCACGTTCGCCGCGCATCAAATCCCCAAGCGGCACATCATCCATATCATAGCCATCAAAACCCATATGGTTTTGTGACTGCGCCGCAATATCTAGATCATGTTCATTATGAACTGCGAGGCCCATTTCCGTACGCCCTTTAATCGTGACACCGCTTTATATATCTGCCCAGATTTTATTGCGCGGTTTATCTTTTAAAATCACATTAACGCATAAAGATCAATTTGTGAATCGCCAAATTGCGTAAATCATCTTTGAAGCAAGATGGTTTTGTTTCGACAAAGGAAACAATTACGCCGATAATTCAGACCGGTTTAACGCACAATGGCCCCATAATGTATCCATGGCCGATACCAGCCCATCTATCATTTTGGGCGTATGAACAGGTGATGGCGTAAAACGCAACCGTTCTGTTCCACGCGGAACCGTGGGAAAATTGATCGGCTGCACATAAATGCCGTAATCGGCCAATAAAGAATCCGACAACATTTTTGTATGCACGGGGTCGCCAACAACCACAGGCACAATATGTGATCCGTGATCAATAATCGGCAGGCCTAACCCTTTAAGCCGCATTTTCAAAATGCGCGCATGTGTCTGATGCAAATCGCGCCGCGCCTGATCACCCTTTAGGTGGCGCACTGATGCCGCCGCGCCTGCGGCAACCACAGGCGGAATGGATGTCGTGAAAATAAAACCCGGCGCATAAGATCGCACCGCATCGCACATTTTGGCCGATGCCGCGACATAGCCGCCCATCACGCCAAAGGCCTTGCCCAAGGTGCCGTTGATTATATCAACACGATCCATCAACCCGTCGCGTTCGGCCACGCCGCCCCCGCGCGGGCCATACATGCCAACGGCGTGAACTTCGTCCATATAGGTCAAGGCGCCAAATTCATCGGCCAGATCGCAAATATCTTTGATTGGGCCAAAATCCCCATCCATCGAATAAATGGATTCAAACGCAATCAATTTGGGCGCAGCCGGGTCATCGGCCGCCATCAATTCGCGCAGATGGGCCACATCATTATGGCGGAAAATACGCTTTGCGCCCCCATTGCGGCGCACGCCTTCGATCATCGAGGCATGGTTAAGCGCATCCGAATAAATGATCAAACCGGGAAACAAGCGCGGCAGGGTTGATAATGTCGCATCATTGGCAATATAGGCCGAGGTAAACACCAAGGCCGCCTCTTTGCCATGCAGATCGGCCAATTCGGCCTCTAGCTGTTTGTGATAAATTGTCGTGCCGGAAATGTTGCGCGTGCCCCCAGACCCCGCGCCGGTGGCATCTAACGCATCATGCATTGCAGATAAAACAACCGGATGCTGCCCCATGCCTAAATAATCATTGCCACACCACACAGTGATGTTTTGCGATGTGCCATCGGGTTTGGTCCAGACCGCATGGGGGAATTGGCCCTTTTGACGTTCGATATCAATGAATGTGCGATACCGGCCTTCTGCATGCAATGTTGCAAGGGATTTATCCAATGCGCTGTTATAGTCCATTTTGGCCCCTTTAATTCGGCATATACCTGACATGGGGCACACACCCCATTTATCACGATCTGAATCACATCCGATATCGGGTATGTATCGCTGTAATACGATCATACCAAGTCACAAATTGACGCGCTTTGACCTTGATATACATCAAAACACCAATCAGGCGTTAATTAATATTCAACCACAACCTGACAATCAGATACAGCACAGGCGGCGATTGCGGCCTCGCGGCCTTGGCCAATACCCCATTGCCCGGTTGAAACACTGATGGCCATCGCGCGCGTTTGGCGCGGCAGGCGGCGATAATCACCCCGCAAGGCGGCGGTGGCTTGGGTTGATAATTGTAACGCCCGGCCCGGTTCCCACCCTTGCGGGCGCACCACCATCACGATCACGCATCTTGGCCCGCCACTGCGGGCGGAATTGCAGGTTTCCAAGGCCGCCGCACGGGCATTGTCTTCGTCATGGTAATTTGCGGCCAGGGCAGTTGTTTCCGATGCCAACCCATCGCGCGGCGAAATGGCCATGGCCGCATAATACATTTGCGGCTGCAATTGGTTGATCTGTTCTAATGTGGCCAGGTCAAGCTCGCTTAGGCTGGAATGAGGATAAATTTCCCATTCGATTGCGCCACGTTCGGCAAATGCAAGATTGCGCGCCTCGCGCAGATTGGGCAATTCCTGCGCCATGGCCGGAACGTTCACCGCCGCCCATGCGATACATGCAGCCAGAATAATACGCATAACCAGTCACCTTTTGTCTAACCCGCCTGTGGTTCAGGCGCCTCAGGGGTCTTTTAGCCAAAGTTTCGCCATCACTCAACCGCTAGACAATACCGCAGGCCTAGCCCATGATATTGCAAATTTCATTACCCTGAGGGCCCCATGTCACTTGACGCCATTCTTGACCGCATTGACACCGATTTACCGCAGGCAACCCATCGCCTGTTTGATCTTTTGCGCATCCCATCCATTTCAACCGATCCCGCCTATGATGGCGATGTCGCACGCGCAGCAGATTGGTTGGCAAAGGATCTGGCCGAAATCGGGTTTCAGGCATCGGTACGGCCCACAACAGGCCACCCAATGGTGGTGGCCCATATGGATGGTCCGGGGCCACATGTCTTGTTTTATGGCCATTATGACGTGCAACCGGTTGACCCGCTTGATCTTTGGCATCGTGATCCGTTTGACCCTGAATTACAACAGGTTGACGGCAAAACCGTGATCCGGGCGCGCGGCGCATCCGATGACAAAGGCCAATTGATGACCTTTATTGAGGCCATGCGCGCCTATAAGGCCGAAACCGGTGCATTGCCGTGCAAAATCACCATTTTTTGTGAGGGCGAGGAAGAATCAGGTTCCCCGTCCCTGATCCCGTTTTTGCAAGACAATGCCGATGAATTGCGCGCCGATCTGGCCTTTATCTGCGACACAGGCATGTTTGCCCCCGGCACGCCCGCGATTGTGACCCAATTGCGCGGATTATTGGGCGAAGAAATCACCATTACCGGCCCCGCGCTTGACCTGCATTCGGGGATGTATGGCGGGATTTCAATGAACCCGATCCGGGTGTTGACACGCATCTTGGGCAATTTGCATGATGATCAAGGCCGCGTGCAAGTGCCGGGGTTTTATGATGGCGTGGCCGATCTGCCACCCGATTTGGCACAGCAATGGAAAACGCTTGGCTTTGATGACCGCGCCTTTCTAAATGCGGTTGGCCTTGATCGCCCCGCAGGCGAACAAGACCGCACCGGGTTGGAAATGATCTGGTCACGCCCCACCGCCGAAATCAACGGGATCACGGGCGGCTATACCGGTGCAGGGTTCAAAACCGTTTTACCCGCCAAAGCATCTGCCAAGATCAGCTTTCGCCTTGTGGGCCAACAAGACCCACATAAAATCCGCGATCAATTCCGCGCTTGGGTCAAGGCCCAATTGCCCCATGATTGCAGCGTGACCTTTGATGATCACGGCGCATCCCCCGCCGGGCAAATGGATATATCCAACCCCATATTTGAAACCACCCGTCAGGCCCTATCGCAGGAATGGCCGCATGAGGCCGCCTTTATCGGATGTGGCGGGTCGATCCCTGTGGCGGGTTATTTCAAAACCTATCTGGGTATGGATACGGTTTTGGCCGGCTTTGCCAATGATGATGACGCCATCCATTCCCCAAATGAAAAATATGATCTGGAAAGCTTTCACCGCGGCATAAGGTCATGGGCACGGATTTTGCACCAAATCGGGGCGTAATGATCCCCCATGGGGCAAACGCGCGCCTTGGGGCAATGCGCCTTGGGGGATGTTATGCCGACGCAGCACGCCCCGGCCCAACCCAAAACCGGATCATCAACAACAAAGCCGCCGCCGCAAGGCCAATGACAAGGCCAAACCATACGCCGATTTCGGCCAGTGGGGTGTGAAATCCCAACGCATAGGCCGCGCCAAGGCCAATGATCCAATAACTGATGATCGCAATGATCATGGGCATACGCGTATCATGCGCCCCTCGCAGCAGGCCAAGGGCAATCACCTGCGCCGCATCGGCCAGTTGAAACAACGCCGCCACATAAACCAGCGTGATCCCAATGGCCAAAATGGCGGGCCGTGCGGGGTCATCCGCCCCAATAAAGGCACCAACCAACATATGCGGAATTGCAAAAAACACAATCACCGTAACCACAACCGCAATCAACGAACAGATCACCACCGCCAATCCGGCCAGCCGCAATTGGGCGCGATCGCCCCGGCCCCAGGCCTGACCGGCGCGAATGGTCGCGGCTTGGCTTAGGCCGATATGCATCATAAAGGCCACTGATGCGATTTGCAAAACGATGCCATGGGCGGCCAATGTGATTTCCCCCATCCAACCAATCATCAAGGTGGATGCCGTGAACAGCCCGCTTTCGGCCAATAGGGTCAGGCCAATCGGCCAGCCTAGGCGAAACACGGCGACAAAGGCCTCAGGATCGGAACGCCAAAAGCGGATGAATAACGCATAAGGCCGCAAATCCCGGTGCAAAGCAGCATAAAGGCCAAGGCTGATGCAAATGATCACATTGGTGGCCAAAGATGCAATGGCCGCCCCGGTCAGGCCCAGTTCAGGCAGCCCATACCGGCCAAAGATCAACACCCAATTGATACCGGCATTCATCACAACGCCCAACATCGTGGCCCAAAGCGCAATCCGCGTATGTTCAAGCGCCGACAGAAAACTGCGCAACACCACCAACACAACCGCAGGCAAAATGCCCAAACCGGCAATGCGCAGGTAATGTTGGGCCATATCGGATAAATCAACTTCCTGACCGGCGGCAATAAGAACAGGGCCGGAAAACCAAAATAACGGCACCGCCAATGCCGCATAAAACACCCCAAGCCAAAGCCCCATCCGCGTCACCCGACGCACCTGCACAGGGGTGTTTTGCGCCGCCGCCATTGCAACCATCGGCATGACCGCCAGACCAAAACCCATGCCCAAAATCAAGATGACATGGAAAAAAGACGCCGCCAAAATGGTGGCGGCCAATTCGGCTTTTTCGAATTTGATAAAAATTTAAGTATTGTAATATGCCACCCTTATCAGAACTAATTCTGAATTCCTAGTTTTTTATAAATATATTTAGAGA
>CAZPSB010000045.1:10575-13056 GCA_964589025.1 uncultured Jannaschia sp. | reverse complement strand
GGCCATGGCGGCGATGCGGTCGCTTTCTTTTACGCGCAATTCCGCCACACCGCGCATCATTGTGGGGCCTTGGGCAAAGGCGGCCACAACCGATAGAATCGGGTATTCGTCAATCATGCTGGCGGCACGTTCGGGGGGGATTTCGATGCCCTTCATATCAGGCGAAAACCGCGCGCGCAGATCGGCCATCGGTTCGCCGCCCATATCGCGCATATTTTCATAGGTTAGATCCGCGCCCATATCAATCAAGGTTTGATAAAGGCCCGCACGTGTGGGGTTTAACCCGATATTGGGCACCAATACGTCGGACCCTTGGGTGATCAAGGCTGCGCAAACCGGAAACGCCGCCGAGGATGGATCACGCGGCACGGTGATATCTTGCGGGCGCAATTCGGGTTGGCCGGTTAGGGTGATCACGCGGCCTTGGGGCGTGATTTCGGTGGTGATATCGGCCCCAAACCCCGCCAACATGCGTTCGGTATGATCGCGCGTGGCCTCATGTTCCACCACAATGGTTTGGCCCGGCGCGTTCAGGCCCGCCAATAACACCGCGGATTTGACCTGCGCCGATGGCACGGGCAAGGCATAATGCACCGGCATTGGGTCTTTTGCCCCAACAATCGTCATGGGCAAACGCCCACCCGCACGGCCATAGGCCTGTGTGCCAAACAAGGCCAAAGGGTCTGTCACCCGCGCCATTGGGCGTTTGACCAAACTGGCATCGCCGGTAAAGGTCACGCTGATTGGTGTGGTGGCCATGGCCCCCATCAACAACCGCACACCCGTGCCGGAATTGCCGCAATCAATCACGCGGTCGGGTTCAACAAACCCACCCGTGCCCACACCATGCACGCGCCATTGCCCATCACCCAAACGCGTGACATCGGCGCCAAAGGCGCGCATCGCGGCGGCGGTATCCAAAACATCTTGGCCCTCTAACAGGCCACTGATCTTGGTTTCACCCACGGCCATAGCGCCAAAGATCAGGCTGCGGTGGCTGATGGATTTATCGCCGGGCACCTCGGCGATGCCGGTCAACCCATCCGATTTATGAGATCGCATTGCAACGCGATCACCGTGATGTGACATCGTATAAATCCTTTTATCTTTGGGCATGTGATACCCGCCCCGCGCCCCAAGGTCTAGCGGCGAAACGTCATATAATAGGGCGTTCGGTTTTCGCGAATGGCCTTTTGTTCATACCGGGTTGAATGCCAATCCCCCCACGGCCTGCGCCAATCATCGGCGCAATTGGCCTGCCATTCAAAACCCGCGCGCGGAACCTGTTGCAAGGTCTGACGCACATAATCGGGAATGTCGGTGGCCACGCGAAATTCCGCACCCGGTTTCATCACCCGCGCCAAGGGCACCAAATGATCCTGCGTTACAAACCGGCGGCGGTGATGGCGCGATTTTGGCCATGGATCGGGATATAACAAAAACGCTTTGGCAACAGATTGATCCGGCAACACATCAAACAAATCACGCACATCACCGGGGTGCACGCGGATATTTTGTACATTATGGTGCCGGATTTTACCCAACAACATCGCCACCCCGTTGATATAGGGTTCGCACCCGATAAAACCGATATCGGGGTTGTTTAATGCCTGATGCACCAAATGTTCCCCCCCGCCAAAACCAATTTCAAGCCACAGATCGCGGGTTTGAAACAGCGCCCCCAAATCAAGAGGGGTGCGGTTTGGGTTGTCTTCCCAATCAACCGCACCGGGGCTAAGCGCGGCAAGATCTTGGGCCAAATAGTTTTGCTGACTATCGCGCAGATGTTGGCCCTTGCGGCGGCCATAGAAATTGCGACGGGGACGGGGTGTTTGGGTCACGAAATGCCCTTGATTATCTTATGTGGTGTTGGGTTACACGGCGCGGCGCAAGGCATCCGCCAAATCGGTTTTTTCCCATGAAAACCCGCCATCGGCATCAGGCGCACGGCCAAAATGGCCATAGGCCGCCGTGCGCGCATAAATAGGTTTATTCAGGCCAAGATGGGTGCGAATCCCGCGCGGGGTCAGATCCATCGCCTGCGCAATGGCGGTTTCGATTGCGGCCTCGGCCACCTGACCGGTGCCATGGGTATTGGCATAAATCGACAAAGGCTTGGCCACGCCAATCGCATAAGACAATTGAATGGTGCACCGATCGGCCATGCCGGCGGCCACCACATTTTTCGCCAAATACCGCGCTGCATAAGCGGCAGAACGATCAACTTTTGTGGGGTCTTTGCCCGAAAACGCGCCGCCACCATGCGGCGCGGCACCGCCATAGGTATCGACAATGATCTTGCGCCCCGTCAGGCCCGCATCGCCATCAGGCCCGCCAATGACGAATTTCCCGGTTGGGTTCACCCACCATTCGGTTTGCGGCGTGATCCAACCATCAGGCAATTCCGCGCGAATATAGGGTTCAACAATCGCACGCACATGATCCGATGACAGGCTTTCATCCAAATGCTGCGTGGACAAC
>CAZPSB010000045.1:2028-10565 GCA_964589025.1 uncultured Jannaschia sp. | reverse complement strand
ACACGATTGAGGCCACCGAAACCGGTTTGCCGCCCTCATAGCGTAGGGTCAATTGACTTTTGGCATCCGGCCCAAGCGCGGGTTCCTGCCCCGATTTACGCACATCCGCCAAACGTTTCAAAATCGCATGCGCATATTGAATGGGCGCAGGCATCAATGCGGGCGTTTCATTCACCGCATAGCCAAACATAATGCCCTGATCGCCCGCGCCTTCGTCTTTATCGGTGGCATCATCGGCATCCACCCCCATCGCGATATGGGCCGATTGTTCATGCAATAGATTGGTGATTTCCACGGTTTCATGGTGGAATTTATCCTGTTCATAGCCGATATCTTTGATGCAGGCGCGCGCGATATCTTGAACCCGGCCCATATATTCGGTCAGTTTGGCCTGATCGCGCAACCCGACCTCACCGCCGATAACAACGCGGTTGGTGGTGGCAAAGGTTTCACAGGCCACGCGGGCCTGGGGGTCTTGTTGCAAAAAGGCATCAAGAATGGCATCCGAAATACGATCACAGACCTTATCAGGGTGACCCTCTGATACGGATTCAGATGTGAATAAATAGGCGTTGCGCGACATGAGGAATGCTCCGGGTTTATATATACGCCCACGTCAGGAAGCCGTTGTGGGTTAGCGGCGTCTTTACGCGTTCAGGCGGGGCGGCGCAATGGGGGCTTTTGCATCGGGCGCAAAAAGACCAGCACGCATAAAACCACCCAAAGCCCTAAAACCGGCCAATCGCCCAGACGCGCGTAAATCGTTGGGGCAATCGCCACTGGCAAAGGCGCATCCACAAACCCCGCTTGCCCTAAACCCAATGCATCCACCACGCGCCCGCGCGCATCAATCACCGCAGATATGCCAGTATTGGCCGCGCGCAACACCGGCAGGCCGTGTTCAACCGCGCGCAAACGCGAAAGGGCCAGATGTTGATACGGGCCGGAAAAATCACCAAACCATGCATCATTGGTGATATGCATCATCCAATCGGGGCGGTTGGTTTGGGCGATATAGCGCGCAAAGATCGCTTCATAGCAGATCATGGGAAACACCCGGCCCAACCCGTTTGGCAAATCCATGACCACAGGGCCGGGGCCGGGGCGCATCCCGCCGGGCAAATTGGCCGCCAAAGCCTGCAACCCCATTCGGTTCAACATATTTTCAAAGGGCAGATATTCGCCAAAAGGCACAAGATGGTGTTTGTCATACACCGCCAAAATCGCGCCTTGATCATCCAACAAAGCCAATGAATTATGCACCGTGCCATCAATACGCCGCAACGCGCCCACAGCCACCGGGCCTTGCGCGGCCCGGCCAATATCGGCGCGCGAAAATTCAGATTGATCCAATAATTCCGGCAGGCTGGTTTCCGGCCAGATCGTTAGATCAGGCGCGCGCCCATCTGCGGTTGGGGCCGATGTGGCCTGCAAGGCGCGGTTGAAAAACACACCCATCCAATCGCGTTGCCATTTCAAATGCTGCGGCGCATTGGGTTGCACCAACCGCATAATCGGGGCTGTATCCGGCGTGGGCGGGGCCACAGGTGTTAAGGGCAAAACCCCCAACACCCCAAACAGGGCAAACCCCGCACCTGCCCAAATCATACGCCCCTGCCCGATGGCCCAAGCCAATGCCGCAGCCCCCCCCATGACAAGCAGGCTTAACCCATGCGCGCCCCCCCATGCGCCAAGGATAACCCATTCAGATGCAATCAACACATGGCCCGGATGCGCCCAAGGAAAGCCGGTCAATACGCTGGCGCGTAGATATTCTGCGAAGGTGATTGCCAAGGCGACGGCAAAACCCCGCCCGCGCGCGGGGCCAAACCGCATGGCAATCGCAACGGACCCGGCCCAAAACACCGCCATCCCCCCCGCCATCAGCACCAGCGCAAAAGGCGCCATCCAGCCAAATCTGGCGGCATCGACCAAAAACGGTTCCATGATCCAATGCAATGCAATGGCGAAATACCCCATCCCCATTGCCCAAGCCGCCCCCGCCGCCAAACGTGGACGGGCGGGCAAAGCAATGACCCACAGCCCAAGGGCAAAGGCCGGGATTGATAAAATCCAAAGATCAAACGGCGCCTGCCCCAAAGCCGCAATTGCGCCTGCCCCCGCCGCCAAGGCCACACGCCACCACGCGGATTTGGCCATCAGCCAAGCCTGAAATCTGGCGGGATGATCCAAGGCTATTCCCCCGGCTTGGGCATACGAACGCGCAAACGTTTGATCCGGCGGGCATCGGCATCAATCACTTCGAATTCTACACCCGCAGGATGGGCCACGACCTCACCGCGGGCGGGGACATGGCCCGATAACAAAAACACCAAACCGCCAAGTGTGTCGACCTCTTCTTCTTCGTCTTCATCAATCAGGGATAGGCCGATTTCGGTTTCAAATTCATCCAAGGGTGCGCGGGCCAAGGCAAGATAGGACAAAGGGGATTCTTTGGACCATAGCGCGGCCTCGGCAATGTCATGTTCATCTTCGATCTCACCCACGACCTGTTCAATCAGGTCTTCGATCGTCACAAGGCCATCCACCCCGCCATATTCATCAATCACCAAGGCCATATGCATACGTTCGGCCTGCATCTTTGTTAACAACACCCCAATCGGCATTGAGGGCGGCACATATAACAAAGGCCGCACCATCGAGGTAAGCGAAAACCCATCGCTGCCGCCATTAAACCCATATTGCAATGCCACATCTTTCAGATGGATCAGGCCAATCGGGTTATCCAGATTGCCGTCAAAAACCGGCAATCGGGTCAGGCCGCTTTGGCGAAACAGATGCACCAAACTATCCAGCGATGCATCACTGGCCACCGATTCAATTTCGGCGCGCGGCACAGCCACATCTTCGACCCGCATATGCCGCAAATTTGATAGGCCAATCGCATCGCTGGTTTTGCGGGATATGTCATCAGCATCAGATTGGGCCGCCCCATCAGGCGCTATGCCAATACCAAGAAGGCGGGCCAACAAGCCGGGTTTGGGGGAGGGAAACATGTGGTCATCTTCCTGCGCGCCATGCGCCGCAAAAGATGATGGGTCAGGGGTTGAGCTCATGGCTCCTTTCCGAATCACTAAACGGGTCGAATGCGCCCGCGCTTTAATATGGGTTTTCCATGCCAAGATGCGCAAGGATATCTGTTTCCAAATTTTCCATTAAATCCGCATCTGCATCGGTGATGTGATCAAAACCCAACAGATGCAACAGGCCATGCACCAATAAATGGGTCAAATGGTGATCGAAAGGTTTATTCGCTTGGGTGGCCTCGTGTGTGATTATGGTATGGGCCAACGCAATATCACCCAATTCACAAACCGGCCCGCCCAATTCGGCCACAGGCAAATCTGGCATCGCGCCGGGCGTGGCGGGCGCGCGCGCATCACTGGGCCAAGATAACACATTTGTTGGGCTTGCTTTGCCCCGAAATTGCGCATTCAAATCGGCAATCTGATCATCATCTGTGGCCAGCAGGCTGATGTCATAACCGCCCGGTGCAAGCCCCAGTTTTTCGAATGTAGCGGCAAAGGCGCGCTTGGCCACCGCATCAAGGGACACCGCATTCCAAGCCGGGCTTTCGATAAGAATATCAATAGTCATATGGTCAACGGCCTGTTGCAGTGGCGTCTTTGTCATAGGCGTCAATGATTTTGGCAACCATCGGATGGCGCACGACATCTTTGGCGCTGAAATAGGTGAAACTAATATCGGGGATATGCGCCAAAATGCGTTCGGCATCGGCCAGACCACTGGGAATGCCGCGCGGCAAATCAACCTGTGACCGATCCCCGGTGATAACCATGCGGCTGCCTTGGCCAAGGCGGGTCAAAAACATTTTCATCTGCATGGTGGTGGCGTTTTGCGCCTCGTCCAACACGACAAAGGCATTTGACAATGTGCGCCCGCGCATAAAGGCCAAAGGTGCAATTTCGATGGTTTTTTCCTCCATCATTTTGCCAAGCTGTTTGCCCGGCAAAAAATCATGCAACGAATCATAAAGCGGCTGCATATAGGGATCGACCTTTTCTTTCATGTCACCGGGCAAAAACCCAAGCCGTTCGCCCGCCTCAACCGCGGGGCGGCTTAGGATGATTTTATCCACCTGCCCGTTAATCAGATGGTTGACCGCAACGGCCACCGCCAAATATGTTTTGCCCGTTCCCGCCGGGCCAATACCAAAGGCCAATTCACGTTTAAACAGGGATTTGACGTAATTTTGTTGCGATTGGGTTTTGGGTTCGATCGTCTTTTTTCGGGTCGTGATTTCAACCAGATTCGGCCCGAACATGTCAATCTGTTTGGCCGTATTGACAGGCCCATCCTGCGCAAAGGCCGGGCCAAGACGCAAAGCCGCGTCAAGATCACCAACCCCAATACTGCGCCCCGATTCCAACCGATGGTAAAGCGTTTGCAAAACATCCAGCGCCTGTTCGGCACCCGCCCCTAAAACAACAATCTGATTGCCCCGACGCAGAATTTGAACCGAAAGCAAGCTTTCCAATTTTACAAGATTGCGGTCATATTCGCCGCATAGATCAATCAATAAACGATTATCTGAAAATTCTAGGTGATGTTCAACACCACCGGGTGTTGCGGGGTCTGAATGGTGGTTTTGCGACAAGATGGCTCCGGTATGGATGGTGACATCGCCATAAGATTCGTTGCAACGCGAATCATGGCAATCTGATTTATTCACATCTTTCGTGGGTCAAATAAACAGTGCAAGTCAACCCAAAAAGGCAAGGCGATACCGCCCTGCCTTTTGTCTGTAGCAAAATCAAGCACCCAATCGGCCCTTATTGCGGTGGAACACGATCAACCAAACCACGGCCTTGATTGTCAATACTGCCGACAATTGCGTTGGGGGGCGCAATGGGTGTGCATACCGGGCGGCCTGTTGCGGGGTCATGCCTGCGTGACCAGAACCCTTCGGCGCCATCATCGACCATCCATACATGGCATCCATCCGGATCAATATAAATTCCGGCCTCCATATCAAGGATCGTGCGGTTATCGCGCCCGAAATCTTCGCCAACGGCGCGGTAAAGATTCGGATTGCGTTCACCGGATCTATAGGTTGCCTCGGTGAATTCGTTCAAAGGGGTGCATCCCATAATGGCCAGACCAGACCCTATAAAAACGAATCGCATGATTGATTTCATCATTGCATCATCCTATCGAAACTGCGCTGCGCCACCGGGCAGCGGCGCACCACAGACCGGCAGACCCGTCACAGGGTTTACGCGGTGCACCATATACCCTTCCAAACCACCATCAGCGACCCAATGATGACATCCGTCACGGTCGATCCAAATACTTGGCAAAACCCCATTCGGATCAATCGGGCCCTGTGGCACATAGGTTGGCTGTGGCGGAGGTGGTGGCATATATCGAAACTGTTCGGCAGGTGGGCGAACAGCCCCTGACGCAATCACAACAATCGGTGTAAGCGCGGCCCCCAAAAGGACCAGACAGAACACAACCGTGATCAATATCTGATTATTTGCTTTCACAAGCATTATCTTTCCCCCAGTTTTATGTGCAATTTTAGGCAAAACACATAAAATACTATTTAAGGCTACAGCTTTACTTGCCTTAAGGAAAGATCAAACGCGTTTCTTTTTCATTCCAAACTGGAAACAATACGTCACGCAATGCGCATAAATCAGCAGATTAAACCAAACGCCCCGTCAGGGAATTTGACTGACTTTGGATGATTTCAACCTGCGCAATTTGGCCCAATAAATGGGCGGGGGCATCCACATGAACGGAATGCAGGTAATCTGATTTGCCGACAAGTTGATTGTCTAATCGTCCCGGTTTTTCGAACAATACATTCACCTTACGGCCAATCATTTGATCTTGGATTTTGCGTTGCTGATCGCCCAACACATCTTGCAGGCGCTTTAATCGGTCACTGGCACTATCAGGGGCAACCGTTCTGCCGCAGGCGTGCCAGGCCGGGCCGAGTATTTGAACGAATAGGCCGTGCCATATTCAACCGCAGCCACCAGATCAAGCGTGGCCTGAAAATCATCATCGTCTTCGCCGGGAAAGCCAACGATGAAATCGCCCGATATCAAAATATCAGGCCGGGCGGCGCGGATGCGTTCAATCAATTTGATATAACCCGCCGCCGTGTGTTTGCGGTTCATCGCCTTTAGAATTTTGTCTGATCCCGATTGAACCGGCAAATGCAAATAAGGCATCAATTTATCACAATCCGCAAAGGCCGCGATCAATGCATCATCCATATCATTGGGATGTGATGTGGTGAATCGAATGCGATCCAACCCGTCAATATCGGCCAAGGCCCAAATCAGCCGCGCAAGGCCCCATTCCCCCCCATCAAGCCCCTGCCCATGATAGGCATTCACATTCTGACCCAATAATGTGATTTCACGCACGCCACGATCCACCAGATCGCGGGCCTCGGTCAATAGACGGTCGGCAGGGCGCGATATTTCGGCACCGCGCGTATAAGGCACGACACAAAAAGAACAGAATTTATCGCACCCTTCCTGCACCGTCAAAAACGCCGCAGGCGCGCGTTTCGGCCCGCGTGCCTTGGGCAAATGCAGAAATTTATCTTCTTCGGGGAAATCAGTATCCAAGGCGCGTTCGCCACGTTCAACCGCCTTCATCATCTGCGGCAAGCGATGATAGGTTTGCGGGCCAACCACCAAATCCACCGCCGGTTGACGGCGCATAATTTCTTCGCCTTCGGCCTGGGCGACACAACCGGCCACACCGATTTTCAGATCGGGGTTGGTGGCCTTGTGCACCTTAAGACGCCCCAGTTCGGAATACACCTTTTCCGCCGCTTTTTCGCGGATATGGCAGGTGTTCAGCAGGATCATATCCGCCTCGTCCGCCTTGTCGGTGGCAACATAGCCCTGCGTGCCAAGCGCCTCGGCCATGCGTTCACTGTCATAGACATTCATCTGACAGCCATAGGTCTTGATAAACAGCTTTTTGGGCGCGGACATTTTGCGAAACTCTCTGCGGGGCGTGGGGTGCGCCGCCTGACTAGACCAAGCAGGGGTGGCTTGCAATGCAAACGGAATTAACGGAACTTACAGAAAACCACGTGATGCAGGCCCCATGCGATATTCTTCGATCCTCGATTTTCTGAATGTTGGCAAAGCCGTGCTGGCCAAAGGGCCGGTGGCGATGGTGCTGGTCGAGGATGATGTCGAGGTGGACACAACCTTGCGTCATCATTTGCAATCGGGCTTTCGTCAGGTTCTGGCGCTGATGCCACCCAGCTTTGCACTGCCGGGCGATCTGGCCGGTTCGGTACACCGGATCGATTACGACATGTCGCGCCATGGCGCGATGGAAACAGCCGTGAACCAGATCATCGCGGCCGCGCCGGGCACGTGGCTGTATTATTGCTTCAACGCCGAATACCTGTTTTTCCCGTTTTGTGAATCCCGCACCGTCGGCGAAATGCTGGCCTTTCATACGGAAGAACGGCGCGATGCCATGCTTAGCTATGTGATTGATCTTTATGCCTCTGATCTGCATGCCAATCCCAACGCCGTGTCGCTGGAACAGGCCTGTCTGGACAAATCGGGCTACTATGCGCTGGCGCGCACCGATCCGGCGAACCACAACCACCCCAAGGAACGGCAGCTTGATTTTTTCGGCGGGCTGCGCTGGCGCTACGAAGAACACGTGCCGCAACTGCGGCGCAAGATTGACCGCGTCGCGCTGTTTCGCGCCAAACCGGGGCTGAAGCTGCGCGAGGATCACACATTCAATGACGAAGAATACAACACCTATGCCTGCCCGTGGCACAACAATCTGACATCGGCCATCTGTTCGTTCCGCACCGCCAAGGCGCTGAAACGAAACCCCGGCAGCACGTTCGAGATTGAAACCTTCAACTGGCACAATTCGACCCCGTTCGAATGGCATTCGCGCCAGTTGCTTGATCTGGGCCTGATGGAACCGGGGCAATGGTTCTAGGGCAGGGGCGGGGGACATGACGCAGCCAGAGGACAGCGCAAAACTCCCCGGTTGGCATCACGTGCCGTCTGTCCCCATCGCCGTCTCGCCGTTTTTCAGCTGGCCGCCCGATCCGCGCAACATGGCCGGATGGGTCGCGGCGCGGTGGCTGGCGCTGGCGGAGAACAGTATTCTGGTCGGGCTGGCCCTGTTGTGCTGGACATGGTTCCAGCCCGCGCTGGCCGACATGCAAACCCTTGCGCCGGGCTGGATCGCGCAAATCTGGCTGCGCAACATGATCCTGATGCTGTTGGTCGCGGGCGGGCTGCACCTGTATTTCTTTCGCCACAAGAAACAGGGCGACCGGCTGAAATACGATCCGCGCGATCTGGCGCAAAACGGCAAACAGTTCAGTTTCGGCGGGCAGGTGCGCGACAATATGTTCTGGTCCCTGACCAGCGGCGTCGGGTTCTGGACCGGTTACGAGGTGGTGATGTTCCACGCCATGGCCAACGGATGGGCACCGGTGCTGGCTTGGGCGCAAAACCCGATCTGGTTTGTCGCGC
>CAZPSB010000045.1:0-2018 GCA_964589025.1 uncultured Jannaschia sp. | reverse complement strand
CAAGGACTGGCAGAAGTCCGGACTTGCACTGGAATCCATTCATCCGCTGCCGGACACCAATACCGCTTTCATTTCTGCGGACAACCGCCCGCCGCGCATCCTGTCCTGTTCGTCCTGTGGTTCCTGCTGACGCCGGTGTGGATTTCGTTCCATTTCTACTGGATACACCGCGTGCTGCATTGGGGGCCGCTCTACCGGCTGGTGCATTCCCTGCATCACCGCAATGTCAATGTCGGCCCGTGGTCGGGCCTGTCGATGCATCCGGTGGAACATATCGCGTTCTTCAGTTCGGTGCTGATCCATTTCATCATCCCCGCCCATCCGCTGCACATCCTGTTTCACATGCAGCATCAGGCGCTGACGGCGGCCACATCGCATACAGGGTTCGAAAACCTGCTGGTCAAGGATCGCAAGCGGCTGGCGCTGGGCACCTTTCACCACCAGATGCACCACCGCTATTTCGAGGTGAATTACGGCAATCTGGAAATGCCGTGGGACAAATGGTTCGGCTCGTTCCACGATGGCACGGCGGCGGCCCATGAAAAGATGAAAACGCGGCGCAAACGGCTGGGGCGCTGATCGGGGTGCTTGCGCTGGCGCGGCCAGCGGCTAAGTTTAGCGCAAACACGAAAGACAAGGGCGCACGGCACATGGCACAGGCGGATATCGGGGTTTACGGCCTTGGCACCATGGGCAGCGCGCTGGCGCTGAACCTTGCGGATCACGGGTTTCGCGTGGCCGTGACCAACCGTGAAACCGACTGGATCGCGGATTTCGTCAAGGAATCCGGCGATCTGGCGCAGCATCTGCTGCCCGCCCGCACGCTGGACGATTTTGTATCGTCCCTGAAAACACCGCGCACCATCCTGTTTATGATCCCGTCCGGTGCGCCGATGGATGCGATGATTGCCGCCGTGACGCCGCTTTTGTCAGACGGGGACACGATCATTGATGGCGGCAACGCCGATTTCAACGCAACCCGCGCGCGCGATGCCGCCCTGCAGGGCACCGGCATCCATTTCGTCGGCATGGGCGTGTCCGGCGGGGAAGAGGGCGCGCGCCACGGCCCGTCGATGATGGTGGGGGGCAGCGATCACCGTTGGACGCAACTCAAACCCATGGCCGAGGCGATTGCCGCCAAATATCAGGGCGACCCCTGCGTCGCCCATGTTGGGCCGGACGGCGCGGGCCATTTCGTGAAAACGGTGCACAACGGCATCGAATATGCCGACATGCAGATGATTGCGGAACTCTACGGCCTGCTGCGCGACGGGGCAGGGCGCAACGCCCCCCAGATCGGCGAGGTGTTCGCGCGCTGGAACGCAGGCCCGCTGCAATCCTATCTGATGGATGTGTCGGCGCGCGTTCTGCACACAATCGATCCCGAAACGGGGCATCCGATGGTCGATGTGATCCTTGACAAGGCAGGGCAAAAAGGCACGGGGCGCTGGACCGTGATCGAGGCGCTGAAACTGGGCCAGTCCGCCAGCACCATCGAGGCGGCGATTGCCGCGCGCGGTTGGTCATCGGAAAAAGACGCCCGCCAAAAGGGTGAAACGATCCTGAGCGGCGATGTTCAGCCCGCCGCCGTCCCCGAAGACGGCGATCTGGAACGCGCGATGCTGGCGGGTCGCATTCTGGCCCATGCGCAGGGGTTCCGCCTGTTGCAGGCCGCATCGGACGAATTCGGCTGGGCGCTTGATCTGGCGCGGATCGCGGAAATCTGGCGCGCGGGCTGCATCATCCGCTCGGCGCTGCTGGATGATTTTGCCGCTGCCCTGCGCAGCGACATGCCGTACGGACACATGATTTTGACACCGGCGATGGCTGCGCTGCTGGCCGATGCGATTGCCCCGTTGCGCCGCGTTGTGGCCGGTGCGGCACTGGCGGGCGTGCCGGTGCCGGCACTGTCGGGCGCGCTGGCGTGGTATGACACGATGCGCCACGCACGCGGCAGCACCAACATGATACAGGCGCAGCGCGATTTCTTTGGCGCGCACGGGTTTGAACGGCTGGAC
>CAZPSB010000044.1:0-13102 GCA_964589025.1 uncultured Jannaschia sp. | reverse complement strand
GCCATACGATGATCTATGTCACCCATGACCAGACCGAGGCCCTGACCTTTGCCGATAAGGTTGTTGTCATGTATGATGGCCGCGTGGTGCAAATGGGCACGCCGCAAGAATTGTTTGAACGGCCTGAACATACTTTTGTGGGGTATTTTATCGGGTCACCGGGCATGAATCTTTTGCCCGCCACAATCAAAGGTGCCACCGCCCAGATCGCGGGTACCGAAATTGGCCTTGGCAAGGGCTATGCCCCGTTGGGGGGTAAGGTTGAACTTGGTGTGCGCCCCGAATTTGTGCGCATTCATGCCGGGGGGGATGGTCTGCCCGCCCGCATTAACCGCGTCGAAGATGTGGGGCGCCACAAGATCGTGCGCCTTGATATCAATGGCCAACCCATCAGCGCGATCATTGGCGAAGAAACCACATTGCCCGCCGATGGGGCCGTTGTGCAATTCGACCCTGCCGGGATCAATATCTATGAAGATGATTGGCGCGTGACGCCACAAGACGAAGAGGCCGCGTAATGAATAAGACCGTCAATCAAAAAGCATGGTTTCTGGTTTTGCCGGTTTTGTTGCTGGTGGCGTTTTCTGCCGTCATCCCATTGATGACCGTGGTCAATTATTCGATTCAGGATACATTCGGAAATAACGTGTTTTTCCCCGCCGGGCTAGATTGGTTTCGTGAAACATTGCAATCGGAACGGATGTGGGCGTCTTTGCGCCGTCAGATTTTGTTTTCGGCCATTATTCTGGCCATTCAGGTGCCGCTTGGCATTTATGTGGCGCTGCATATGCCGAAAAAAGGGTTTTGGGCCTCGTTCTGCCTTGTCGTGATGTCTTTGCCTTTGTTGATCCCATGGAATGTGGTGGGCACGATCTGGCAGATTTTTGGCCGGGTCGATATTGGGTTACTGGGCTATGTGGTGGATGCGATTGGCATTGATTACAACTATACGCAAGATGCGCTGGATGCTTGGGTGACATTGGTTGTCATGGATGTGTGGCATTGGACGTCATTGGTGGCCTTATTGGCCTATGCCGGGCTGCAATCCATTCCTGATGCGTATTACCAAGCCGCCAAAATTGATCAGGCCAGCCGGTGGAAAGTGTTTTGGTATATCGAATTGCCCAAAATGCAGGGCGTTCTTTTGATCGCGATTTTGCTGCGCTTTATGGATAGTTTCATGATCTATACCGAACCATTTGTTGTCACGGGCGGTGGGCCGGGCAGTTCGACCAATTTCTTGTCGATCGACCTTGTTAAGATTGCACTTGGCCAGATGGATCTTGGCCCTGCAGCGGCCTATTCGATCATGTATTTCCTGGTTGTGTTGCTGATTTCATGGGTGTTCTACACTGTGATGACCAATCTTGACAAAAGGGATGGGGTGTAATGGCTGTGCAATCAACAAATCCCGCAAACCGCCGTGTCTTGGGGGGCGTTATGAACCGCAAAACTGTGGTGATGGGCCTGTATCTGTTGTTCTTGTTCTTGCCGATTTATTGGCTGATCAACATGAGCCTAAAGACCAATGCCGAAATTTTGGGCGGGCTGACATTTTGGCCCCGGGATCTGACATTTGAAAATTACATCACCATCCTGACGGATCGCAGTTGGTATATCGGTTATGTCAATTCGATCATCTATGTGTCCCTGAACACGGTGATTTCCATCGCGGTGGCTTTGCCGGCGGCCTATGCGTTTAGCCGCTATAATTTCATGGGTGATAAACACCTGTTTTTCTGGCTATTGACCAATCGCATGGCGCCGCCTGCGGTGTTTGCATTGCCGTTTTTCCAATTGTATAGTTCGGTTGGGTTGTTTGATACCCATATCGCGGTGGCCTTGGCGCATTGTTTGTTCAACGTGCCATTGGCGGTGTGGATTCTAGAGGGTTTTATGCGCGGTGTGCCGCGTGAAATTGACGAAACCGCCTATATTGATGGCTATGGGTTCGGGCGGTTTTTCGTGAAAATCTTTATGCCCTTGATTGCATCGGGCATTGGGGTTGCGGCGTTTTTCTGTTTCATGTTTTCATGGGTGGAATTACTGCTAAGCCGAACATTAACCGCGACCGAGGCCAAACCCATTGCCGCGATCATGACGCGCACCGTTGGCGCATCGGGCATTGATTGGGGTGTGTTGGCCGCCGCGGGTGTGTTGACGATTATTCCGGGCGCATTGGTGATTTACTTCGTGCGCAATTACATCGCCAAGGGCTTTGCCCTGGGCCGCGTTTAACCCGCTAAAAAGGGGGGGATTTCAAATGGCATGGATGGCATGGACATACCAAACCGCGATTTTCTTTGGTGTTATCGCTGCGCTGTTGATCGTTTTCACAGTTCTGGCGATTAAATATCCCGAAACGCCCCGTGTGGGCATTCTTCGGATCGAAACGACCCGTGGTGATCGTTTGTTCATCACGCTTTTGGGCTCGGCCTTTATCAATTTGATTTGGCTTGGCCTTGAGGTCGCGCCGCAGCCTTATGCGCTGTTGGCTTGTCTGGTCTATGCCGTGGCGGTGTTTCGCTGGGTGTGACCGACATAATCATATGCTGGCCTGCCGGGGCAACCCTTTGGGCCATCATGAAAATTCAAGTTTTATAATGAGGAGGACAGTATGAACTTGACTTTACGAACAACCTCGGCGCTGGCGCTGGCTGTTGGGCTTATGTCCGCACCTGCCTTTGCCGATATGCAGGCTGCGATGCAGTTTCTGGACGAAAATATTGAACGTTCGGCCTTATCTCGGGAGGATCAAGAGGCCGAAATGCAATGGTTCATTGATGCCGCAGAACCTTTCCAGGGGATGGAAATCCGCGTGGTATCAGAAACCATCGCCACCCATGAATACGAGGCCAATGTTCTGGCCCCTGCATTTGAGGCCATCACCGGCATTCGTGTGACCCATGATTTGATTGGCGAAGGCGATGTGGTTGAACGTCTGCAAACCCAAATGCAAACCGGCGAAAACATCTATGATGCCTATGTCAACGATTCCGATTTGATCGGCACCCATTGGCGGTATCAACAGGTGCGTAACCTGACCGATTGGATGGCCGGCGAAGGCGCATCGGTGACCAACCCAAACATCAATCTTGATGATTTCATCGGCTTGTCATTCACAACCGGCCCGGATGGGTTGTTGTATCAGATGCCAACCCAACAATTCGCCAACCTGTATTGGTTCCGCTATGATTGGTTTACAGATCCTGAAATCATGGCTGCCTTTGAACAAGAATATGGGTATGAATTGGGCGTGCCGGTCAACTGGTCTGCTTATGAAGATATTGCCGAATTCTTTACGGGCCGCGAAATTGATGGCGAAACCGTCTATGGCCACATGGATTATGGCCGTCGTGACCCATCTTTGGGCTGGCGTTTCACCGATGCGTGGATGTCAATGGCCGGGATGGGCGATGTCGGTGAACCCAATGGTTTGCCGGTGGATGAATGGGGCATTCGTGTGAATGAAAATTCACAACCTGTTGGGTCTTGTGTGGCGCGTGGTGGTGCAACCAATGGGCCTGCGGCGGTTTATGCCATCGAAAGCTATACCAATTGGCTGAATAATTATGCCCCACCTGCGGCGGCGGGCATGAATTTCTCTGAGGCTGGCCCGGTTCCGGCGCAAGGCGGAATTGCCCAGCAAATGTTCTGGTACACCGCCTTTACCGCCGATATGGTAGGTGAAGGGGCGGCTGCGGTTCTTGACGATGACGGTATGCCCCTATGGCGTATGGCACCCAGCCCACATGGTGCCTATTGGCGCGAAGGCCAAAAGATCGGCTATCAAGATGCCGGATCATGGACATTGATGCAATCCACACCGGTTGATCGTGCCCAAGCGGCCTGGCTTTATGCGCAATTCGTGACGTCGATGACGGTTGATGTTGAAAAATCGCATGCGGGTTTGACCTTCATTCGTGAATCAACCATCAATCACGACAGTTTCACCGAACGCGCCCCACGTCTTGGGGGGTTGGTTGAATTCTACCGGTCACCTGCGCGTGTTCAATGGTCGCCCACCGGCACCAATGTTCCAGATTACCCACGTCTGGCGCAGTTGTGGTGGCAGAATATCGGGGATGCATCTTCTGGTCAGTTGACCGCACAAGAGGCATTGGACAACCTATGCGCCGAACAAGAACGCGTTTTGGAACGTCTTGAACGGTCTGGTGTGCAGGGGGATCTTGGCCCGGTTCTAAACGATGAAATGGACCCGGAATTCTGGCTAAGCCAACCCGGTGCCCCACAGGCGCGTTTGGAAAACGAAGACGAAGATCCGATCACCATCAGCTATGATGAACTGATCCAATCTTGGCAGTGATCTGTGATCTGTTTTGTCGGAACATATGTTCCGACCTTGCCGGGGCCTTTTGGCCCCGGTATTCATGACAAGGGGCATCGCTGTCCCTGTGCCTCATATTCCTTTGATATATTCGGTTTGACGCCATGACTCATATCCTCGCCATTGACCAAGGTACGACATCCAGCCGGGCCATCTTGTTTGATCAGGCCATGCATATCGTGGCCACCGCCCAAGAAGAATTCACACAACATTTCCCCGATTCGGGTTGGGTTGAACATGATCCATCTGATCTATGGTCTACCACGGCGGGCACATGCCGGGCGGTGATCGAAAAGGCGGGGTTGAATTCTGGCGATATCACGGCGATTGGGATTACCAATCAACGCGAAACAACCCTTGTCTGGGATCGCACCACCGGGCAGCCCATCTATAATGCGATTGTCTGGCAGGATCGCCGCACCGCCGATTTTTGTGCCCAGCTGCGCGATGCAGGCCATGGCGACATGATCACCGCGCGCACCGGGTTGTTAGTTGATCCGTATTTTTCGGCGACCAAGTTGAAATGGATTTTGGATCATGTGGATGGTGCGCGTGATCGCGCGCGCAAGGGCGAATTGTTATTTGGGACAGTTGATACCTATCTGATCTGGAAATTGACCGGCGGGCAGGCGCATGTGACCGATGCCACCAATGCCGCGCGCACCATGTTATATGACATTCACAAAGCCCGCTGGAGCCGCACAATATGCGATTTGTTTGATATCCCGCAGGATATGCTGCCCGAGGTCAAGGATTGCGCCGCCGATTTCGGCACCACCCGCCCTGATTTATTTGGCCGCCCGATCCCGATTTACGGGGTGGCGGGCGATCAACAGGCCGCGACTGTTGGGCAGGCCTGTTTTGCACCCGGCATGTTAAAGGCCACCTATGGCACGGGATGCTTTGCGTTGTTGAATACAGGGGCCAGGCCCGTTGCCTCCAAAAGCCGCCTTTTGACGACGATTGCCTATCAACTTGACGGCAAGCCCACTTATGCGTTGGAAGGGTCAATTTTTATTGCCGGGGCGGTTGTGCAATGGTTGCGCGATGGGTTGAAATTGATCCGCGAGGCCAAAGAAACCCAACCCCTCGCCCAAGCTGCTGATCCAAATCAGAATTTGATTTTGGTACCGGCTTTTGTGGGTCTGGGCGCGCCTTATTGGAACGCCGAATGCCGTGGTGCGATCTATGGTTTGACGCGCGGGTCAGGGCCGGCTGAATTTGCGCGCGCCGCCTTGCAAAGTGTGGGGTTTCAAACCCGTGATCTGCTTGAGGCCATGCAGGCCGATATGGGCCGCCCCGGCGAAGCCGTCCTGCGTGTTGATGGCGGCATGAGCGCATCAGATTTCGCCATGCAATTTCTGGCCGATATCCTGGGCGCATCGGTGGACCGGCCTAAAGTGTTGGAAACCACCGCAATGGGCGCGGCTTGGTTGGCCGGGCAGCGGGCCGGTTTATATCCGGGTCAGGCCGAATTTGCCGCCACTTGGGCGTTGGAACACCGCTTTGAATCGGCGATGGATGTGCATACACGCGATACCAAAGTGGCGGCATGGAAACGCGCAGTTGCCGCAACCATGGCGGTTTAGGGCCATGGGGCGGATCATGCGCAGATTGTACGGGCCATGAACACATCAACAATCGCCCCCTTTAGCGTCCTAACCCCGCGCAAAACATTATTTGGGCGCGGATGCAGGGAACAGGCCGTGCCTTGCATTGCGGGGTATGGCGCGCGCGTGGGTCTTGTGCGGGGGCGTTCGGTGGCTTGGGTCGATGATGTGCAGGCCGCATTGGCCGCGCAGAATATCATGGTGCAGGTTGTGTTTTCATGCGGCGAACCCACGGTGGATGATCTGCGCGCGGGTCTGGCCGATTTGCGCGCGTTTAATCCCGATTGTATTCTTGCTATTGGCGGGGGGGCGACGCTTGATCTGGGTAAGGCTTTGGCGGCGGTGATCCGATCAGATGATGATCCCTTGGCGCATCTTGAAATCGTGGGGCAAGGCCGGCCAATTGGCCCCGATCCATTGCCCTTTATTGCGGTTCCAACCACATCAGGCACCGGGGCCGAGGCTACGAAAAACGCCGTTTTGACGGTGCCGGATCGCGCCCTTAAGGTAAGTTTGCGCGATGATAGAATGCTGCCAGATCTTGCGATTATTGACCCGGCCTTGACGGATCATTCGCCTAAGGCGCTGACGCTGGCCAGTGGGTTGGATGCGATCACCCAATTGATCGAAAGCTATCTTAGCATCCGCGCCAACCCTGTGACGGATGCGTTATGTTGTGGTGTGTTGCCCGATGCGATTGCCGCCCTTGTGCGTTTGATGCAGGCCGAAAATGCCCCGGCGCGCGATACCTTGGCCAAGGCCAGTTACCTAAGCGGCATCGCGCTGGCCAATGTGGGATTGGGCGTGGTGCATGGATTGGCCGCCATTATCGGCGGGCGCGGCGGGGCGCATGGGGCCATTTGTGGCAGAATTTTGCCTGCCGCTTTGGATGTGAATGCGCGTGTGACGCGCGATGCAGAGCGCGATGATGCGCGCTTTAGGCAGGTTGATATGTGGCTGGCCAATGCCTTGGGTGCCACGCCGGCCACCGCAACACAGGCCCTTAGGCGGTTCATGGATACCCATGATTTGCCCCCGCTTGCCGCACTTGGGGTAGGCCCTGACGATTCCCATGATTTTGCCCGGCAGGCGCAGGTGGCGTCTTCGACCAAATCAAACCCTGTGGTTTTGGGTGTGGATGATATCAAAACCATTCTGGATATGTCGGCCTAAGATGCGCGCCTGATCTTTGGGATGGGATTTTAATCAAAAGGAATAGGGGATATGTGGCAATTTTGGGTCGATCGTGGCGGCACATTTACCGATATTGTCGCCAAAGCCCCCGATGGGCATTTGTTGACGCACAAGCTTTTGTCAGAAAATCCCGATATATATCCAGATGCCGCTGTTCACGGTATCCGCCAGATATTGGGCCTTGCCCCGCATGATGATATCGCGCCGGGCCAAATCGCGGCTGTGAAAATGGGCACAACGGTGGCCACCAATGCCTTGTTGGAACGCAAAGGCGAACCCACGGTTTTGGTCATCACCAAAGGTTTGGGCGATTTGTTGCGGATCGGATACCAAAACCGCCCCCGCTTGTTTGATCTCAATATCGTCTTGCCGGAATTGTTATATGATGATGTGATCGAAATTGACGAACGCATCGGGGCAGGGGGTGATGTGATCACCCCGCTTGATTGCGCGGCTGCCCAATGCGCATTGTCTAAGGCATATGAACGGGGCTATCGTTCGGTGGCGGTTGCATTGATGCATTCTTACCGGTTTTCAGATCATGAAATTGCCTTGGGTCATATCGCCCGCCAGATCGGGTTTTCGCAAATATCCCTAAGCCACCAGACCAGCCCGTTGATTAAACTGGTGGCGCGCGGCGATACGGCGGTTGTGGATGCCTATCTTTCGCCGATCCTGCGCCGATATGTGGGCCAGGTGTCTGATGCACTGGGCGCGGAAAAGGGTGGGTGTGGCCGTCTGATGTTCATGCGATCAAGTGGCGGATTGACGGATGCCACCCTGTTTGAGGGCCGCGATGCCATTCTTTCGGGGCCTGCGGGTGGGGTTGTTGGCATGGTGCGCACGGCATCACAATTGGGTTTTGATAAACTGATTGGGTTTGATATGGGCGGCACCTCGACGGATGTGTGCCATTATGCGGGCGATTATGAACGCAGCTTTGATACCGAAATTGCCGGGGTCAGGCTGCGCGCGCCGATGATGTCGATCCATACGGTTGCGGCGGGGGGTGGGTCGATCTTGTCATTCAAAAATGGCCGGATGCAGGTTGGCCCGCATAGCGCAGGCGCCAATCCCGGCCCGGCGGCCTATCGCCGAGGCGGGCCTTTGACAGTGACAGATTGCAATGTTTTGCTGGGTAAATTGCATCCTGATCATTTTCCGCATGTCTTTGGGCCAAATGCCGATCAACCATTGGACGTTGATGTTGTGTGGTCCAAATTCAAGGCTTTGGCCCAAGATATTGGTGGGCATCGACAACCCGAAGACATTGCCCAAGGGTTTTTGCGCATCGCAGTTGCCAATATGGCCAATGCGATCAAGAAAATCAGCATAGAACGCGGCTATGATGTCACGCAATACACGATGAATTGTTTTGGCGGGGCGGGGGGGCAACATGCCTGTTTGGTGGCTGATGAATTGGGAATGCAAAGCGTGTTTATCCATCCCTTTGCCGGGGTTTTATCGGCCTTTGGCATGGGATTGGCCGATTTGCGTGCGATGCGCGAATATCAGTTTGGCAAAGATATGCACGATGCCCATGCCGATGCCGCATCGGTGATCAAGGGCCTGTCGCGTGATGCGGTGGCCGAACTGTCCGATCAAGGCATTGAAGATGAAAATATATCGGTGATTGCGATGGCTTTTGTCCGCGCGGATGGCGCGCAGCAAACCTTGCCGGTGCCCTTTGGGCCGGTTGCGGATATGCAGCACGCCTTTGAACAGGCCCATCTGCAAAGATTTGGGTTTGTGCCCAAACAGGCGCGTCTGGTTATGGATGTTCTCACCGCCGAGGCCATTGGCACCACTGGCCAAGGCGTGACGATGCCTGACCCAGAAACCCAACCCGATGTCAAACGCTTTACCCGGATGTGGTCAAACGGGGTTTGGCGGAATGTGCCTGTGGTGGATCGCACCCGTTTGGCGGTGGGTGAAACATGTGATGGCCCGGCGATTATTACCGAACCAACCGGCACAAATATTCTTGAACATGGGTGGCGGGCGGAATGCCTGAAAGGGGGCAATCTTGTGTTGCGCCGCATTCGGCCCAAAACCCGCCAACAGGCCATCGGCACATCGGTTGATCCCGTGATGCTAGAGGTGTTTAACAACCTGTTCATGTCTATCGCCGATCAGATGGGCGCCACCCTTGCCAATACGGCCTATTCGATCAATATCAAGGAAAGATACGATTTTTCCTGTGCAATCTTTGACCAAAAGGGTGATCTTGTGGCCAATGCGCCGCATGTGCCTGTGCATCTTGGGTCTATGTCGGAAACGGTGCGCACGGTGCTGCGCCAAAATGCCGGCACAATGCGCCCCGGCGATGTGTTCATGATGAATAACCCCTATAATGGCGGCACGCATTTGCCGGATGTGACGGTGATTACGCCTGTATTTGATGCCACTGGCACCGATATTTTATTCACAGTGGCCAGCCGTGGCCATCACGCCGATATAGGCGGCAAAACGCCCGGATCAGCCCCCCCCGATAGCCGCCATATCGACGAAGAAGGCGTGTTGATCGACAATTTTCTATTGGTCAAACAAGGCCATCTGCGTGTGGATGAAACCCGTGCATTATTGGGGTCGGGGCCGTTTCCTTGTCGCAATATCGACCAAAATATGGCCGATTTGGCCGCCCAGATTGCCGCAAATGCAACAGGCGTGGCAGAATTAAACCGCATCACCAATCAGTTCGGCATTGAAACGGTCCATGCCTATATGGCGCATGTTCAAGACAATGCCGAAGAAAGCGTCCGTCAGGTGTTAGATCGGCTGCATGATTGCCAATTTGATTATCCGCTGGATGATGGCGCGACCATCAAGGTGGCGATCAGCGTTGATCGTAAAAACCGCCAAGCTGTGATTGATTTCACAGGCACATCCAAACAATCTGCGTTGAATTATAACGCCCCGCTGGCGATTTGCCGGGCCGTGGTTTTGTATGTGTTCAGAACCTTGATCAACAGTGATATTGCGATGAACGAAGGCTGTTTGCGGCCTTTGAAATTGATTGTGCCCAAATCCACAATGATCAATCCCGATTATCCTGCCGCCGTCATTTCCGGCAATACCGAGATCAGCCAAGCCATCGCAGATGCGCTTTATGGGGCGCTTGGTGTGATTGCGGGCAGTCAGGGCACAATGAATAACTTTGTTTATGGCAATGATATATATCAGAATTACGAAACGATTTGCGGCGGCACGGGCGCGGGGGATGGGTTTCACGGCACCAGCGCCGTTCATAGCCATATGACCAACACCAAAATGACCGACCCCGAGATTCTGGAAACCCGGTTTCCCGTGCGTGTGGATGAATTTTCAATTCGCAAAGGGTCTGGTGGTGCAGGGGTCTTTGCGGGCGGGGATGGCATTACGCGCAGGCTGCGGTTTTTGGAACCGATGACGGTGACGGTTTTATCATCGCATCGCAATGTGCCGCCACATGGCGCGGCGGGTGGCCAACCCGGTGCAACCGGGCGCAACATTGTGCAAAGACATGATGGGCGGGTTGAACACCTAGCTGGAAATGACGAAACGCAGATGCAACGGGGGGATGTGTTTGTGTTGCACAGCCCGGGCGGCGGGGGATATGGGGCAGTTTAGGTGATCGTGCCCCCGATCCATTTCAAATGATCCATCCCATATCCCCGGCTGCGGCGTGATCACATAATGATGTGTCATCATTATCAGATGATCGCGCTTTCGGTTATGGGGCGGCCTTTGGGAATGCGGTCATAGTGAAAGGGCGTCATATCCAATGTATGATATTGGCCATAGGTGATCCATTCTGCGGTGGCGCGGCCCATGGCGGGTGATTGTTGTAGGCCATGGCCTGAAAAGCCGTTCAAAAACATGAAATTCGGTATATCCGGATGCGGCCCCGTGATTGCGTTATGATCAAAACTGTTCATCGCATAGTGGCCAACCCATTCTGATTGCACTTTGATCGTGTCGAATTGAGGAATGCGGGCTGCGATGGCGGGCCAGACATGGGTTTCCCAGATCGAAAAATCCATGGTGTAATCATCATAATCGACCGCAGGGTCAAAACTTGAATGCGCGCCCCCGCATTGATAGGTGCCGCCGCCATTTTCACGGATATGAACGCCCGATGGGTCAATCGTCAGGGGCAGGTCGATATCCAGCGGCCGTGCGGCGGCAAAGACCCAAGAATATCGTTTGCGCGCCTCAACCGGCACATCAAGGCCCGCCATACGCGCCACATGTGCCGCGCGCGGCCCGGCGGCATTGACAAGATGACCACATGAAACACTGTCGCCTGATTTTAATGTCACGCTGTCAACCCGGCCATTTTTAGGGTTGCGTGTAATTGCGACGACCTCGTTTTCGATATAATCAACCCCAGCTTCGCGGGCCTGCCTGCGCCAAGCATCAAATACCGCCTGCGCATCCCAGAACCCTTCGTCAATGGTATTGATTGACCCAAGAATGATATCATCCACGTTATAAAAAGGATATCGGGCCTTGATTGCATCCGCCGTCAACAATTCAGTTGCCGTGCCTGCCTTAAGTTGCACCTTTTGGTTTTGGCGCAAGACAGTGGCGAAATCTTGGCTATTGGCCAGATACATATACCCGAAATTGTGAATGCAAAGATGGGGTACACGGTCATCGCCGCCCATATAGTCGCGTATATTCTTGACGAAATCGGCGGCGAATTGGCTGATCTTGATGTTGAGTTCAGTCGAAAACTGTTGGCGCATACATGAACTTGTATGGGTTGTTGAACAGGCCTTATATGTCAGATCGCGGTCTATGACCAAAACAGACCCGGTGAAATCGGGGGTGTTGGTTAAAAACCATGCCGTCGCAGACCCCATGATCGCCCCGCCAATAATGACGACGTCATAATTCGATTTGGGCGGTATTTGCGCAGGCCTTGGCATTACGGCATGTCCCCCCTGCGCACCGCCATTTCGACATCGGCAATATCATCAGGCGATAGCCCATAATCCTGCGCCGCGCTTTGGGGTGTGATATACCCAAGCGCCAAATCGCGTTTGACCAGATCATGGGGGCGTTGGGATGGGTCGCCATATCCCGCCCCGCCGGGAAAGGCCATTTGAACCCGCCGCCCATGCGCCACGAATTGTTTGCCTTTGACGCGCATCTTGGTGCCATCATCATATTGGATGATGGTCGCCGCCCCGTTTTTGCCACCGCGCCGCCCGCGTGCGGGATATTGGGCGCGGTCAAACATGGCTTGGATATCGAATTCATGGCCGTCTTGTGCGCCGACCTCCATATATTGGCCCAGACCGCCCCGGGTTTTGCCCGCGCCGCCGCTGTTGGGGCGCAATTCCTTGCGCCAGATGATGACGGGGCCTGCATGTTCTGTGGCCTCAATCGGCATGGTCATCACACCGGATGGAAAGGCGGTTGCGTTCAACCCGTCGTGATCGGGCCGCGCCCCTGACCCGCCGGAATTGAAGGTCAGAACCTCAGACCGGCGGGCATGTGCGGGTGCGGGCGCATCGCGGGGCGGGCGCAGGGACATTTGAAAATTGCATAAACATCCCGCGCCTTCGGCGGGCACAATGCCCGGTACGATTTTATCAAAGGCATCATAAACCGTATCTGGCACAAAATGGCCTATAATATGGCGCAAGGCCACCGGGGCCGGGTGGGGGGCATTCACGATAGAAGGGTCCGGCGCGACAATTTCAAACGGCGCCAATGAGGCCGCGTTATTGGGAATGTCCGGCGCAATTGCCACCTTTAGCGCATAACAGGCATAGGCCTTGGTATAGACCAGCGGGCAATTGATGCCTTTTTGATCCACCCCGGATGACCCGGTGAAATCTGATATGATCTTATCGCCTTCAATACAGATCTTGACCCTAAGCGTGATTGGATGATCAAACCCGTCTATCGTCATTTCGCCTGTCGCCGTTTTTTGCGGCAGTGCCGCGATCCGTTCGAT
>CAZPSB010000043.1:4450-13226 GCA_964589025.1 uncultured Jannaschia sp. | reverse complement strand
CGCCGATGTCCGACACCCCGCAGCGCGCGCGGTTTTCACCAAAGATTGCGCCAAATCATGTGCATCATCCGAACTGGCCATAAATGCACCAGACCCGGTTTTGATATCCAACACCAACCCCCCTGCCCCCGCAGCCAGTTTTTTGGATAAAATCGAGGCCACGATCAAATCGCGTGACGCCACCGTGCCGGTCACATCGCGTATGGCATATAAGCGTTTATCCGCCGGCGCGATATCGGATGATGCGCTGACAATTGCGCATCCCACATCACCCACAACAGATTGAAACCGTTCTGTCGGAATATCGCATATATACCCCGGAATGGCCGAAAGTTTATCAAGCGTGCCACCCGTATGGCCCAAACCCCGCCCCGACAACATCGGCACATAGGCCCCGCAGGCCGCCAAGGCCGGGGCCAAGATCAGCGACACACAATCGCCCACCCCACCGGTGGAATGTTTATCCAGAACCGGCCCATCCAGGTTCCAGACCATTTCCCGCCCGCTATGTTGCATTGCCCGGGTCAGGTTCAACCGCCCGGTTTCATCCAACCCATTGATGCAAACCGCCATCGCAAAGGCCCCGGCCTGCGCATCAGACAACCCGCCTTGGGCCAAAGCTTGGGCCATAAAGGCCAGTTCATCCGCGTCAGGCGTCAGCCCATCACGCATTTTGCCCAAAATGGCGCGTGCGCTGGTCATTCGGCATATTCCATATCATCCATGGTGAATGCGCCGGGCAACAAATCGGCCACACATATCACCAATTTATCACCCCCCGTTGTGGCCAGCGTGACCTTGACATCGGGATCTGCAAATTCGGCAATTTTCTGACGACACCCACCGCAGGGTGGCACGGGGCGCGGGCTATTGGCGATGACGGCGATTTCGGCAATGCGGGTATCGCCTGCGGCAATCATGGCGGCAATCGCGCCTGCCTCGGCGCAGGTGCCTTCGGGATAGGCGACATTTTCGACATTGCAACCGCGATATTCATTGCCTTGCACACTGCGAATGGCCGCGCCCACCTTGAATTTCGAATAAGGCACATAGGCATTTTCACGCACATCACGGGCGGCTTGGATCAAAGACATTTGTCGGGCTTTCTTATTTGGCTAAAATCTTTTTGGGCCTTTTTACCGAATTCGGCAAGGGCAATGTCACCCACAGGCCGCGCTATGGGCGGCGTTTATCTGCGAAAAACGTGGTCAATAAGGCGGCGCATTCGCGGGCCTCAAGGCCGCTATAGATTTCGGGGGCCCAATGGGCCTGAGGGTGGTCAAACACACGCGGGCCGCATTCCACCCCGCCTGATTTCGGGTCAGATGCCCCATAATATAGGCGCGCAATACGGGCCGCCGCAATCGCACCCGCACAAGCCGCGCAAGGTTCCAATGTCACCCATAAATCGCACCCCATCAGGCGGTCTGTATCCAATGCCTGACAGGCCGCGCGAATGGCCAGTATTTCCGCATGTGCCGTGGGGTCGCGCAAGGCGCGGGTGCGATTGCCGGCCTGTGCAATTACCCGGCCCTTGCGGGTGATCACCGCCCCCACCGGAATTTCACCGCGCGCCGCCGCCAGGCGGGCCTGTGCGCGGGCCAAAGGCATGAATGTTGTAAAACCTGTCATGGATGTGGTTTTGCGGCTTTCGCCCGTGGTGTCAAACCTCTAAGAAAAGATATGGATAATAAAGATCGCATTGCAAAATTCCTAAGCCGCGCCGGTATCGCATCACGCCGCGAGGCCGAACGCATGGTGGCGGCCGCGCGCATCGCTGTCAATGGCAAGGTGATTGATACACCCGCCACTTTGGTTGGCCCCAATGATCGCGTCGTCGTAGATGGCAAACCGGTGGATGCGCCCGACCATGCACGGCTATGGCTATATCACAAACCGGTGGGTTTGGTGACAACCGAACGCGACGAAAAAGGCCGCGATACTGTATTTGGGGCCCTGCCCGATGATATGCCGCGCGTCATGAGCGTGGGCCGCCTTGACCTCAATTCCGAAGGCTTGTTGTTGTTGACCAATGATGGCGGATTAAAACGCCGATTGGAATTGCCTCAAACCGGGTGGACCCGGCGATACCGTGTGCGGGTCAATGGCAGGCCAAAAGACGAACATTTTGCCCCCTTGCGCAAGGGATTGATCGTTGATGGCGAAAAATTTCAACCCATGACCGTCACGCTTGATCGTCAACAAGGCGCGAATGCGTGGCTAACCGTTGGACTATGCGAAGGCAAAAACCGCGAAATTCGGCGCGCAATGGCCGCAATCGGACTAGAGGTGAACCGCCTGATCCGCGTGTCCTTTGGCCCTTTCCAATTGAAAACCCTGAAACCGGGTGAGGTATCCGAGGTCGCCGCCCGCATATTGCGCGATCAATTGGGCTTGGAACGGCCCAAACCGGCCCCCAAAGATGCCAAAAACACCGTCAAATCTGATCGCCCATCATCGCCTAAGACGAAGGCGGGCGGTTCTGGTCGGTCTTTTGATCGTCGGTCTGGGGCCGGGGCGCATCAGGGGCGGGCAGGGCGTGGCGTTCCATTATCCGGGCCTGGGTCATCAAAAAAACGAACATAAAGGCGGGCAGGCCAAAGGTTTCAAAACTAACCCAAAATTCGGTGGATTGCGTGCGCCACACGATTTCATTGGCAAGCGCCATGACCGCAAAGGCAAAGATCAACCGCCGCGTCAAGATAACCCACCCGCGATGCGTCATCTTGATATAACGGCCCATCATGATTTCCAGCCAGGCACGTTTCAAAATCAGGCCAAGCCCCAAAAGCCCTGCAAAAAACGCATAGACGAACGAGGTTTTCATTTTAAAAAACCTCTCATCGTTCAACCAAACCGTAAGCGCGCCGAAAAACACGACCAACACAGCAGTGAAAACCTGCATCGGCGATATTTCCCCCGTCAGCCACCAAAGGGCGGCCATGCTTAGCAGTAAAAGCGGCACAAATGCCGCCGTCACGATGATAAAGCCCCCATATTCGGTTCCCGCGATGGTAAAAATTTCGTCTTGCAGGCGCATATAGGCGATGAAAAAAATCACGACTGGCCCAAATTCTAGTATGGTTTTCACACCTTGCCCGATGTGTTTTTTTGCCATTTCCATGTGCCCTTTATCTTATCCGCCTGTTTCAACTATCACGGCGCCCAGCGCAATCAACCCCATCAATGCCGCGCGCCCCCAACCTACGGTATCTTTCAGAAAAATCCAGCCAATCAAAGCTGCAAACACAACGGATGTTTCCCGCAAAACCGCCGCTTGGCCGACTTGGTCCAGGCGCGTGGCCACCATGATTGACCCAAATCCTACAAGGGCAATCACCCCACCCACCAAACCCCGCAGGCCAAGTCTGGCCAGATTGGGGCGATCTGTCAGCGTCATGTAATAGCGCACCGCCAGAATGGGAAACACGATGCCATCCAAAAAGAAAAACCACGCCAAAAAGGTAAACGGATCCGCCGTGGCACGAATGCCATAAGCATCAAAGGTTGTATAAAGCGCCACAAACAGCCCCGTTAATACCGCAAATCCCAGCGCAGGGCGCAATGTATCGCGATCAACACGCATCCGGGCCATATTATAGGCCGCCAATCCATAAAGCCCAATCAACAGGACAAAAACACCCATCCATTGCAGGCCGCTAAAGGTTTCACCAAATAAGGCCCAAGCCCCGATCACCGTGAAAAACGGCCCCGTGCCGCGCATAATCGGGTAGACAACCGTGAATGCGCCCCGCCGATACCCTTGGACAGCGGCCCATTTATACCCGGTGTGAATGATAAAAACGACCGCGAAAATAGGCCACATATGCGGTTCGGGCCAAGGCACAACAAAGAATGCAACCGGCGCCGCGATCATCCCATAGGTGGCATCCATCGCCCCACGCGCCAATAACGGATCATCCCGGCCCTTTTGTAACGCGCCAAATATCGCATGCAACAGCGCCGCCAATACTGCCAGAAACACCGCCACACCCGCGCCCACAGGCGTGCCTGCATGTGTAACAATCCAATGACCCACAACATCCAAAACGTGGCCCCCCTATGGGTTAGGGGGCTGTTACACCGACCAGCGCATTGGCAAAATCCTGCGGATCAAAGGCTTGTAAATCATCAATCTGTTCACCGACGCCAATCGCGTGCACAGGCAGGCCGATCTTATCGGCCAATGCCACCAAAACGCCACCCTTGGCGGTGCCATCCAGTTTCGTCATGATCAAACCGGACACATCGGCCATTTTGCGAAAGGCCGCGACTTGGTTCAAGGCGTTTTGCCCGGTGGTGGCATCCAACACCAGCAGAGTGTTATGCGGGGCGTCGGGGTCTTTTTTGCGAATGACCCGCAGAATTTTGGCCAATTCCTCCATTAAATCGGCGCGGTTTTGCAACCGGCCTGCGGTGTCGATCATCAATAGATCGGCGCCGTCAGACTCGGCGCGTTCCATCGCCTGATAGGCCAAGGCGGCCGGATCCCCGCCTTGGGTGGTTTTCAACACCGGCACACCGGCGCGATCCCCCCAGACCTGCAATTGTTCAACGGCGGCGGCGCGAAATGTATCACCGGCGGCAATCACCACCGATTTACCAGCGGCGCGGAATTGGCTGGCCAATTTGCCAATCGTGGTGGTTTTGCCTGCCCCATTCACACCAACCACCAACACAACCTGCGGTTTTTTGGGGTAAATCGGCAAGGGCCGGGCGATGGGTTCCATGATTTTGGCAATCTCATCGGCCAAATGGGCCTTGATATCATCCACATGCATGCGTTTGCCCATACGCCCCTGCGCCATATTGGCCGTAACCTTTAGCGCGGTATCCACGCCCATATCGGCGGCGACCAAAAGGTCTTCGAGGGTTTCCAGCTGTTCCAGCATGTCATCATCCAACACACGCCCCCGGCTTTGCCCCATCAGACCACCAATCACACCGGGCGTGCCCGCCCGCCCCGCCCCCGCCAAAGGATCAGGTTGCGCGCCTTCATCGGCATCCACCATCGCCACCAGCCCCTGTTCCAACCGGGATGAAGATTTGAACATGCGGGTTTTGAGTTTTTCAAAAAAGGACATTATTTTAACCAAATACTGCAAAGGATTGGGCCAAGACCCTAAACTGATATATATCATTTTGTAAGATGGGCGCAGCCCCTTCGTTATATCTTTGCCAAGTTTCAGATCAAAAATCGTTATGCCAACAGTTTTATATTACAGTTTCGCCACCCTGCCCCCCCTGATCTTGATCATTCTAGGGGCCATAATTTGGCCTTTGGCCGCGACATTGGCCGTGATCTGGTTGACGGCAATGGCGGGGATGTGTGATGTGATCTTGCCCCGCCCCAAACAGGGCCAACACCCAAATGCATATTGGCCGGATATATTATCGGCACTCTTGGCAATCGGCCATTTTGTGGCTTTGGTGGTGGTGATCCATGCGATGGGGCGCGATGATCTGCGCGGGGGCACACAGGCGATGTTGGTTTTGGCCAGTGCATCTTTCTTTGGGCAGGTCAGCCACCCTAATGCACATGAATTGATCCATCATGCGCATTGGGCCATGCGGGCCTTGGGCGCGGCGGTATATACAGGGGTTGGGTTTGGCCATCATGTATCGGCGCATCGGTTGGTGCATCACCGCTATGTTGGTACCAAAGATGACCCAAACACCCCGCGCGCAGGCGAAGGGTTTTGGGCCTATCTGCCGCGCGCTTGGATTGGGTCATTTCGGGCCGGGTTGCAATGCGAACTGGATCGCCAAAGGCGGCATATGGGCCGGGCGAATGCGTTGAAATCCATCTATGTGATCTGGATCATCGGGCCGGTTTTGGCGGCGGGCATCGCCTATTACATCAGCGGCATAACCGGGGTTTGCACCCTGATTGGCCTAGGCCTTTTAACAGGGGCGCAGATTTTGCTAAGCGATTATATCCAACATTATGGGCTATCGCGCCTGACACAGCCCAATGGCCGGGTCGAACCGGTTGGCCCGCATCACAGTTGGAACGCCCCACGCGGGTTTACAACCTATCTGATGTTAAACGCGCCCGCGCATTCCGAACATCACATGCGCCCCCATATTCCCTATGACCGCCTGAATCCCGCCGCAACGGCCCCGACCCTGCCTTATGCAATGCCGGTCATGGCGATATTGGCGCTGATGCCGGGGCGATGGCGGCGGATGATGGATCAACGCGCCCAAAAGGTCATGGATCAACACCGCACCACCCGGCACAGCCCGGCCCCATCGGGCATGCCCTTGCTATAGCGCCACGCCCTTGCGCCCGGCCAGATCGCAGAAAAACTGCCACGCCACCCGGCCAGACCGGGCACCGCGCGTGGCCTGCCATTCGATGGCTTGGGCGTGTAAATCATCGGTCTCGACCGGCACATCATAAGCGGCGCAATAGGCGCGGATCATATCCAGATAATCATCCTGCGTGCAGGGGTGAAACCCAAGCCACAAACCAAACCGATCAGACAGGCTTACCTTTTCTTCCACCGCCTCGGACGGGTTAATCGCGCTTGAGCGTTCATTTTCAATCATATCACGTGGCATCAAATGGCGGCGATTGGATGTGGCGTAAAAGATAACATTTGAAGGCCGGCCTTCGACCCCGCCATCCAATACCGCCTTAAGCGATTTGTAATGCGCATCATCATGCGAAAATGACAAATCATCGCAAAATAAAATCACCTGGCACGGCGCCGCACGCAGCAAGGCCAATAAACGCCCGATTGACGGCAGATCATCGCGTTGGATTTCCACCAAAACCAAAGGCATTGCTTCGGCGCGCATGGCGGCATGAACCGATTTGACCAAAGATGATTTGCCCATCCCCCGCGCACCCCAAAGCAGCACGTTATTGGCAGGCAAACCTTGGGCAAATTGGCGCGTATTATTCACCAAAACATCGCGCGCGCGGTCAATCCCATGCAATAGATCAAGCGCCACATGATTGACCTGCGCCACGGGGATCAACGCATCGGGATGGGCCTGCCACACAAAGGCCCCCGCCCCATTCCAATCGGGCGCTTTGGCCGGGGGCGGGGCCAGACGTTCAAACGCGGCAGCAATCCGAACAAGGGCGTTATCATCCGTCATAGCCATGCGCCTTTATGATTTATCTGCGCCTTCGGCATCATCCATATCGGCCTGATCGTAAAGATCTTCGTCTTCGCCCAAAATGCCTTCTGCGCGCAATCGTTTGATGCGCCCGCGTTCGACCATGCGCACAAGTTGGATCGAAATTTCATAAAGGCCGTAAACCACCACAAACAAGATCACCTGCGTAATCACATCAGGCGGCGTCACAATGGCGGCCAAGGTCAAAATACCCACAACCGCCCATTTGCGCATATCGGCCAATCCGCGCGCCGTCACCAGCCCCGATTTGCCCATCAAGGTCAATAAAACCGGCAATTGAAAACACAGGCCAAAGGCAAAGATAAATTTCAACGCCAAATCGGTTGATTCGCGGATAGACCCAAGAAAGACCGTCCGCAATCCTTGGCTTTCATTGGACGGGGCAGGCGGTTCTGTGCCGGTGATGTAACTGGTCAACAAGGGAATGGCATCCGCAAAACCGATGAAAAAATTCATCGCTAATGGGGTAACAACAAAATGCGCAAAAGATGCACCCAAAAGAAACAAAAGCGGCGAGGCCAAAATAAACGGCAAAATCGCCCCTTTTTCCGATGCATAAAGCCCCGGTGCCACAAACCGCCATAATTGATGCGCAATCACCGGAAATGATACCGCAAATCCCGCGATAATCGAAATCCGCACCAGAACGAAAAATTCTTCTTGCGGGGCGGTGAAAATCAAATCAGGGTTTTGGCCGCGCGCCCTTAGAACATCCAATAATGGTTCTTGGATAAAACCCAAAATGGGTTGGGCAACGGTGAACATGGCCACCATCCCCACCAAAAACGCAATGACCGACCGGATCAACCGCGTGCGCAATTCGGCAAGATGTTCGATCAGCGGGGCAGAACTTTCTTCAAGATCGTCTTTGGCGGTCATGATTTGGATTCCTCAGTGACCGCAGGAGTGACCGCAGGCTTTGGTGATGCATCAGATACCGGCATGTCAGCCGCAGGTTCAGACCCCGCAGCCGCCGCGATGGGCGGGCGCGGGTTGGCGGCGTCTTGTTTGGCGGCAATCGCTTGTTCCTGGGCGCGTTTCTTGGCGGCAATTGTGGCACGTTGTTCTTGTTGAATCGCGGCTTGTTCTTCGGCGATTCTGCGGGTTTCCGACCCTTCTTCATATTGGGTTGGGTCAATATCCTGCGACAAAAAATCCAGCGCATCCATACCCATTTTGCGTGGGTTGGTGAATTTCGACATGGAATTCAAATCATCTTTCAATCCGGTCATACCGGTTTCATCTGCGGCCTGATCCATGGCGCGTTGGAAATCTTTTGACATGGCGCGCACCCGCCCTGTCATTTCCCCTAATTTGCGAAACATTGACGGCAGGTCTTTGGGGCCCACCACAATCAGCGCAACGATCGCAATAACAAGCAATTCCAACCCGCCAATATCTGGCATGGCATTACCCCATCTTATTGATAGTCAAATAAATTTATACAATCACGCCGGATCATGATCGCGTTGCGGTGTCACATCGCGCGCATTTGCAGATTCGGTTTCAGATGCCGATGTTTGATCTACGCATCGCTGCACATGACGAAATCGAACGGCTTGAAGCATGTGCACGGATTTGGGCTTGCTCTTCACCATCAAAAACATCAATAATACGGTTA
>CAZPSB010000043.1:513-4440 GCA_964589025.1 uncultured Jannaschia sp. | reverse complement strand
TGATCTTCGATTTCGGCATTTGTTGCATCTTTCATCCCGCTTCGGAATGCGGTTATGCCTTTGCCGACCTCACCCATCAAACCGGCGATTTTACCACGCCCAAACAAAACCAAAACCACGATGGCGATTAGTAAAATACCGCCTATTCCAATATTATTTAGCATCGTTTTCTCCTTAATCGCCCAATTGGGCCATGTTCTATGTGGGTATAATGCCTTTGAAATGCAATCACCATATGCATATCCACAATCAAAGGCCCTAACACCAAAAATAAACGCGTTTTACAAAAGTTTTAGATTGCGGCACTTACCCTTTGGGAAACACGAAACACCGATCACGCCTGACCGTCAACCACAGAGCCGTCCCAACAGAGGGTAAAAACACCCCCGGCACGGTGGCCTTAAGAAGGCTATTGTCGAAATCCATCTGAAATTCAACCAGGCTTTCATGCCCCAAAAACCGCGCGCGTTTCACCATGCCCCGCGCGGCAACCCCATGCTCAGGCGTTGGCGAAGGCCCACGCCCCCCACGATCAAAATCAATACTAACATGTTGGGGCCGAAAGATAATATCAACATCCGTACCATCGGCAAACCCCGGCGCAAGGAATTGCCCAAAGGGGGTGTCGGTTAACGCCCCGCGCACTTGGCCGGAAATCACGTTGATGTCACTGAAAAAGGCCGCAGCGCGTTTATCGCATGGCGCATTATAAATGTTATAAGGTGCGCCGATTTGTACCAGCTGTCCGTCGCGCATCAACGCGATTTGATCGGCCATGCGCATGGCCTCTTCTGGTTCATGGGTTACCAAAACCACGGCGGTTCCGTCTTCTTTCAACAATTGCAGGGTTTGGTCACGAATCCCATCGCGTAGGCGATTGTCCAAACCCGAAAAAGGTTCATCCATCAACATAATGCGCGGCCTAGGCGCCAAGGCCCGCGCCAAGGCCACGCGTTGTTGTTCACCCCCTGACAAAACATGCGTGCCTTTATCGGCATAACCGGCCAAATCAACCTTATGCAACAATTCATCAACGCGGGCGTGTTTTTCATCTTGGCTGCCCGATAGGCCAAAGGCGATATTTTCGGCCACATTCAGATGGGGAAACAGAGCAAAATCTTGAAATATAAGGCCAATCTGGCGGGCTTCGGGCGGGTGATGGGTTTGATCATCCGATAGGGTTTCACCATCAACCGCCACCATGCCTTGGTCTTGTTGATCAATGCCCGCAATCACGCGCAATGTGGTGGATTTGCCGCATCCCGAAGGCCCCAAAAGGCACAAAACTTCGCCCGGATCCACCGTAAAGGACACATCATCCAAAATTGGACGCCCCGCAATAAACCGGGAAATATTGCTAAGTTTCAGGCGCGCGGGCTGTGACATTGGCCAAACCAATTCATTCTATCATATATGGCAGGTAACAAGCCCCGCCCCGGCATTCAAGCCACCCGCCAAAATTGACCGCTAAAAGGCGATTTAATGCCCACCCAAAACCCCCGTGCGCACCGAATAATCGGTTGCGATTGCGTAATCGGGGTCATCATCGCTATCGACCATCAAATGCCCTGCCTTGGTAAGCAACCGGTGACAATCGCGCGACAAATGGCGCAGTTCAATCTTTTTGCCTGCCGTTTCATATTTTCCGGCGATGCGTTCAATGGCCTGCAGCGCCGATTGATCGGCAACGCGACTATCGGCAAAATCAATGACCACAAGCGCGGGGTCCGTTTCGGGCGAAAACAATTCGGCAAAGCCTTCGGCGGAACCGAAAAATAACGGCCCTTGCACTTGGTAAACCTTGGCGCCTTCGGGGGTGGTATAGGTTTTGGCGTGAATGCGCGTTGCATTTTGCCACGCATAGGCCAATGCCGACACAATCACCCCAACCACAACAGCGGTGGCAAGATCGGTCATGACAGTCACACCTGTCACCAAAACAATGACAAACGCATCCATACGCGGCACTTTGAACAGAATTTTCAACGAATTCCACGCAAATGTGCCGATCACCACCATGAACATCACCCCAACCAGCGCCGCCAGCGGAATTTGTTCGATCAAGGGCGATGCGAACAAGATGAAACTTAGCAGGAATAACGCGGCCGCGATGCCTGCAATGCGTGTACGCCCGCCGGATTTCACGTTGATCATGGATTGGCCGATCATCGCACATCCGCCCATGCCGCCAAAAAACCCGGTCACGGTATTGGCCACGCCTTGGGCCACGCATTCCTGTGATGCGCCGCCGCGTTCGCCGGTAATTTCGCCCACAAGGTTCAATGTCAAAAGGCTTTCAATCAATCCAATCGCCGATAAGATCAACGCATAGGGCAGAATGATCCATAGCGTTTCAAGGGTCAAAGGCACCATGGGAATATGAAAACCCGGCAAACCGCCCTGGATTGACGCCATATCCCCCACCCGTGGCACATCCAAACCAAACGCAATCACAATACCCGCAGTGATCGCAATACCGGCCAAGGGCGCGGGTACGATGGTGGTGAATTTCGGCAAGGCCCAAATCACAAACATCGTCATCGCCACCAGCGCCAACATGATGATCAGGGATGCCCCACTCAACCATTGACCATTGGCCATGCCATGACCCGCATGTTCGGCACTGCCCGGCACTTGAAATTGGCTAAGCTGCGCCAGAAAAATCACAATCGCCAACCCATTGACAAAGCCCAACATCACCGGATGCGGCACAAGGCGAATGAATTTACCAAGGCGAAACACCCCGGCCCCGATTTGAATAAGGCCCATCACCACCACAGCGGCAAACAAATATTCCACGCCATGCTGTGCTACAAGGCTAACCATGACCACGGCCAACGCGCCTGTGGCACCGGAAATCATACCGGGCCGCCCGCCGATCAAGGCGGTGATAAGCCCGACGATAAAGGCGGCATAAAGGCCGACCAAAGGATGCACACCGGCCACAAAGGCAAAGGCCACGGCCTCGGGCACAAGGGCAAGGGCCACGGTCAGGCCCGACAAAAGTTCAATCCGCCAACGATCAAGGCTTAGCTTGTCATTGGCCATCGGGCCATTGGCGGGGGAAAGGCGACCGGCCAAGGCCGACATCAAACTTCGGGTCATCACGTATCCAATTATTGTGAACCACACCGCCAAGGCGGGCATCCTATTTCAAGGGTCTACATACCCGGCCAGAATTTTTCGTAAACCCCAAAGGCGGCCATATGGCCACGCATCCCACATGACAGTGCCGTTTTGCAACGCCCTATTTCATATTGGCGCAATTGTGTTTTGGCCCGTTTTGCGTAAGATGCATGATATAGTAGCCCCAGACATCAGGCGTGACATCATGCATTCCCCCCTGCCCGTTCTATCTGTTGCAGATCACCGCGATATTCGCGAAACCGCCCATGCCATGGCCGATGCCGCGCGCGCCGCGATTTTGCCGATGTTTCGCCACCATACCCTTAAGGCGGTTTCCAAAGATAGCACGCAGTTTGATCCCGTCACCCAGGCCGATCGCACCGCCGAGTCCGCGATGCGTGCCATATTGGCCACCCGCCGCCCGCAAGACGCCATTATCGGCGAAGAAGACACCGCAACCGCCGGCCAATCCGGCCTGACATGGGTGATTGACCCGATTGATGGCACGCGCGGCTTTATATCCGGCACGCCGACATGGGGCGTTTTGATTGCGCTTTGCACGCAAAATGGCCCGATCTATGGCTTGATCGACCAACCCTATATCGGCGAACGGTTTGAGGGCGGCTTTGGCCTTGCAGAAATGACCGGGCCTTTGGGTACCACGCCCCTTGGTGTGCGCCCTGGCACCGATTTATCGCAGGCGATCTTGTTTTCAACTTTCCCCGAAATCGGCACGCCACAAGACCGCGCGGCATTTGAAACCGTCGCGATCGACCGCAAATCCGACGGTATTTATCAAAT
>CAZPSB010000043.1:0-503 GCA_964589025.1 uncultured Jannaschia sp. | reverse complement strand
GCGCCTGACGCGATATGGCATGGATTGTTACGCCTATGCGCTTTTGGCGGCGGGCCATATTGATCTGGTGATCGAGGCCGGTTTGCAAACCTATGACATCGCCGCCCCCATTGCGGTGATTGAGGCCGCCGGCGGTATCGTGACCGATTGGTCAGGCGGGCCGGTGCATCAAGGCGGGCGCGCCATTGCCGCCGCATCACCTGAATTGCACCAAGCGGCGTTGCGCCATTTGGCGGCAACCTAAAGCGCACGCACGGTTTCACCGGGGATAAAGGCCGGGTCCAGTTCGATGATCTCACCGGTCAGGGCATTGGCGGCCACCAAACGCGCCGCGCCCCGGCCAATATCAATTCGGCGGCTATCGACGGTGGCAATGCGCATGGGCAAACCATCCAATACCTCAAACGCGTTAAACCCGGCCAAACCAATCCGGCCCGGAATATCAAGCCCTTGTTCCAGACAATACAATAACCCGCCTGCGGCATTGATATCTGAATTATAAT
>CAZPSB010000042.1:12482-13446 GCA_964589025.1 uncultured Jannaschia sp. | reverse complement strand
CACCTATTTCCAACAGGTTGGCGGCCATGATTGTCACCCCATATCGGGGGAATTGACCTATGGGTTGGAACGTTTGGCCATGTATATTTTGGGCGTTGATCATGTGATGGATATGCCATTCAATGACCCGCCTGTGCGCAAAGATACCCAAGGCAATGTGATTGATCCCATTCGCCTGACATATGGCGATGTGTTCCGCCAGACCGAACAGGAATATTCGCGCCATAATTTCGATGCCGCCACAACCGATATGGTGCTGCGCCATTTTGAAGATGCCGAGGCCGAATGCCAACGCCTTTTGGCCGCACCTTATGATGACCCCAAAACCGGCAAGCGTATCATCATGGTACATCCGGCCTATGATCAATGTATCAAGGCCAGCCACCTGTTCAACCTGCTGGATGCGCGCGGCGTGATTTCGGTAACCGAACGCCAGGCCTATATCGGGCGGGTGCGTGCGCTGGCCACGCAATGCGCCGATGCCTTTGTGCAGACCCAAGCCGGCGGTTGGACAGATCAAGGGGCTGATGCATGACCAGTGGCCGCTTTGTTGTGATTGCCATTTTTGCCATCGCGATTTTGGGCGGGGTGGGCATGTGGTATGCCCAAACCCAAGCCTGGTATGAAACCATATCAGACCCCGATCTGGCCCTTATCACACCCAATGGTATGACCCCGATTGCGGTATCCGATTTTCAAGCGATCAATGCCTATACATCGCCCTTGCGGTATCGGGCGTGTTTTGTGGTGACTGACGGCGGGCAATCTGCGCTGGCCGCCTTGCCCGATTACGCAAACCCGACCCCATTAACCGCACCGGGTTGGTTTGATTGCTTTGATGCCCCCGACATTGGCGCGGCGTTGGAAACCGGCGCGGCGCGTGCTGTTTTAGCCGAACATGAAATCCAACGTGGGGTGGATCGTGTCATTGCCGTTTTCCCTGATGGGCGCGGTTATGCGTGGC
>CAZPSB010000042.1:6489-12366 GCA_964589025.1 uncultured Jannaschia sp. | reverse complement strand
AGCTGTATATGACGAAAAACCTAAGGATCATCTGACATGCCCGATTTGTTGTTGGAACTGTTTTCCGAAGAAATTCCTGCACGTATGCAGGCCAAGGCCGCCGATGACCTCAAACGCCTTGTCACCAATGGGCTGGTTGATGCGGGCATCACCTATGAAACTGCGGGCGCCTTTGCCACGCCGAGCCGTTTGACGCTGACGGTTACGGGTGTTTTGGGCCAATCCCCCGATCAGGTCGAAACCCGCCGTGGCCCCAAAATCGGCGCGCCAGATGTTGCAATTGATGGTTTTTTGCGCGGCACAGGCCTAACCAAAGATCAACTGCAAATCCGAACCGAGAAAAAAGGCGAATTTTATTTCGCCCGGATTGAAAAACCGGGGCGCGCGGCGGCAGATGTGATTGGCGATATCATGCCTGATATCATCCGCAATTTTCCTTGGCCTAAATCTATGCGTTGGGGTGCGGGCAAATTGCGCTGGGTGCGGCCTTTGCATTCGATCCTGTGCATCTTGAATGATGAAGAAGGCCCCGAAATTGTACCCTTTAGCGTAGAAGGTTTTACGGCATCCAACACCACCCAAGGCCACCGTTTTATGGGAAAGGGCCGGTTTTCCGTTGCGAATTTTGATGATTACCGTGCCAAATTATTGGACAATCACGTTGTTTTATGCGCCCAAAACCGTGCCGATCATATCTGGCAAGAGGCCACAACATTGGCCTTTGCCCAAGGGCTTGAGGTGATCGAAGATGCCGCCCTTTTGGCCGAAATCGCGGGTCTTGTCGAATGGCCTGTTGTCTTGATGGGCGATATCGAAGATCGGTTTCTGGATTTACCCCCTGAGGTGCTGCAAAGCTCGATGCGGGAACATCAAAAATTCTTTTCGGTCAAAAACACGCAAACAGGCCGGATTGAAAAATTCATCACCGTGGCCAATCGCATAACCGCCGATCATGGCCAATTGATTTTGGCAGGCTATCAAAAAGTTCTGGCTGCGCGCCTGTCAGACGCGGTGTTTTTCTGGGCCAATGATTTGCGCATTGCCAAATCGGGAATGGCGCAATGGTTGGAAAACCTCAATAACGTCACCTTTGAACGCCGTTTGGGCAGTCAGGCAACGCGGATCAACCGGATCGAAGGCTTGGCCAAAGATTTCGCCGATTTGGTGGGCGCCCCCAAAGCGGATGTGCAAACCGCAGCACGCATTGCCAAGGCCGATTTGAATTCTGAAATGGTGTATGAATTTCCCGAATTGCAAGGCGTGATGGGGGGCTATTACGCCCGTGCGGCGGGCCATTGTGATGCCATCGCCGCGGCAGCCAAAGATCATTATAGCCCGCTTGGCCCATCAGATGATGTGCCCACTGCGCCGATTTCGGTCGCGGTTGCATTGGCCGATAAGATTGATTTGCTAACCGGGTTTTGGGCGATTGATGAAAAACCAACCGGATCAAAAGACCCCTTCGCGCTGCGCCGGGCGGCATTGGGGGGTATTCGCCTAATCCTTGAAAATGATTTAAGGGTTGATCTGGGGCGGTTTTTTGACATGCAATTTGCCCGTTATGCGGTGCAATTGGGCGTGGATGTGACCGATGCGGTTAAAACCGATCTGTTGTCGTTCTTTCATGATCGGCTCAAGGTGCATTTGCGCGACGAAGGCATTGCGCATGATGTGATTGATGCGGCGCTGTCAAAACCGCCGATTGATGATGTCGCGTTGATCGTGGCGCGGGCGCGGGCGTTGCAGGCGTTTTTGGCCAGTGATGATGGTGAAAACCTTGTGCAGGGCTATCGTCGGGCGGCCAATATATTGGCGCAGGCCGAAGACAAAGACGGGGTCCAATACCGGTTTGGCGCCGATAAGAAATTTGCCGATACCCAACAAGAACAGGCCTTGTTTGATGCGCTATCCGATGCCAAAGCCGCCATCGCGCCGTTGATTGCGCAAGAAAAATTTGCCGATGCCATGGCCGAAATGGCCAAATTACGTGCCCCGATTGATGCTTTTTTTGACGCGGTTCAGGTGAATTCCGACAATGATATATTGCGGCGTAACCGGTTGAATTTATTATACCAAATTGTCGAAACCTGTGGAAATGTGGCCGATTTGTCGCGTCTGACAGGCGCATGATTGGCTTGTCAGGGATGTGTGATCCGTGCAGTGTTCTGATATGATCAACACATCCCAACATAGTCTTGGTTTTGTAGAAATCACGCCAAAGGCGGATATTCGAACCAACACGCATGGCAACCGTGCCAAATGCCTGCAAAGATTGGTGCGCCTTGATTTGCCGGTGCCACAAAGCGTTGCCCTAAGCTTTGACACCGTGCGCGGCATTGCAGCGGGGGATGGGCCTGATTTATCGGCGCTATTGGCGGTGTTTGGTGAGGGCAGGCTTGTCTCGGTAAGGTCGTCTAGTCAGGCATCCGATTGGGGCGGGCCGGGCGCGATGTTGAATATCGGCATGAATGATGCCCATGCGGATCTTTTGGCCAAACAACATGGGTCATTTGCCGCCGATGCGATGTATCTTGAATTCATACGCCGCTATGCGGTGGATGTTCTGCGGCTGGATGCTGATATGTTTGATGGCCCGATGACACCGCGCCTTGCGAAACAACGTATCGAAGATGAACTTGACGATCCCTTTCCGCAATCGCCGGAAAAACAATTGGCCGAAACCCTGCGTGCAATGGCGCGCGCATGGGAAGGCACAAGCGCGCGATTGCTGCGCCAGGCCCAAGGCGCGCCCACCGATGCCGGCCTTGGCCTTGTGGTGCAGAAAATGGCATTGGGCATCGGGCAGGGCGTTGCGGGCGCGGGTGTCATACAATCCGTCGATAGTGCAACCGGCGCCCGCCATGTCACCGGTCATTATGTGCCCCAACCGCAGGGGCGCGCGGCCCCTCAGGGTGATGCGGTTGCAATCACCGGCACGGGGCCGGGCCGGGCATCGCTTGATGATATCGCGCCTGATATTGTTGCTGCATTGAAAAAGGCCAGTCTTTTGGTGCGCAACAAATTGCGCGAAGAAATGGCGTTGGAATTTACTTTGATGGATGGGCAATTGTCAATTTTGGATGCGGTGAAAACCCCGCGATCCGGTCAGGCCGAGGTTGCGATTGCCGTATCTTTGGCACAAGACGGTATTATCACCAAACCCGATGCCCTAACCCGGATCGAAGCCTTTACGCTCAATCAATTGTTGCACCGTCAGCTTGATGCCACCGCCGCGCGGGATGTGTTGACCAAAGGCATTGCCGCCGCGCCGGGTGCGGCCACGGGCAAAATTGTGTTTTCCGCCGCCAATGCGCAGACCATGGCCGCCCAAGGCGAAGCCTGTATTCTGGTGCGTCGTGAAACCAGCCCCGAAGACATTCGTGGAATGCATGCCGCACAGGCCATCCTAACCGAACGTGGCGGCATGACCAGCCACGCCGCGGTAATCGCGCGCGGCCTTGGCCTGCCTTGTGTATCGGGGGCCACCGAATTGCAGTTGGACCCGCGCAAGAAAACCCTAACTGTGCCGGGCCGCAAAGTGTTTCACGAAGGCGATGTCATCACGGTTGACGGATCATCAGGCGATATTCTGGTGGGGGCGGTTGATATGATCGAACCCGCCTTGGGCGGTGCCTTTGCCACATTGATGCAATGGGCCGATGAATTTCGCGATATTGGCGTGCGCGCAAATGCCGACACACCCGAAGATGGCGCAATGGCGCAACGATTTGGGGTTGATGGCATTGGGTTGTGCCGTACGGAACATATGTTTTTCGATCCTGCGCGTTTGACCGTTATGCGCGAAATGATCTTTGCCGAAAATCCCAAAGATCGCGCCGTGGTGTTGGATCGGTTGCTGCCTATGCAGCGCGATGATTTCATATCATTGTTCAAAATGATGCAGGGCCAACCGGTATGCATTCGGTTGTTTGACCCGCCTTTGCATGAATTTCTGCCCTCAGATCACGAAGGCATCCGCGCCTTGGCCGAGGCATTGGACCTATCCGTTAGCCGCGTGGCCGCACGTGTCGAAAGCCTTGAGGAATTCAACCCCATGCTGGGGCTGCGCGGTGTGCGCCTTGGGGTGACATTGCCCGAAATCTATGACATGCAGGCGCGCGCGATTTTTGAAGCAACGCTTGCGGCGTCTGCCAATGGGCCACCAGTGGTGCCGGAAATTATGATCCCGCTTGTATCTGCCCGGCGCGAGGTTGAATTGGTCAAAGCCCGCGTTGATGCCGTGGCCACCGCTGTGCGTGCGCAAACGGGCCAAGATTTTACCTATCGTTTGGGCGTTATGGTCGAAACCCCGCGTGCGGCATTGCGCGCCGATGATATTGCCGAACATTCATCATTTTTATCTTTTGGCACGAATGATTTAACACAAATGACATATGGTCTTAGCCGCGATGATGCGGGGCGGTTTATGTCAACCTATGTGCAACAAGGCGTTTTTGCCGAAGATCCCTTTACCCAGCTTGATATAGAAGGGGTGGGGGAATTATTGACCTTGGGCGCCGATCGCGGGCGCAAAACAAGACCAGACCTTATATTATCGCTATGCGGCGAACATGGCGGGGATCCGGCAACAATCGCGTTTTGCCGAAAATTAGGCTTTAATTATGTGTCATGTTCGCCTTACCGGGTGCCGGTTGCGAAATTGGCGGCGGCACAATTGGCCATCATGGATGCAACAGGTTTGGAAAAATAACTGCAAAAGGGTTGCCGAATCGCTTTTGTACCACCAATTGCGGTACAGATTTGGCAAACTATGGCGATTTTGATAGTAATCGTAAAAAAGCTTGTCAAAAGCGATATAAGTATATTGAGGTTCGACATGTTCGTTAAATGTTTAAAGCTGGCCTTTGCCACAGCCGCCCTTTTTTGCGCGACCCCTGTTTCTGCGCAGCAAGAAACCCTTAGTAGTTCTTCGGGAAATGATTTTCTGGAAATGATGATCGGCGATGTTATGGTGATCGAAAACGCATCACTGGCCAATACATCATCTGATTGGGCAACGCGTATGGTTGTGCGCTGGCAAGCACCGGCAGGGCAGGCCTCACAAGACGGGCGGGCCACAGACCCACGCATTACAGATGCAAATGTTTTGATGCAACGCCCACTGAACCAAGGCGGGGCCGAATGGCAATGCCTGGCCGAGGCGTTATATTTTGAGGCGCGCGGCGAAACCATGATGGGCCAATATGCCGTGGCCGAGGTTATCTTGAACCGTGCCAGCCACCCCAATTACCCCAACACCGTATGCGGTGTGATCAATCAGGGCGCAGAACGCATGAATGCGTGCCAGTTTTCATATAATTGCGATGGCCGGGCCGAACATATTGGCGATCAGGATGCGTGGCATTTGGCCGGGCATATTGCGCATATTATGTTGGGTGGCGCCCCACGTGATCTAACCGATGGCGGCACACATTATCATAACACGGCCGTGAACCCAAGTTGGGCAAGCGTATATCCCAGAACGGCACAATATGGCCGTCATTTGTTTTATCGCCAACAATACTAAAACCCCATTGATTGCGGCGGATGACGTCGTGTCAAATGGGCCATCAAACGCCTAAGGGGGCGGATGTTATGGCGCGCAAACTTTTTGGAACAGATGGTGTTCGCGGTCAGGCCAATACCTACCCTATGACGGCGGAAATGGCATTGCGATTGGGTGCTGCGGCCGGGCGTTATTTCAGGCGCGATCACAGCGACGCCCACCGCGTGGTGATTGGCAAAGACACACGTTTGTCGGGCTATATGATCGAAAACGCCTTGACCGCTGGCTTTGCGTCTACGGGTATGAATGTGTTGCTTTTGGGGCCGGTTCCCACGCCTGCGGTTGGGTTGTTAACGCCGTCCATGCGTGCC
>CAZPSB010000042.1:0-6479 GCA_964589025.1 uncultured Jannaschia sp. | reverse complement strand
ATGTCGGGGTGATGATTTCCGCAAGCCACAACCCCGCAACCGATAATGGCATCAAACTTTTTGGCCCGGATGGGTTTAAGTTATCAGATGAGGCCGAGGCCGACATTGAGGCGCTGGTTTTTGATGATGTGGCCTTGGCGCAATCGCAAAATATTGGCCGTGCGAAACGCATTGATGATGGCCGGTTTCGGTATATGGAACGCATTAAAACCACCTTTCCCGATGGGCATCGCCTGAATGGTTTGAAAATCGTGGTTGATTGCGCCAATGGGGCCGCCTATCGTGCCGCCCCCGAGGTATTGTGGGAATTGGGCGCAGACGTCATCCCCATTGGGGTCAATCCCAATGGGATCAATATCAATGATGGCGTTGGGTCAACCGCACCCCAGGCTGCGATTGCAAAATTGCATGAAACCGGTGCCGATTTGGCAATTTGCCTTGATGGCGATGCCGACCGCATTTTATTGATTGATGAAACTGGTGCTATTGCCGATGGGGATCAGGTCATGGCGCTTTTTGCGCGGCGTTGGGCCGAACAGGGACGGCTGAACCAAAACACTCTTGTGGCGACAGTGATGTCAAATTTAGGGCTGGAACGGTTTTTGAATGCCCAAGGCATTACCTTATTGCGCAGCCCGGTTGGTGATCGATATGTGGTTGAGGCAATGCGCAAACATGGCCTGAACCTTGGCGGGGAACAATCGGGCCATATCGTCATGACCGATTACGCCACAACAGGCGATGGTTTATTGGCCGGATTGCAGTTTTTGGGCGAAATGGTGCGCACCGGCAAAAAAGCCAGCGAATTGGCCAAAAGTTTCGAAACAGTGCCGCAATTGTTGAAAAATATACGGTTTCAAACCGGCCAGGCCCCGCTTGATGTTGCATCTGTCAAGGCCGCTATTGCGGCGGGTGAACAAGAACTTGCACATAAGGGCCGCCTTTTGATTCGCAAATCTGGCACAGAACCTTTGATTCGTGTCATGGCCGAATGCGAAGATGATGTGGTGCTTAACCGGGTGGTCGGGTCAATTGTGGATGCGATATCTTATGCGGTTTGTGGGTGATATATCTGCGCAGGTATTTTGAGCGACCGATCCCATAGGGTGAAACACAATGTTTGATGATGTTCTGAACCGTTTATTTGGCAAATCCCAACGCCCTTTGGGTGGTGATGATGCGCGGCTTGCGCTGGCGGCTTTGTTGGTGCGGATTGCAAAATCGGATGCCGATTATGCCCAGGCCGAAATTGCGTTGATTGATGATATTTTGGCCAAAAGATACGCGATTGACGCAGGGCAGGCGGCCGATCTGCGCGCGCAGGCCGAAACGGTTGAATGCAACGCCCCTGATACTGTGCGCTTTACCCGTGCTATCAAAAATGCAGTGCCCTATGAAGATCGCCAAGATGTTCTGCGCGCCTTGTGGCAAATTGTTTTGGCCGATGGTCACACCGATGCCGAAGAATCGGCCATGTTGCGGTTGATCGCGCCCATGTTAGGCGTTTCAGATCGTGATTCGAATTTGATCCGCCAACAGGTTGCGGCAAATTTGGATCAAAAGGCCCCATAATACATATATAATGTATTTGACATGTGCTGCGCTATATTTGTGCGCTTTGGCCTGCGAAGAATGATTCGCGGGTCCATGTGCGGCATTTTTTCCCCGGAAATCATGTGGCTTGCGAAACATTTTGCCACATGACAAGGTTTTGTTATCTTATATCAAGCAATCGCTTTGCGTATATCAGAATAAGGAATGAATCATGTGAATTTTAGCCACCAGTTTTGGCCTAGCCATGATCTGCGGCGGTACGGCTTGGGCCTGCCCAGATTATTCATTGGCAAATGATCCTATATCATTTGGGGCTGCCGAATTATCGACCCCCCAGAATTTTGATGTGATTGCAGGTGGGGAACATACGCTTGAATCATGCAGAATGTCTTATTTGGGATATGGCCAATTCCGCAGTGCCCCCGATTTCAGCTTTGAGATTGGCGATACAATGCCCGAAGCTTTGACCTTTGCAGTCGAAAGCAGCTGCGACCCCGCATTATTGGTAAACGCCCCCACGGGTGAATGGTTTTTTGTAGATGATTACAATGGGTTAAACCCTGCTTTGACCTTGATGGGCGGGTATGATTTGCAGGGCCGCGTTGATGTTTGGGTGGGCACATATGCGGGCAATGGATGCGAGGCGGTGTTGAATGTGCAGGCGGGCGATTCTATTTTGGCGCCTGAAACAGGATTTGCGCCTGTTGAGGCCCCGGAAAATTGCCCTGATCCGGCTTTGCAGGGGTCATCGCTTAGCTTGACGGGCGCGCAACTAACCGGGCAGGGGCGGTCTTATGACACAACGGCCAGCGCCGGAACTAGAATATCAGGCTGTGACTTTGCCCAAGGGAATGATTGGGGATTTTGGGGATATGCCAGCCAAACACCGCAATTCACCCTGAATCTGGCCGATATGCAGGATTATAATCTGATTACGGAAATTGATTCAGGCTGTGATCCGACATTGTTATTAAATGACGCCAACGGCAATTGGCATTTTGATGATGATGGCGGTGATGGTCTGCAATCCATGTTGGAATTGTCAGGCGATAACATGAATGGCCGGGTCAGTGTATGGGTCGGCACATTTGGCGGCCAAGAATGCGCAGCATCCATTCAATTCAGCACAATTCCCGCCCGTGACATCGTTGGCGATCAAGGAATGTTTGATGATTTTTCAGCCCCTGCTGTTGAATTATGCCCTAATCTTGATTTGGCGCAGGCCAATCCCGAATCCTTGACCGGCGAACGTCTTTATAGCCCTTATGAATTGCCCGTAAATGCAGGTGGCGAAGGCTTTTTCAGCCAATGCGAAGGCATGCCTTCAATGTCTACGGGGTATATATCACAGGCCCCAACATATTCGGCCATTCTTTCGGGTATGCAAGATTATGGCCGCCTTGAAATCGAAGCCATAGATGGGTGTGATCTAACGCTTTTGGTGCATACGCCTGATGGGCAATGGCATTTCAATGATGATGGCAATGGCAATTTATTGCCTCTTTTGAATATCGAATCCGGTGCGCATTTGAATGGGCAATTGGATATTTGGGTCGGCACATATGGGCAAACCCCATGCGAAGGGGTGATCGAAATTGAAACCTGGCTCAATTGATATTGAATAACATGGCGCCATTGCCGTATCAGGTAATGGCGTTAACAACGTATTACTCGCAAAACATGCGAACACATTTAGGAGATACACAATGAAACGTTTTACACTTGCAGCAGCTTTGGTCATCGGTAGCGCAGCAGCAGCGGCAGCTTGCCCCAATGTCGCCGCATCCGGCATGGCAAGCGATAGCCAAACTGGCCAGGCCCTATATTCCCCCACATCATATTCTGTCGTAGCAGGCGGCAGCACAGATTTGGCAGCCTGTGGTTTGGGTACAGGTTACGTGATCGATAGCCCCGATTTTGAATTCACCCTGAGTGGCATGGATTCCTATAACCGTCTAAACCTACGTGTTGATGGCGAATGCGACACCGTTTTGTTGGTGAACGATTCCACCGGCAACTGGCATTTCAACGATGACAGCAATGGCCTTGACCCAGCGATCGACATTGCCAACCCAGGTAACGGCGTTTATGACGTTTGGGTTGGCACATATGGCGATTCAACTTGCCAAGCAAGCCTAACACTTGAAACTTTCTAAGGTTTGAATGTTAGATCATAAGAAAGGCCGCCCGATTGGGCGGCCTTTTTGTGTGCTTTGTTGCCAAACGCGTTATGCGTTAAACGGTATCGTCATCTTGTTCAGATGCGGCAGGCGCATCATCGTCATCATCTTGCTGTGCGGCACCGATATCGTCAAACAATTCCGCAATTTCAGATTCAGCCACGGCCTCTTCTTCGGCGGCAAGGTCTTGAATAGATTTGCCCGATGCCTGCAATTCGGCCTCTTCTTCAGACCGGGCAACGTTTAGAATGATTTCAACGTTGACCTCAGGGTGCAACACAACGTCAACCTTGTGCAGGCCAAGTTCTTTGATCGGTGCGATCAGTTTCACCTGCTTGCGATCTACACTGATTCCGGTTTCGGTGGCGGCTTCGGCGGCGTCACGTGGCGTGACCGACCCATATAGCGCACCCGCATCAGATGCAGACCGCAAGATCACGAATTGCTTGCCATCCAGATCGGCACCTAGGCGTTCGGCTTCGGCTTTGGTTTCCAGATTGCGGGCTTCAAGTTGGGCCTTTTGGGCATCAAAGGCGGCTTTGTTGGCCTCATTCGCACGCATTGCTTTTTTCTGTGGCAGTAGAAAATTACGCGCATATCCATCTTTGACAGATACAATATCGCCCATTTGGCCCAATTTGGCCACACGTTCAAGTAAGATTACATCCATAATTCGTGCTCCTTACTTCACGGCGTATGGCAAAAGTGCCAGAAAACGCGCGCGTTTGATGGCTTGGGCCAATTTGCGCTGATTTTTGGCGCCAACTGCGGTGATGCGCGATGGTACGATTTTGCCACGTTCTGAAATATAGCGTTGCAAAAGGCGGGTGTCTTTATAATCGATCTTGGGCGCGTTTTCGCCCTCAAACGGGTCAGATTTACGACGGCGGAAAAAAGGTTTTGCAGCCATGTTTTAACTCTCCTGTCGTTTAACGGCGTTCGCGGCGACCGTCACGGTCATCGCGTTTTTGCATTTGTGCGGATGGGCCTTCTTCGTGGGCGTCAACCTTGATGGTCAAAACGCGCATCACATCATCATGCAACCGCATCAGGCGTTCCATTTCCTGCACAGCCTGCGATGGTGCATCGGTGCGAATAAAGGCGTAATGGCCTTTGCGATTTTTGTTAATTTTATAGGCCATTGTTTTGACACCCCAATATTCGGTGTCTACAACTTTGCCGCCATTATCGGCCAAAACAGTGCCAAAATGTTCAATAAGGCCTTCGGCTTGCGTGTTGGAAAGATCCTGACGCGCAATCATCACATGCTCATATAGGGGCATGTATCCTCCTGTGTGTTGTATACGGGCGTCTTTCAAAGGTTGGGTCAATCTTCGCCCCCAACCACGAGGGAGGCCGCCATTCAGAAATTCGGCGAAGATATAGCGCCCTTTAGCGCCTTATTGCCTTTTTCGCAAGGGCGTTTTGGGGCATGTGTTTTTATGCACATCCCCTGTGGGGCTTTGCGTCTTTTGCGCGGCACCGATATCTGTTCATTGGGGATGTAGTATTTGCGCATCATTTACCGGAGGTTCCCATGCGTTTTCTAACATCCCCTGCCGCTGCTGCTGCCGTGATGGCATGTGGTTTGGCATCCACCGCCGCCGCAGATGCGGTTCAATATGATCTTGACCCAAGCCATAGCCAAGCGATGTTTTCATACACGCATTTGGGCATGTCCACCACATTTGGCATGTTTTCAGGGTTTGAGGGCAGCATCCAATTTGATGCAGAAAACCCTGCCGCGTCTTCTGTTTCGGTTTCCATCCCGACCTCGGCGATGTTCACCGGCTGGGAGGCCCGCGATGCCCATCTGCAAAGCGATGATTTTCTGGGCACAATGGAAGATAGTGTTTTGACATTCCAATCCACCGCGATTGAAATCACCGGCGATGACACCGCCTTGATCACCGGTGATTTGACCGTAAATGGTGAAACCGCACAGGTTGTTTTGGATACGGTTTTGAATTTGGCAGGCCCCCATCCGGCCCCTCAAATGGGCGGGGTCGCGGCCTTGGGCTTTACCGCGACAACAACCCTGTTGCGGTCTGATTTTGGCGCAGGCGCCTTTGCACCATTTGTCAGTGATGAAATGGATGTGGTGATTTCAATCGAGGCCACGCAATCTATGTAAAGCCACCGGTTTGCATTGCCATGGCACATAAACCCGGTCTGCCAGATGCGCAGGCCGGGTTTTTGTTTGTTTGGCCTTATGTTATGCGCCCATATCGCGTGTGGCGGTCAGATCAAATTGAATATCCACCCCAAAGCCAACCGAATTTTCATCCCGATAGGCTGTGCCAATGCCGAAATCTAGCCGGTTCAATTGGGTGGCACCCTGCGCGGTTGCGGTATCGCCTTCTAGGGTTAGGTCAAAAGGCAGGGTTAAGGGCAGGGTTTCACCGGCCAAATTTAGGGTGCCTTCAACCACATATCCGGCATTTGTGGCGGTGATTGGGCCGGTGAATATGGCCGTTTCAAATGTGTTGGATTGCAAAAATTCATCGCCAAGCGCCTGCTGTGTGACGCCGCCCAATGTCAGCGATCCAATTGCGACGGTCACCGTGACATTGCCCAATATGCCGGTTTGGGCCTGTGGATCAAAAGCAATATTTGCTGTCCAATCTGAAAATTCCCCGGTCACAGCTTGGCCAAATTGTTGCACGGTGATGCCCAGATTGCCCTGTGTGACTTGCCATTGCGATGCAACCTGCGCCAATGTCGGGGCTTGGTCTGCGGGTGGGG
>CAZPSB010000041.1:9965-13756 GCA_964589025.1 uncultured Jannaschia sp. | reverse complement strand
TGCACGATAACAGGGTTCACCCCGACCTGCTGCATCAGCACCACGTCGCGCGCAAAGCTGTCCATGCCAGCATCACTGCCCATGGCGTGGCCACCCAGTTTGATGACGACCGTCGCGCCATCATAGCGTTGCATATAAGGAAGGGCCTCGCTTAAGGTGCGGGCGGTGGCAATGTAATCGCGTGTCATGTTTTGCTGCTTCATCGAAACCTCGTTGTTATGCGTTGATAAAGCGTGCAGGCTGCCCTGTGAAGGGGATTGCGACGAAATATGCGCCCTTAGATCAACCCGGCAATCACCGCGCGCAGGGTTTCAATGCCTTGGCCCGTTTCCGATGAGGTGCAGATGATTTCAGGAAAGGCGGCTGGGTGTCGGGCCAAGGCCGCGCGTGTGGCCGCCAATGCCGCGGCTTGATCTTTTTGTTTGACCTTATCGGCCTTGGTCAACACCGCCTGAAATGGCACGGCGGCGCGATCCAGCAGGGACATGATGTCTTCGTCAACCGGTTTGACCCCATGGCGGTGATCAATCAACATAAAGGCCCGGCGCAAATTCACCCTTCCCGATAGATAGCTTTTCAAAAGCGCCTGCCATCGTTTGACGGTATCAACCGGCGCTTGGGCATAGCCGTAACCGGGCAAATCGACCATGTAATGATCGGCCCCAATGGTGAAAAAGTTAATTTCTTGTGTACGCCCCGGCGTGTTTGAGGCCCGCGCCAACGCCTTGCGCCCCGTCAGCGCGTTGATCAATGTGGATTTACCCACATTCGACCGGCCCGCAAAACAAATTTCAATCCGATCTGCGGGCGGCAGGCCCGACATAGCCACCACACCTTTTAGGAAATCCGCACCCCCGGCAAATAATTTGCGGCCTGTTTCGATCTGGGATGGATCAAGATGTTCAACCAATGGAAAGGGCAGGGGGGTCATGGCAATGTCACCTGATCGTTTTCGGCAAGGCGGCCTGATGTGATGGGGGTTGCATAGACACCGAAATCGGTATGCCCCCATTCGGCGCGCAGGGTTTGCAATATCGGCGCATCGCGTTGGCCGGTTTCGGGGTTGGCCTCGGTTGCGCGGCACCGCGTGATGGGTTGGATTATTTTAAACCTGACAGGGCCAATTGTGATGGTTTGGCCAATCCAGTCAAATTCCTGCCATGGGGTTAGGCCCTTAACCCATAGATTGCCGCGAAACCGCCTTGGGTCCAGTATGCGGCCAATTTTATCAGACAGCGCCCGCAGGGATGCCAGGCCCAAAATCGACACGGATGGGAAATTTGCGTCGCTCATGCCTTGTTCAGGGGATCTGACCAAAGTGGCAGGCGCGGGGTGGTCGGATGGATAAATCGGGGTGATCCAATCAATTAACCGTGCCGCATCGGCGGGGTGATCGGGGCAGATATGAATATCAGGCCGATCCGGGTGGCGCAGATGCACACCACCGCCACCAACCCGCGCGGTGATCGCCATCAAAGACGGCCCCTTGGCCCCGCGAATAAAGTTGCGACATAACCGCCACCCCGGTGACGCATCCCCGCCCTGTTGCAACAAAGCCCAGGCGCGATCAAATGGCAAAGGCCGATTGGCCGTTATATCGCAGGCCGAAACACGTTCGGCCCCGATGCCCTTGATCGGATGACGCCAGATATGTGCAAGATGTGCCGTCACCCATTATCCGATTTTTTGCGCCCAAAGCTGGATTTGATATTGCTAAATAAATCGGGGTTATAGCCATGCGCGCGCATGATTAGATATTGTTGCGCAAAGGTGATCACGTTGTTGGCGATCCAATAGACCAACAAACCACTGGCGAAACTGCCCAACATAAACATGAATACCCATGGCAGATAGGCAAAGATCATTGCCTGTGTCGGGTCGGTGGGGGCGGGGTTTAGTTTTTGCTGCAACCACATGGATACGCCCAATAATAAAGGCAACACACCAATAAAGACCAACGCCATGAATGACCCCGGTTCGGGCGCGGCCCAAGGCATCAGCCCAAAGATATTAAAAATAGATGATGTATCAGGCGCCGATAAATCGGTTAACCAGCCAAAGAACGGGGCATGGCGCAATTCGATGGTAACAAAAATTACCTTGTAAAGCGAAAAGAAAATCGGAATTTGCAACAAGATCGGCAAACAACCCGAGGCCGGGTTGACCTTGTTTTTGCGATACAGTTCCATCACGCCTTTTTGCATTTTTTCGCGATCATCGCCCGCGCTTTCCTTTAGTTTTTCCATTTCGGGCTGCAATTCACGCATCTTAGCCATAGAGGCATAAGATTTGCGCGCTAACGGAAACAAAAGCGCCTTTAGGATCAGCGTCAGCGCGATAATCGCCAGTCCCATATTACCAATCGCCAAGTTCAAACTGTGCAGCAGTTGGAAAATGGGTTTGGTCAGGAAATAAAACCACCCCCAGTCAATCGAATCGACAAACCGGTCGATTTGCGGGCGGTTTGGGTCAATTTCTGCCCCAAAGAATTGCGCCAACCAACCGGGTTGGTTTTGGTAATCACGAATCGTTGCCCATTCTTTGGCCCCGGCAAAAAGTTGCGTTGTGACCTGCTGCACCTGACCGGGTTCAACGCGCATGATGGGAAGGCGGGCCTCGGTCTGATACACATCGGTTTCGGCGACATATTTCGTGACGGATGTGAACGGTTGATCATCGCCGGGGATCAGGGTTGTCATCCAGTATTTATCGGTAAACCCGATCCATCCATTGGCCGTAACTTCAACCAGTTCGGCGGCGGCGCCTTCGCCTTGGATAAAGTCAAAATCGGCCAAATTATCATAGGCGATTTCATCAAGTTCACCATCGGTTTTGCGCACCACACCTTCGTGCAGAATAAAGAAATTCTGCAAATCCTGCGGCAGGCCATGGCGCGCCACAATGCCATAAGGTGCCAAACGCGCCGCCGTAATGCCGGTATTTTCAACCGATTGTGTTACTGAAAACATATAGTTTTCATCAATTGCGATTTCGCGGCGGAAAATCAGGCCCGATCCATTATCCCATTCCAAGGTGATGGGGGTTTCGGGGGTCAAAACCTGCCCGTCAACCAAGGTCCAAGGGGTGTTGTAATTTGGCACGGCATCAAAGCCCAGATCATCGCCTGCCGGGCTCCAGCCATAAAGCGCGTAATAAGGTTCAGCCTCACCAACGGGGGATAAAAGGCGCACGATTTCGGAATCATCATCCAGCGTTTGATTATATCCGCGCAGCGACAAATCATCGATGCGTCCGCCAATCAATGAAATTGACCCCTCAAGGGCGGGGGTTTCGATTTGCACACGCGCGGCTTGGCCCAAGGTAATCTCGGTCAACATGGCGTCATTTTGGCCCGATGCATCGGGCCCTGTGGCCGCAGGCGGTGTTAGGGCCATATCCGGTGTCGGTTGCGGCGCGCCATCCGCATCGGTCAAGACCGCAGGCGGGGTGTCGGGTTGGGGCGGTTCGGGCGGAAACAGCGCATACCAGATCAACATCACCGCGCCGCTAAGCACGACAGCCAAAATAAGATTTTTGTTCTGATTATCCATACCGTTTGAAATCCTGCCAGATTGGTTTATCGCGGTTCAACAGATTGCACCCTTAAAGGTCAAGGGCGTTTTGCCCCGAAAGACCCATTATTTCGATATCATTTTCTTTGTGTGATGCACGATGCAGGCCCGCAAAGTCAAATAGATCACCATCCAACAAATGCCCTTCGAGCAGTTTTTGTTTCACCTTGCGGGTCTCGGTCACTTGGAGCAGCGGATAGATCAGGAATTGATGTTTGA
>CAZPSB010000041.1:8260-9955 GCA_964589025.1 uncultured Jannaschia sp. | reverse complement strand
TGTCATCAGGGCCGAAAACATTTTTTGCCGCCGTCCTGGCGCACGGATTTCCCAATCATCCAGCATTTTCTTGATCACCTGGCGTTGCAACCCATCTTGGCTGCCGCACAGATCACAGGGGATAATGGGGTAATTCATGGCCTTAGAAAATGCGGCGCAATCGGATTCGGCCACATGCGCCAATGGGCGCAACACAAACAGATCCCCTTGATCATTCAATAATTTAGGTGGCATGGTCGCCAGTTTTCCGCCGTGAAACAAATTCAGAAAAAAGGTTTCCAGAATGTCATCGCGATGATGGCCCAACACCACGGCACTGCATCCTTCTTGGCGGGCGATGCGATACAAATTGCCCCGGCGCAGGCGTGAACATAATGCGCAATAGGTGCGGCCTTGTGGGATTTTGTCTTTCACGATGGAATAGGTGTCGGCATATTCAATGCGATGCGGCACGCCCATTTTTTCAAGAAATTCCGGCAACACAGTGGCGGGAAACCCCGGCTGCCCCTGATCCAGATTGCAGGCCAGAATATCAACCGGCAACACGCCGCGCCATTTCAATTCGGTCAGCGCTGCCAAAAGCGCATAGCTGTCTTTGCCGCCTGACAGGCACACCAACCACCGCGCGCCGGGTTCGACCATAGCATAGCGATCAATCGCTTCGCGGGTTTGGCGCATGATGCGTTTGCGCAATTTACGAAATTCGGTTGTTTTTGGGGCCCCCTGAAACAGCGGGTGAATATCGTCGGCATCATCTAACATAGGCTTTGGCCCTTTCGCGGGAAATTTGGGGTTAATCGGGCACATTATCAATGCCAGATCGCCCCCATGGATGGCATCGCCCGACCCGGCGGATGGACAGCCAAGTGCCTTTGGCCGCCCCATGTTTTTCCAATGCCTCAAGGATATAGGCCGAACATGTGGGATGATAGCGGCAATTATGCCCGACCCAGGGGCTGAATACCAAACGATAGGCCCGGATCGGCAAAGATAAGATATAGGCAAAAAGCGTCATGATTGATGCAGTTTTTTTAAGGCCTTGGCCAAATCATCGCGCAGATCCGCAAAGGGGCGTTCAATTGTTTGGGCCGGGCGGCCTATCAACACGTAATCCCATCCCGGTTGACCAATCGCAGGCACCACATCGCGGCTGATGGCGCGCAGGCGGCGCTTGGCCTTATTGCGTTTGATCGCATTGCCCAATTTCTTGGAACAGGTTGGCGTTTGCGGGCTTGCAGTACAAATCCGGGCATGGGTACGCGTTTGGCGCGTGCGGCGCGCAAAAAATCGGGCCGTTTGGCCAATATTGAAAAGGCCGGTGTTGAACACACAAAACGCCGCTGCGGGGTTTTCCCATGCAGTGGCGTTTTGTGATCGCAGGCAGCCAAGATTTTGGCCTTGTGATCTTAGGCGCTTAGGCTTTTGCGGCCACGCGCACGCCGTGCGTTCAAGATTTTACGGCCCGCTTTTGTTGCCATACGCGCACGGAACCCGTGGCGACGTTTGCGAACAAGGTTGGACGGCTGAAAGGTCCGTTTGGTCATGGTGCAAAGCTCCATCAAATAGTGTGTTACGCAGCAAATGCCACGGTTTCATATAAATCAAAGTCAGCGATTAGGCCGTTTCGCCTGATCTGTCAACACAGATCGGGCGGATCTTGGGGTGGCTTATATCATAATGTGCCCGATGTTCAAG
>CAZPSB010000041.1:4720-8250 GCA_964589025.1 uncultured Jannaschia sp. | reverse complement strand
AAGATGGCTGGACGATACCCGCTTGCTGGCGGCCCAGCAAGGCTACGTCGAAACCCTGCTGGGACGCCGGCGTTATTTTCCCGGCCTGCTCAATCCGTCCAACCAGCAGGTGCGCAACCGCGAAGAACGCGAAGCTATCAACGCCCCGATTCAGGGAACGGCGGCCGATATCATGAAAATGGCGATGCGTGATGTGGCGCGCGCGCCCTTGCAAGGGGGAATATGTGCTGCCAAGGCTGCGGCAGGAAAAATGTCACAGGATTAAGATTATGACACCCATCATTCCAGACCGATCGCGCCTTGCGCGGGCTTTGCCGTTGGGGGTCGTGGCATTGGGGGCTATTCTTGGGTGGTGGGTGTTGCGTGATTGGTTAAGTTTTGAAACCTTGGCCGCCCGCCAAGATACCCTGATTGCCGCGCGTGATGCCAATTATCTATTGATTGCGGCCCTGTTTTGGGTGGCTTATGTGGGGATTGTGTCCTTTTCCCTGCCGGGGGCTTTGATTGCGACACTCACCGGTGGGTTTTTATTTGGCACGATCATGGGCACCGCATTGAATGTCACAGCGGCCAGTATGGGGGCGACATTGATTTTCCTTGCGGCTAAAACCAGCCTTGGCACCCGGTTGGCCGCGCGCCTTGATCATAGCAGCGGCACATTGAAATCGGTCAAACAGGGGTTGGATGAAAACCAATGGTCGATGTTGTTTGTCATGCGCCTTTTGCCGGTGGTGCCGTTTTTCGTGGCCAATCTTTTGCCGGCGCTGTTAAATGTGCCGGTGCGGCGTTTCGTGATCAGCACAGTTTTGGGCATCATCCCCGGTTCGCTTGTTTATACATCCGTCGGGGCGGGGTTGGGCGATGTGCTGGCGCGTGGGGATACGCCTGATTTGGGCGTGATTTTTGAACCGGCGGTTTTGTGGCCGATATTGGGCCTGGCGGCGCTGTCGCTTTTGCCAATTGCAATCAAGGCCCTGCGCGGGCGTGGAAAGGCAGATCAATGACACAGATCGAAACCGATATTTGCATCATTGGTGCGGGGTCTGGCGGGTTATCCATTGCGGCGGGTGCGGCGCAAATGGGCGCAAGGGTTGTGTTGCTAGAAGGCCATTTGATGGGCGGTGATTGTCTGAATTTCGGCTGTGTGCCGTCCAAGGCTCTTTTGGCGGCGGCCCATAAGGCCCATCACACCCAAAGCGCAGGCTTTGGCACGGCAGGGCATGATCATATGCCCGATTTTGCCGCGGCCAAAGATCATGTGCGCGCCGTGATTGATCAGATCGCACCCATGGACAGCCAAGATCGGTTCCAGGGCTTTGGCGTTCATGTTATCCGCGAATATGGGCGTTTTGTATCAGATCATGCCGTGCAGGCCGGCCCGCATATCATACGCGCCCGCCGTTTTGTGATTGCCACCGGATCGCGCCCCTTTGTGCCCGATATTCCGGGGTTAAGGCCGGGGTCAGGGAATGTGCCGCATTTCACCAATGAAACCATCTTTGATCTGCGTGACCGGCCCGATCACCTGTTGATCATTGGCGGCGGGCCAATTGGGTTGGAAATGGCGCAGGCCCATCGCCGCTTGGGCTGCAAGGTGACGGTGTTGGAAGGCGCAAAAGCGCTTGCCAAAGACGATGCTGAGGCGCGAGAAATCGTTATTCAACATCTAAAAGATGACGGGATTGACCTGCGCGAAGGGGTCAAAATTACATCCGCTGTACAACAAGGCGGCCAGATCACCCTGGCCTCTGATAATGGCGAAAATTTCACTGGCAGCCATCTTTTGGTGGCGGTGGGGCGCCAGGCCAATGTGGATCAGCTTGGCTTGGAATGCGCGCGCATTGATTATAACCGCCATGGTGTGATCGTCGATGCCCGCCTGCGATCCACCAATAAACGGGTTTATGCGGTGGGCGATGCGGCGGGGGGGCTGCAATTCACGCATGTTGCGGGCTATCACGCGGGCGTTGTGGTGCGCCAGATCGTTCTGGGCCTGCCGGCCAAGGCCACGCATCACCACATTCCTTGGGTCACATATACCGCGCCCGAATTGGCCCAAATCGGCCTGACCGAGGCCCAAGCCCGTGAAAAATATGGCGATCGGGTTTTTGTTGCCAAAGCCGATTTTGCACATAATGACCGCGCCATTGCCACGGGCCAAACCGCAGGCTTTGCCAAGGTGATGATCGTCAAAGGCCGCCCCGTTGGGGCCACGATTATTGGCCCGCAGGCCGGTGAATTGATTCAAATATGGGCTTTGGCGATATCTTCGCGCTTGAAGATCAGCGCAATCAGCGCCATGATTGCCCCATATCCCACATTGGGTGATATTAACAAACGTGTCGCCGGGGCCTATTTTTCACCAAAATTGTTTGAAAATGATTTGGTGAAACGCGTTGTGCGTTTTGTGCAACGCTTTGGGCGCTAGGGGCGCGCAGCCAAAGGTAACGATTTTGCGGCAGTCTTTGTCAGGGCGATTTTTGATCCTTACGGTCATTTTCGTAATGCTGGCCGAGATATTTATCTTTGTGCCATCCATCGCGCGGTTTCGCCAAGATTACCTTTTGGCGCGGTTGGAACGCGCACAAATTGCATCTTTGGCGCAATTGGCCACCGATGGGATGCAGCTTGAGCGTGATTTGCAATATGAATTGTTGGAAAATGCGCAGGTGTTAAACGTTGTGCTGCGCCGCGATGCGGTGCGGCAATTGATTTTGTCATCTGATGCCATTCCCCCCATTTCGGCGACCTTTGATATGCGCGATGTCACGGGGGTGCAATCCATTGGCCATGCTCTGCGCCGGTTGATCACATCCCAAGATCAAACCATCCGCGTGATTGGCCAACCCGTGCGCGATGCAGGCAGTTTGATTGAAATCACCATTCCCACGGCACCTTTGCGTATGGCGATGATTGATTATGGATTGCGGATTTTGATGTTATCCACCTTTATTTCGGTGTTTACGGCGGCGCTTTTGTATGTTGCGGTGCGGCGGTTATTGGTTTTGCCAATAAAACGCGTTGTGTCCAACATAAGTGCCTATGCCAATGCGCCCGAAGATGCGGCACAGGTCATTCGGCCACGGGCATCGGTTCAAGAATTGCGGATGGCGGAATTGGCGCTGCAATCGTTACAAACGCAACTGACGGCGGCGTTGAAGCAACGCGAAAGATTGGCCCAATTGGGCCAAGCTGTTGCCAAAATCAGCCATGATTTACGCAATATCCTGTCGACCGCCACATTGGTGGCCGATCATATGGATACCAGCCAAGACCCTATCGTGCGACGCATGGCGCCAAGATTGATGTCATCGCTTAATCGCGCCGTTAGCCTAACAGAATCCACCCTGGCCTTTGGGCGGGCGAATGAACCTGCGCCCTGTTTGGATCGGGTGGCATTGGTGGGGATTGTGCAGGATGTGATTGAAAATGAAAAATTATCTGATGGCAGCGCGGCCATCACCTATCAGTGCGATATTGAACGAGATTTGATCATTCGGGCCGATCCTGAACAATTGCATCGGGTCTTG
>CAZPSB010000041.1:0-4710 GCA_964589025.1 uncultured Jannaschia sp. | reverse complement strand
CGAACTTGGTTAAAAATGCGCGTCAGGCCATTCTTGGTACGGATAAACCGGGCACAATTACCCTTGCCGCGCATGAAACCCCGGATGAATGGCAGATCACGGTTTGTGATACCGGGCCGGGCCTGCCCCAAAAGGCACGTGACCATTTGTTTCAACCCTTTCATGGCGGGGTGCGCCCGGGCGGCACGGGGTTGGGTCTTGCGATTTGTGCCGAATTGATACGCGGCCATGGGGGCGCCTTGGATTTGCGCGATACCACCGATCAAGGCACATGTTTTGTTATCCGCTTGCCCTCGGGGATATCTGGGCCTAATTCTTTGGGGGACCCGTCCTTTTAGGGTATAAAAATCATATGGCAAGATTTGGCATTGGCTTTGATTGCCCCATATTAGGCACATAGGTTTCCTACCATGCCCCAGATGAGGCCAGATATGAACATTCACGTCACCGATTTGCCCGATCGCCCCACAACACCCACATCCAAAGATGGCCGTGAACAGGCGGGTTATCCCGTGTTGGATCGCACATATCCGTCTGATTTTGTGGTGGATGACGCGTACAAAGCCACATTGCCCGATCTGCAAAACGGGCCGTCTTCGTTGATCCGGGGTGCCAATCGCGTGATTCAACATGTTGGCATTTCCAATTTTCGGCTGCCTTTGGCCTATCGCACCACCAATGGCGCATCTATGACACTTGAAACCGCCGTGACCGGCACGGTCAGTTTGCAGGCCGATAAAAAGGCATCAACATGAGCCGGATCATGCGATCCTTTTACAAACATGCCGAACAAAATTTTGATTTTGGCGTGATCCAAGGCGCCATTGCCGATTACAAACATGATCTTGAAACTTTGGATGCCCGCATACAGTTGGGGCTAAGGTTTCCGATGCAGGTGCAAAGCCTGCGGTCGGGTCTGATTGGCTATCAGTATTATGATGTGGCGTTGGAATATGTTGAAACAGGCGGCCTACGCCACCGTGTGATACATTTGGATTATGTCTATTCATCCACCTGCCCCTGTTCCTTGGAACTAAGCGAACATGCCCGCGCCATTCGGGGGCAATTGGCCACGCCGCATTCACAACGATCGGTCGCGCGGATATCGGTTCAGGTGGCACCTGATAAAGATTTGATGATCGAAGATATGATCACCATGGCGCGCGCCGCTGTGCCGACCGAAACCCAAGTGATGGTCAAGCGCGAAGATGAACAGGCCTTTGCCGAATTAAATGCTGCCACCCCGATCTTTGTCGAAGATGCCGTGCGGCTTTTTGCCGAACAGGCCCAAAATGACCCGCGCATTTGCGAGTTTCGTATCGTGGCAAGTCACCAAGAAAGCCTACATAGCCATGATGCCGTTAGCATTCTAACCCATGGGCCATTTTTTGAAACACCCACCCAAGATCGGCATTTATTCGCCAGTTTAATTCACAAAGGTTAGATGCGCCTTTCAATATTCTGGCAGGCATTAAGGGCAGATCATGGTGCATTATGATCTGCCCTCTATCTTGCATCAAACGTGATCACTCATATTTTGCGATCATGTCCAAGGCGTATTACCGGCGGCCATATCCGACCAGATCGGCGTTATTTCCAGAATCAGTATCGGTTCGGCCAGTATATGTGCCGCCTCCGCCGCCGCTGCCGCCGCCGACTGGGTCTGCAAAGAAACCGCTATCATTATCCGTTTGGTTGTTGCCATAGTTGGTGTTATTTCTGCCACCATTGCTATTGGCAAATGGGTCTATGACAATACATCCTGAAATCGTACTGGCACCAAGACCCAAGGCCCCGATGCCAAATGCGCGCAACATTGTGCGGCGGCTTTGATTGGGGGTGGTTTCAATCGCATCATCCGTCAGGCTTTTGGTTTGCGCTTTTTTGTTTTGTGTGTCTTCTGTCATCTTGTTTTCCTTTCTATTCAATCGAAATGCCGCATATGCATTTATGCGGTTGGGAAACACGAAAAAGGCCTTTGATCAGGCATCTGTATCTGTGTGCGGCGCATCGTGATCGGTTGCGGGCGCGTGTGTGTCGTGATGGGCATCTGTATCCACATCGGTGCCGGTTTCGCCAGATTGTGTGCCGGTGCGGCGTTGATAGGTGTTGATGTCGTCATCGGTTAAGGTTTTTTGGGCCATGATATATTCTTTTCCAAAAGTGATGCTATCATCATAGTGATCTGTCGCGGTGCAATCAATGCATGTGATCTGGCCTGTGCGAAATGCGCAAAGCTTTGCTTGACATTGCTTGGGTGGGCATCAAATGTCGCGCCATGTTTGATATGCGACCCGCGGCTTATGTTCTTGGCGTGATGATTTCGGTTCTTGGCGGATCCATGATTGTTCCCATGGCCGCAGATCTGATTGCCCAAAATGGTGAATGGGGCAGTTTTGCCCAAGCCGGAATTTTGACCATATTCACCGGGTTGTCGATGATGTTTGCCTTTTCAACCTATGCCGGGCGGGGCCTAAGCATACAACAAACATTCCTGATCACCACGGGCGTGTGGTTGGTTTTGCCCATCTTTGGGGCGCTGCCTTTTGTGTTTGGGGCCACAGGCGCGCGATTTGTGGATGCCTTTTTTGAGGCCATGTCCGGCCTGACAACCACCGGATCAACCGTGTTTACCGGTCTGGATGATTTTCCCGTGGGCCTATTGCTTTGGCGGGGGTTGCTGCAATGGTTTGGCGGCATTGGCATTATTGTTGTCGCAATGGTGTTTTTGCCCGAATTGCGCGTGGGTGGCATGCAGATTTTCCGATCCGAAGGCTTTGACACATTTGGCAAAATACTGCCCCGCGCCGCCATGACCACGATTGCCACAGGCGGGTTTGCCAATTCGGATGCATCCTTTGGCGGCTATGGGGCAGGGGTGGAATATGCCGCATCTGTCTTTATGATTTTGGCCGCCCTGCCTTTTGTGCGCTATGTGCAATTATTGGCCGGCGATGCAAGGCCGTTTTGGGCCGATAGTCAGGTGCGCGCCTTTGTGATGACGGTGCTGGCTTTGGTGGCGGTGATGGTGGTGTATCTGACCTTTTTCACCGGTTCGGCCAATGAAATCGTCTTTCGAAAGGCGGTTTTCAACACGATCTCAATCGTGACAGGCACCGGATATGCCAGTGCCGATTATATGCAATGGGGGCCTGTGGCGATTGTGGTGTTGTTTTGCGCGGGCCTGATTGGGGGATGTGCGGGGTCAACATCCTGTTCGATCAAGGTCTTTCGGTATCAAATTCTGTTTGCTGCGATTGCCACACAGGTGCGCCGTTTGCATGTGCCCCATGGCGTGTTTGACCCGCGCTATGAAAACCGGCCCATTGCCGAAGATGTCTTGTCATCGGTTATGGCATTTTTCGTGTTGTTTTTCGTGACACTGGGGATTGTCGCAATTTTATTGGCCTTGACGGGCCTTGATTTCATCACCTCTGTTTCGGGGGCTGTGGCGGCTTTGGCCAATATCGGGCCGGGTCTTGGGCCTGAAATCGGGCCCGCGGGCAGTTTCGCCGGGCTAAATGATATGGCCAAATGGATATTATCCCTTGCCATGTTGATTGGCCGGTTGGAATTGATGGCGGTATTTGTGTTGCTGACGGCGGCGTTTTGGCGGGGATAGACGTGCAAAAAAAGATACCCATGCGTAAGTCATTGAAAATATTTGTGATATTCATGGCCGCTTTGGCGTTTGTGGGTGGCATAATATATATAACACAACCCCGCCTTGACCCCCGCGCCGTGTTTCATTCTGGGCCTGATTTTGACGTGATCACACTTTACCCAAATGCCCTAGACCCAAATTGCAATTATGGCAGGCCGGTTTTATTTGACGAATGCGGATCGCAACGCCCCCATTTTGAGGCCGCCCTTACCCATGCCAATGCCCAAGGCAAGATATTATTGGTGTCTTATGGTGCGGAATGGTGCATATGGTGCCATGTGTTTGACGCCTATCTCAAGGGGCAGTCGGGCATATTTGAGTATCAGTTTGGCCGCCCCGGCGACCGGCATTTATCACAAGCGCGGCTTTTTGAACGCGCTGATGGCAATGTAGGTGATGATGCGCTTGCGCTTGCACGGTTTGCATCGGATCATTTTGTGATTGTGCATATTGAAAACCAACATGCGCCGGATGGGGCCGATGTGTTGGATGATATCAATGCCTGGGTGGGTTATGATGGGGGTGTGCCATATAATTTTATTGTCACATCCGATGGTGAATATTTAGATACCCTGCAAGAGGGTGATCATATCGTACGCCGTGATAACGGCAATGATTGGTTTCGTGGGTATGATCGTGTCGGCCTTTTGGGTGAATTGCAACGGGTGCGCGATGTGTATTTAGCGGCGCACCCGTAATGATCAAACCCATCGTGAATGGCATATCAATTTTCGAAACTGCGGCTGTCTTTGATTTGATCCCAGGCCCACACGACCTCTTGCAGGCGATCTTCGTCGGATCGGTCGCCGCCATTCATATCAGGATGCAGAATTTTGATCAGCGCCTTATAGGATTTGCGAATTTCGGGTTTTGTCCAATGGTCTTTGGCATCAAGAATTTCAAGCGCGCGGCGTTCGGTTGGCGGTAATTTTCGGGTGGCCGCGCCACCGGGTGCGCCTTTGCCGGGGTTGCGGGTGGCGAGCAGCAATTCGCGCTGGGTGAATGCGCGCGGCATTCAGCCGGCCTGGAGCGCTTCGGCCTGCAAT
>CAZPSB010000040.1:8806-13967 GCA_964589025.1 uncultured Jannaschia sp. | reverse complement strand
ATTGTTCTCGAAGGTGTCGAAAAAGTCGGCCCAAAGGGGAAGTTGCTGCGTCTCGAATCTTTTGATTGCCTGATCTCGCATCGCGGTAGCGTTCTGGACGAAGCTTTGAATTTGCTGAATTTGCTTGAATGCAGCTTCTTCAATGGCCCCTTCGGGTAGCTTCGACAGCAAGTCTTTGTCTAACACCTGCGCTTGTTCTAGAGGCGCAGACAGGGAGCAGGCAGATGGATAACGTGATGGTGCCGACAGTTCGGTTATGGTCTGCAAGATTTCGTTGATTGCAATACGTTCATCTTCAAACCGTGTGGTATTGAAGTTGATCCAACCAGCCTTAACACGTTCAGCAAATGAGATCGCATCATCTTGTCTAACTCCGCGAAGGACAATGTCCTTTCCATCATCGATAGCGATTTCCAAAGTGCTACCCAAGAAGCCTCTGGTCACAGTAGGTCGTGATGCAAGGCGCGAGATTTTAATGTTCTCACGGCGCTTGGTTGCGACGAATAATTCGCCATCATGATATTTTATGCTGCGGGCATATATCCCCAACGGGTTTAAGAAAAATCCAGCCAAAAGCTTAGGTCTAATTTGGGTCAATCTCAAATCTCATCTGAATGCAGCGGGAATGCTAACTGGGTTGTCTGGAACTTGTGGAAAATACTTCGTGGCCTTTGCCCGATGGATATCGCTCAGCCCATACCGCAATAGCCACACCAGCGACAACTTTCTCAACTTAGAAGTCATCTGTACGCAGCAAGAAGGTGTTCAGGTCAATTTCGATATCACCTATGGCCTGCTGACAAAGCGCCTGTGCGATTTCTTGCAGCTTGACCAGATCTAGTTCCCCGTCAAATTCATCACGAAACTTACTGTAAGCCTGAGTTTCTTTACAATGCCTGCTTTCCCCTTCCACGCTGGCAGAATATAAAGCTGATTGTAGATATGCGGTACGAGACCTGCGCCCATCTGTGCCGCTAGATTAAAATCGCCAATATTTGTAAATTTGGGCTGCCCAAATTGATCTAGATTTGTAATCCTTACCATTACATGAGGATATTGCGCGTTTCCTGAAACGTATTCAACTCTTTGTACTGTGCCATTAGCATAAACATTGATATGATTATAGGTACTGAGATTAGTAGTTGAATAATGCACACCACCGCCATGCATAGAATAGCCAACATTCAACCCGGGTAGACTAATCGACACACTACCATATACGCCGAAGATGCCGTCAGGATATGCAAAAACGCCAAGATCCACAGGACCCGGCACCCCGCCTATACGCACTTGTCCGGTGTTGTCGATGTTGACGATAGGAAACTGATTTGTCGCGGTAACTTGCCACTGTCAAATATCGTTGATGCTGTTGTAATCACGTGCGACTGATATGTATCCAATCGTTGCGGAAAGTGATGATCCGGTATGCCGGATACCGTCAGTGAAGTACTGAACGCCATTGATCTCAGTTACAAAGCGTCCAAGTTGGTCCGATCCACGCGTTACCGTTCCAGCCGTTTTTAATTATCGCACACGCCATGATAGCTAATTGCGCGACCGTTGGCTGTTTCAACTTGTCGATGCTCACTTAGTTTTGCGCGCCCTTCCGGCGATACGGTTAACAAAACCAATCCCTCAAGGCCCGTCACTTCTAGCAGCATTTGCCGATTTTCGGTTTCTGTCTCATGTTCAAATAGTACAATTGACCGATCAACATTTAATCGAAGTGCTGATAAAGCGCAGCCGTTGCCAATGTCATCACAAACTTGAATAAAGTTACACGTATAAATATTTTGGTCGCCAAGTGCGGTTTGGGAACTGATAATAACCAAAATTAAGGCGAAATATGCATTCAAAAAACGAATGCGATTTATTTTTCTGAATATTAAGTGATGCATCTGAAATCCTAAAGTTAGGCCGATTTCTATGTATCTAAAACGGTCGTATCTAGCGGCAGCATCGCTGTTGTTACCAATGTCTTGTTGGGTGATGCCAAATGAAATCCTGCTACTATTCCCTGCACGCGGCGCCCCAAAATTCACAGCATATGAGGCCGCAAATCTAGCATCCGAGAGATTTGGATGCTTTGCTCCCCCGCAAGTGCATTTATGATCTCTGAAGGGTTTGGTCGGTTACTCATTCAAGCCCCCTAATTTCATCATCTAAAAACTTAAACGCTATTTGTGTTGCACCGAACAAGCAATGATCTATCCGTGATCTTGAGCTTTCTCCACGCCTGAAATCGAACAAATTACCACAAAATTCATACCCACTTACAATTTCTTCCTCGACAATGGAAACGGCGGAAATTCTAGTATTGTGACCGCAGGGTAAGCCGTTGCGAGCGTATCCTTGAACATAAACCATGCAGTCCGTAAAGGTGGCACTTAGGCACTGATTAAAGCGTGGTCGTGACGCTGAAAACAAGCGGTGAAAAATTCTTCAGTATGCGCGGCTATATACTCAAGCGGGGTGTCTTGCTTCGCATATCTTGATATCCGTTGGCGGTAAGTTACAAACAATTTTGACCTAAACGGTGGTTTTTGTCATTTCTCTATTTTATCATAGGGGTTCAATGACTTATATGCGCCAAATACCCCTAACAAAACCTTTGGCCATGCTTGGCCGGGGATATTGGCACAACCATGCCAGCTTGCGACCCGCCCGCCGGATTGGACACGCCAAGGGCAGGATGAACTTAAGCTACACGTGGTAACAGACATGGCTGGCCGCCCATTGCAGATGTTTTTGACGATCGGCCAGCGGGCGCGATGATATCGGCGCGCGGGCATTGCCAGACGGCCTTACACCCGCCGAACAAATGCTGGCGGATCGTGGATATGATACACACAGGCATCGCGGCATGCGCCTTGGCTGGCGTCATTATGTTCTGGTTATGAAACCTGACCCTAGGCAATGTTCTTGTTTCGTGCTAAAGGTCAAAAAAAGATCAAAATCATCTGGGCCAGGCAAGAAAGACCATCACATGCGTATCATAGGAATAGACCCCGGTCTTAGAACAATGGGGTGGGGCGTCATTGAAATCAACGCAGGCCGAATCAGGCATGTTGCAAATGGGCATTGCACCAGCGGCACCGGTGATTTGGCCGAACGGTTATTGGCGCTTCACATACAATTAACCGATGTTATCTATCATCATGCGCCCCATCAGGCCGCCATTGAACAAACATTTGTCAACCGGGATGGGGCGGGTACGCTTAAACTGGGTCAGGCGCGCGGTGTGGCCATGTTAGCGCCCGCACAAGCCGGGTTAAAAGTGGCCGAATATGCGCCGAACAAGGTTAAAAAAGCCGTCGTCGGCGTGGGCCATGCCGATAAGATACAGGTTGATCATATGGTACGAATGCAATTACCGGGCTGCCAACCCAAAGGCCCTGATGCTGCAGATGCCTTGGCCATTGCTTTGTGCCATGCCTTTCATGCAGGCCCCGAACACCGCATGGCCACATTGATGAAAGATTTGACATGATTGGCAAATTAACGGGCCGTGTGGATTATCAAACAAGCGATCATGTGCTGATTGACACCGGCGGTGTGGGCTATCTTGTGTATTGTTCGGAACGCACCTTGGCCAATCTACCGCCTGCGGGCAATGTGGCCGTGCTTTATACCGAAATGTTGGTGCGCGAAGATTTGCTGCAATTGTTTGGCTTTTTGACCCCCTATGAACGCGAATGGCACCGGTTGTTGGTGTCGGTGCAGGGCATCGGGGCCAAGGCCGCCATGGCCATTATGGGCACATTGGGGGCCGATGGCGTATCGCAGGCATTGGCTATTGGCGATTGGGCTGCAATCAAGGCCGCGCCCGGCATTGGCCCCAAAATCGCGCAACGCGTGGTCAATGAATTGAAAGACAAGGCCCCGGCCATTATTGCGCTTGGCGCTACGCTGGATCAAACCGCCGCCGCAGCGCCCGATGCAAATGTCGTGATAGATGCAGACCTAGGCGCGCCCACCCCTGCCCCGCAATCGCCGCCCCCGGCCCCATCTATGCCTTCGGCAGGTGCGACACGGGCCGATGCGATGTCTGCGCTATCTAATTTGGGCTATTCCCCATCCGAGGCCGCATCCGCCGTGGCACAGGCCGCAAGGGATGCCCCCGATGCCGATACTCAAACCCTGATCCGGGCCGCGCTTAAGGCATTGGCCCCGCAATCATAATGCCCTAAGGCGCATAAATGGCCTTGCATATATGATGCGCAGGCCTTTCAACACAGGTTTTGCCCATGATACCGCCCGATCCCACACTGCGCCCCGATCCAATGCCCGAGGATGCAAACCACGCCTTGCGCCCGCAATCCTTGGATGATTTTGTTGGCCAGGCCGAAGCCCGCGCCAATTTGCGCGTCTTTATCGAAAGCGCCCGTATGCGCGAAAAAGCGATGGATCATGTGTTATTTCATGGCCCGCCCGGACTTGGCAAAACCACATTGGCACAAATCATGGCGCGTGAATTGGGCGCAAATTTCCGCATGACATCCGGGCCGGTTTTGGCCAAAGCGGGCGATTTGGCCGCCATTTTGACCAATTTAGAAGAACGCGATGTGTTATTCATCGACGAAATTCACCGCCTCAACCCCGCCGTGGAAGAAGTTTTATACCCCGCCATGGAAGATTTCGAACTTGATCTGGTCATCGGCGAAGGCCCCGCCGCACGCACTGTGCGCATTGAATTGCGCCCCTTCACACTGGTGGGGGCCACCACGCGGCTTGGCCTGTTGACCACGCCCTTGCGCGATCGGTTTGGCATTCCAACGCGGTTGAATTTCTATACGATTGAGGAATTGATTAAAATCATCGCACGCGGCGCGCGCCTATTGAATATCCCGGCCGATCAAGACGGCGTGGCCGAAATTGCCACACGCGCCCGCGGCACACCGCGCATCGCAGGCCGCCTGTTACGCCGCGTGGTGGATTTCGCCCTGATTGAGGGCGATGGCCGCATCACGCAAACCATCGCCGATGGCGCATTAACGCGTCTTGGGGTGGATCATCTGGGCCTTGATGGGGCGGATCGGCGGTATTTGACATTGATTGCCGAAAATTACGCGGGCGGGCCGGTTGGTATTGAAACCATCGCCGCCGCCCTGTCAGAATCGCGCGACGCGATCGAAGAAGTCATCGAACCCTATCTTTTGCA
>CAZPSB010000040.1:6563-8796 GCA_964589025.1 uncultured Jannaschia sp. | reverse complement strand
ATAATTAACGCATGGAGCCCTCTTCTGGCTGAATTGGAAAAGCGAAAAGTAAATCGCAAATCTATCGAAGAAGTCATCGAACCCTATCTTTTGCAACAAGGCCTTATCGCGCGCACCCCACGTGGCCGCATGTTGGCGCAAAAAGGATGGGCCCATCTGGGCCTGCCCATGCCCAAAGGCCCAGATCAAGGGAACTTGTTGTAAATACACCCACATCCATGCGCCATTTTTAGAAATATTACAAACCATTAGGTGCTTAAGTAAAGGGGGGTGTGCATTATGCATCCGCTGCGTTCAAGACCCGCCGGTTTCGTACCCAGTGCATGATTAACAAAGCCACCAAAGACACAGATAAAAATGCGGGGCCAACGATATGAAACAACAAGGTAAGGCTCTGAGTAATATTGGACAAACCCTCTGCAATCAGTGAGGCGGTCATAAAGCACCAAAAAAGCGTTGCAGGCATTAGGATGATCGCGGCGATAAGTTGCGCGCGCATTGTGCGATGTTTTTCTATTAGCCAAAATGCAATAAATGGGCTTGCGGCCAGTAAAGAGAACCCAACAAAGATAAAGAAAAGATCTGATTCCACAAACCCAAAGGGAGTAAAAGAGACAAACTCAGAAAACATTGTATACCAATACACGACTGCATAAAAGATAAGCGCCCCAAATAAACACCGTAATATGACTTTGGATTTATATGAATAATTGACCTGGGGCGTATGGTTTTTGTTGGTCATTATAGGTGTCCAATTTATAATCATGCCGCGGCAATGCAGGGCGCATTAGCACGCAAAACCAGAGGGCGCAGGGTTGCAGTTAAGCACATGAGCGGGCACGCCTTGCCTTAGGCGTTCCACCAGATCGGGGTCAACAGTAATCGAACGCATCATAGCCAGATGATAAGGGTAGTGTCCATTATCGTTCACGGCAGATGGGTCGGCGCCGGCATCAAGCAAGATTTGGATAATCTCGGATGATGAACGAATGGCCGCTACATGTAACACCGTAAAGTTATGTTCATCTCGTGCCGTCAAATCTAGGCCCTGCCGCAGGCAGTGCCGTATGACGGTTTCGGATGACGATAGCGATATAATTTCATGCCAATCGTCGCAATCCTGCGCTGTGGCGGCAAGGGGCGGCAAGGTTAGGCAAAGGGATACAAGGCCGTATTTGGTGATTGTTTGAATACGCATAGTGATGTCTTTTTGTTATGTCTTTGAACAACCATATGCCGCCTTGGTGGTGTTGGGCAACGTTACGTCGGGGCGGTCGGTGGGGAATTGCCGATATTCCGTTTTGGGGTCTTTTGCGTTAATACCCCACTGGCGCAAATCCGCCGGGGCTATGGGTGTAACATTGCCCAACACCACTTGGCCATTTATCGTCGCGCAAAGACATCAAAAATCATGAGGATGTGATGACGATCCACCCAATTTTTAAATATGGCCTTACATCGCTTTGTTTAATCACAACCCCGCTTGCTGCGCAGGTGACCGCGCATGGATGCGAAGATTGGAGTTTTTTATTTGTTTCCCGTGGGTATGATCGCCTTCAAGAATGCTTGGATCAAGGCGCCGATGTCAATTCAATATATTATGATGAGGACGGGCCTGAGCGCTTTAATAGAAGACTAATACATATCGCGGTGTCAGGGGACCTGTCGATCAATGTTCTAAACGTACTTTTAGCGGCGGGGGCCGATATTGAAATACGTAATGACCGCGGATGGACACCGTTACACGATGCTGTGGTGCCTCCGCATATGCTAGGCTATGAGGATGAGATATTCTATTTATCCGAAGCCCTTGTGAATGCGGGCGCAGATGTGAATGCACGTGATCCTAGAGGGCGGACACCTGTGCACTTTTCCGCGGCATTTCATGGCGGCACTCCCAGAACTCTTTCAATGCTCTTAGAGGCGGGCGGCGATATTCACGTCAGAGATAATAACGGGAACACACCTTTGCACTTTACGGTGGGAAACTGGGGATCAGAGCATACCACTACAATCTTGCTAGAGGCCGGCGCGGATGTAAACGCGCGCAACAACGATGGCGACACGCCGTTACACATGGTCATGGATGGGCCTTTGAGAGATGACACTATCGCGGTATTGTTGCAGGCCGGGGCCGATATAAACGCCCAAAACAACGATGGCGACACGCCGTTACACCATGCGGCAACACGTTCTAATGAACTTCCCGCTATGATGGCCCTTTTAGAGGCGG
>CAZPSB010000040.1:4178-6420 GCA_964589025.1 uncultured Jannaschia sp. | reverse complement strand
CGCCTTGTTGGATGCCGGGGCCAATCCCGCCGCACAGGATGCAGATGGCAATTATCCGTTTGATTTAATTCCAGATGATTCAACCCTTATTGGCAAATCTGCCTATCAACGATTGCGCGACGGGCGGCCGGGTTAATATATTTATCACCCCGGCACATCAAGGGCGGCATGGCCTTTTGGGCCATGCCCGACCCGTTGGTTCACATCCCATAGCGTTGCGTATATGATTGCATATATCATACCCAAAAGGCGCGCATCATGACCCATCACTGGCCCGTTCGTGTGTATTACGAAGATACCGACCTTGCGGGAATTGTGTATTACGCCAATTACCTGCGCTTTATTGAACGTGCGCGTACCGAAATGGTGCGTGCGATCGGGGTGGATCAAGTCACGTTAAAACAACAAGGCATTGTCTTTGCCGTGCGCCGGGTTGAGGCCGATTATATTTTGCCCGCAAAATTTGACGACCAATTGGATATACGCACAACAATTGACACCGTCAAAGGCGCCAGTTTGACCTTAACCCAAATAATTCACCGCGATGCGGTTGTGGTATTTTCTGCCAAAGTTGTGCTTGTGACGCTTTCCACCCAAGGGCGCGCTTTGCGTATTCCGGCCGATATTGCGACGAAATTCACCCAAAACATCACATAAAGCCATAAATCGCATAAGATTTATTCGCAATTCATATTATATCCTGCTAATATTAACGAAATAAGGCGCAATAACGGCCACCAAAGCCGAGCAGAAGGACACCGTTTTCATATGGAAGGCGAAGCATTACAAATATCGCAAGCCGCCGATTACACAATTATGGCCTTGTTTTTCAGGGCATCCTTTGCGGTTCAACTTGTCATGATTATGTTGATGGCGTCATCGGTCTGGGTATGGGCCATCGCCTTTAGCAAAATGCGCTATTTCAACATTGCAAAACGACAAACCGCGCGGTTCGATCAGGCGTTTTGGTCGGGTGAGCCTTTGGAAGATTTATATAATTTTGTGGCCCAGGCCCCGCGCAATTCGGCCGAACGTGTTTTTGTGGCCGGCATGTCGGAATGGCGGCAATCATTTCAAAGCACGGGCGGGTTGATCCCCGGGGCGATGCAACGCGTGGATCGTGCGATGGATGTGGCAATCGCCAAAGAAAACGCCGAATTGACCCGCCATTTGAATGCATTGGCCACGATTGGATCAACCGCGCCTTTTGTGGGTTTGTTTGGCACGGTTTGGGGCATCATGCGGTCATTTCAGGAAATTGCCGGATCGGGCAACACATCACTGGCCGTTGTCGCCCCCGGCATCGCCGAGGCCCTTTTGGCCACGGGGCTTGGTCTTTTGGCGGCGATCCCGGCGGTGATTTTCTATAATACCTTTTCCAAATCCGCCGAAACATTATTGGGCCAATACGAAAGCTTTGCCGATGAATTTTCAACCCTGTTATCGCGGCAATCTGATTGATGGGCGCGCAGGTTGACACCCAAACCAGCGGACGCCGCAGACGTGGGCGCGGGCGCAATAGCGCACGGCCTATGTCTGACATCAATGTCACGCCTTTTGTTGATGTGATGATGTGCTTGTTGATTATCTTTATGGTAGCCGCGCCCTTGCTTACGGTGGGTGTGCCGGTTGATTTGCCCGATACCTCTGCCCAGGCCCTGCCTTCGGCCGAAGAAGAACCCCTAACCGTCACCCTGACGCAAGATAATGAGATTTTGATTCAAACCACACCTGTGGCGGAATCTGATCTTTTGCCGCGCTTAAATGCCATTGCCGCCGAACGCGACAGTCAACGTATCTTTTTGCGGGCCGATGGCGTGATCCCTTATGAACGGGTCATGCAAATCATGGGCGCATTAAATGCGGGCGGGTTTCGGGAAATCGGCCTAGTGACGGATACGGGCGGGCCTTTATTCAATGGCACGGGGGGATAAACCGTGCGAGGTGCGCTTTATGCATCGGGCGGGGCACATGTGGCGGTCATTGTGATGGCGGCATTGGTGGGGGATGTGGGCCAAGCCCCCCCTGAACCCGAAATGGAAATCACTGAAATCACCATTTTTTCAGATGCGGAATTTGAAACACTGTTCAATCCTGCGGTGAATGACACCGTGATTGAACCCGCGCCGGTCGCAGCCCCCGTACCGCAAGCACAACCCGAACCAACCCCGCCACCTTCCCAACAACCGATGCCAGAACCGGCACTTACCCCCCCGCCTGAGCCTGTTTTTGTGCCGCCACC
>CAZPSB010000040.1:3226-4168 GCA_964589025.1 uncultured Jannaschia sp. | reverse complement strand
TACCCCCCCCGCGCCTGCGCCTGCGCAACCCGCGCCTGCATCGCCGGTGGATGTTGCGGTGGCAGATGTGTTTTCCCCGCCGCGTGCTGGTGCCCCCGATTTGCCTTCATCGCCGCGCCCTGCCCCGCGCGCCGCCCCGCGTGTCGCACCGCAGGCCGCGCCGCCCCCGCCGCCTGATATCGACACATCACCGCAGGTGATTGACCAAGTGACAAATGACGCGCCCGCCGATGACACCGCGCCGCCCACCGCATTGGCCGCCCCCCAAGAGGCCACAACCGAAATCGTGACCGAGGCCGACCAACCCGCCGGGTCAAATGCGCCTTCGACATCGGCACGGCCTGCATCGCGCCCGCGATCTGTGGCGGCCACACCGCCCGCCGATCCATCACCCGATGATGATGCCACCGCACAGGCCTTGGCCGATGCTGTTGCCAACACTATGCAAGACGCCCTGTCCGATGCCAGCCAACCCCCCAGCGCCCCGCTTTCGCCTTTGGTGCAAACCCGGTTTCGCCGCGCTGTGGCGGCCTGTTGGAATATCGGCGCCCTGAGCAGCCAGGCCCAAGCCGCGATTGTGACCCTGCGCTTTGACATGCAACGCGATGGACGCCCGGTTGCCCTGTTCCGGGATTACCACAAGCAAGGCAAACCGGATGTAAAGCCTTTCCAGACGGTTTTTGGTACCCAATTTACCCGAAGTGTTTTTTAGCATTAACAATTTTGAACTCACCAGAGACGCGGCTATCATGACCTTTTTTGCCATTGTGATGCTGATGGCGTCTTACTCGATGATTAAAAACAAAAAAGACAACGCATTAATTAGCAACACCGTTCAGCCCTATTATAAAACCTTTATTCAAGGTCTCATTATTGGAACCATTACAGGCATTATTGGCGCCGGTGGCGCGTGCACTGGAATATGCACACGGTGAAGGCATC
>CAZPSB010000040.1:469-3216 GCA_964589025.1 uncultured Jannaschia sp. | reverse complement strand
GATTTCACCGGTGCCACCCGCGGCCCCGCCGAACAGGCATTCGAGGCCGCACGCCGCGCGATTTTACGCTGTGGCGAAAATGGCTATGCATTACCAAGCGCGGCCTATGATCAATGGGCCGATGTTCAGATGGTCTTTAACCCCGCCGATTTGCGGCTAAGATAATATGTATCGGGCTGTGGTGCCACCACATGTTCACGCGAAAGGATATGCCATGTTGACACGCCGACATATTTTGAAATCTGGCGCAGCCATCTTGGCATGGCCGGCAACATCCGCATTCGGCCAAACCGGGCCTTTGCAGGTTGAAATCAATCAAGGCGTGATTGAACCCATGCCCATTGCCATTACACAATTTCTAACCGATACAACAGCCCAGACGGCCTATGCCGAGGCGATCACCCAAGTCATTGCCAATGATCTGGTGGGTACGGGTCTGTTTCGGCAAATTCCAACAAGCGCCTATGTGTCGACGATTACAAATTTCACCGCCCCCATTCGGTATGAAGATTGGCAAACCATCAACGCACAGGCCCTGGTGACGGGGCAAGTTCAACAAAATAATGGGCAGTTCATTGTTCAATTTCAATTGTTTGATGTATTTGCCAACCAACCTCTTGGTGATGGGATGCAATTTAGCGGCCCCACCCAAGGGTGGCGGCGCATGGCCCATGCCATTGCCGATCAGGTGTATGAACGCATCACGGGCGAAGGCGGGTATTTTGACACACGCGTTGTCTTTGTTCACGAAGAAGGCCCCAAAAACAACCGGCTGAAAAGTCTGGCCATTATGGATTATGATGGCGCAAATGTGCAGTTTTTAACCGATAATCAATCGCTTGTTCTGGCCCCACGGATGAATATGCGCGGGGATCAATTGCTTTATACCAGTTACGAAAGCGGCTTTCCCCAAGTTTATCTGATGGATATTGCCACCACAAGCCGCAGACCCTTACAAAACCTGCCCGATGGCAATATGACATTCGCCCCCCGGTTTTCACCCGATGGGCGCAGCGTGGTGTTTTCTGTAGAAAATAACGGCAATTCCGATATTTATATCCATGATCTGACGGGCGGCACGAATCAAAGGCTGACCTCGGGGGATGCGATTGAAACGGCCCCGTCTTTTTCGCCGGATGGCCGTATGATCGTGTTTGAATCGGATCGCCGCAATGGCCAACAGATTTACACAATGTCCAGCACGGGCGATAATATACAACGCATCAGCCGCGGATCAGGCCGATACGGCACGCCCGTTTGGTCACCGCGCGGCGATTTGATTGCCTTCACAAAATCCCATGCCGGGCGCTTTCATATAGGGGTCATGCGCTCTGACGGGTCGGAAGAGCGCCTGCTCACGGCTTCTTTTCTTGACGAAGGTCCGACTTGGGCGCCAAACGGGCGCGTCATCATGTTTACTCGGCAAGCGCAAGGCGGTGACCCAGCGCTTTTCGCAGTCGATATTTCAGGGCGCAACCTGCGCCGTATGCCTCTAGCCTCTTCTGCGTCGGACCCGGCTTGGGGCCCCCTTCTTCCATAATCACGGGACAGTAAAAAATGAACCTGACCACGAAATCCTTGCTTTTGTTGGCTGGCTTTGCGCTTGCCGCTTGTAACAACCCGCGCCCCGGCTTGTTCGCCGGTGGCGGTGTCGATGGGTTTGGCAGCGAAACAGGCATCACGACCGGCACGTTGGGCGACCCGAACGACCCAAGTTCGATCGCGCATTTCCAGCAGCGTATTGGCGACCGGGTGCTGTTCGCCGACGACAGTTCTGAGCTTTCGCCCGAAGGGCGTGGCACCCTGCAAGGCCAAGCTGCATGGCTGCGCGCAAACCCGCAATTCGCCGTCCTGATCGAGGGCCACGCCGACGAGCGCGGCACACGCGAGTATAACATTTCGCTTGGCGAACGCCGCGCCGACACCGTCCAGCGCTTCCTGATTGCCGAAGGCGTCGCAGCAAACCGCCTTCGCACCGTAAGCTATGGCAAGGAACGCCCGGTCGAGGCCTGCGCAGAGCCGCGCTGCTGGAACCTGAACCGCCGCGCCGTGACCGTCGTGACCGGCGGCGTGGCAGGCTAAACCATGCAAGCTTTGCGCGCCCTCTCTGTCGCCTTTTGCCTGCTGACCTTACCCGCGCAGGCCGATACGGTCGCCGAATTGCGTGCCGAACTTGGTACGCTGACCGGGGCGGTCGCGGATCTGGCGCGCGAGCTGTCCTCTGGCGAAGCGGCCAGCCAACCGGGCTATGACGGCACGCTTCTGGACCGCGTGGCCCGGATGGAAGCGTCGCTTGCCAACCTGACAGGCCGCATCGAAGAACTGGAATTCCGTATCCGCCGCACGATCGACGAGGCGTCGAACCGGCTGGGCGATCTGGAATTTCGGATGACTGAACTGGAAGGCGGCAGCACCGAGGGGCTGACCTCGCCTGCGCTGGGGGCGGGTTTTGGGTCGGCTACCACACCAGACCCCGCGCAGCCCCAGCTTGCAGCGGGCGAGCAGCAAGCGTTCGATGCGGCCATTGCCTTGGCCGATGACGGGCAGTCAGAAGCGGCCGCAACCGCGCTTTCGCAATTCATAGAAACGTATCCCGGTTCTCCCTTGGGAACAGAGGCCAGCTTCAGACTGGCCGAACTCAGTCGCGCACTCGGGCGCGAATCCGATGCCGCGCGCGCCTACGTCGGTCTGGCGAACGAGGACGGATTCCCTCACGAGGCGACCCTGGACTTCATCAACAACACCGT
>CAZPSB010000040.1:0-459 GCA_964589025.1 uncultured Jannaschia sp. | reverse complement strand
GGGCGGTGGCGATGCCGATCCGGCCGAACCCGATCAGGCCCAGCTGCCTGCCCTTGAGCGCGCTGCGGGACCGCTTCGACCAAGCTATGAAGGCGATTTTGCCGGACCCGCCCCGCGCTTTGGGCGTGGCGGTGTCAGGCGGGGGCGATTCCATGGCGCTTTTGCATATGTGCAGTCTGTGGGCCGCGCGCCATGACTGCGCGCTGCATGTGGCAACGGTCGATCACGGATTGCGGCCAGAGGCTGCGCAGGAATGCGCGCTGGTGGGCAAACATGCGGCCCGTATCGGTGCCGTGCATGAGGTGCTGCGCTGGTCTTGGGACGGCAATGGCAACCTGCAAGACAGCGCCCGCCGCGCGCGGGTGCGTCACGAGTTTCCGGTGAAGCCCATGTGGGCGGAAGTCGTGGTGGCGGTCGCGGACGTGGTGGTCGAGGCGGCAACGGTTCGGGGCGGAATCG
>CAZPSB010000039.1:12726-14054 GCA_964589025.1 uncultured Jannaschia sp. | reverse complement strand
ACACGCCCCATACCAACGCCGGGCGGGGTGCCGGTTGAAATCACATCGCCCGGTACAAGGCGCATCACCTGCGACAGTTCGGAAATAATGGTTACCAGGTCAAAATGCATGGTTTGGGTTGATCCATCTTGCATCACCTGCCCATTGACCAACAGGCGCAGGCCCAGATTTTGCGGATCATCAATTTCATCGCGCGTGACCAACCATGGCCCAAGCGGGCCGAATGTATCGGCGGATTTGCCCTTGGTCCATTGGCCAGATCGTTCGGTTTGCAGCGCGCGTTCACTTAGGTCATTGGCCACACAATAGCCCGCAACATGACCAAGCGCCTGATCGGGCGTGATATATTTGGCCTCTTTGCCGATGATAACGGCCAGTTCGATTTCCCAATCGGTTTTTTGTGATCCACGCGGCAATTCGATATCATCATAAGGGCCACATATGGCCGATTTGGCCTTCATAAACACCATCGGATCGGCAGGCAAAGCTTTGCCAACCTCGGCTGCGTGATCGACATAATTCAACCCGATGCAGATGAATTTACCCACATTGCCAATGCATGGCCCAATCCGTGGCCCAATCTGTGGGTTGCCCGCCACAAGGGGCAGGGTGGTTGGGTCAATCTGGCCAAGACGATGCAGCGTGGCATCATCCACCGTGGCACCGGTGATATCATCAATATGGGCTGATAGATCACGGATATTGCCATTGGCATCCACAAGGCCGGGTTTTTCCTGTGATGTTTCACCGTAACGGATCAATTTCATATCATGGCCTTTCCATATTGGGCCTATATATCATAGGCATTGCGATTTGTTCCAATTGATTGCATTACGCCCAACAATGCCTGTGTGATGCCGGGTTCTGATAAGGCGTGCCCGGCATGGGCAATCATCTGCAACTGCCCCGCAGGCCAGGCTTGTGCCAATAAATGCGCCGATAAGGGCGGGCAGATCATATCATATCGCCCTTGCACGATTGTGCCGGGAATATGGGCGATGCGATGCGCATCACGCAGGATCTGCCCGTCGGTTTCCAAAAAACAGGCATTGGCGAAATAATGGTTTTCCAACCGCGCAAAGGCGCGCACATATTGCGCCGGCGCGCCGCCGCTGCGCCCTTCGCTATTGATTGAGGCCAGCGCGTTTTCCCATACCGTCCAGGATTGGGCAAATTGGGTTTCCACCATCGGATCGCCGGAAAACAGGCGTTTGTGATAGGCTTTGACCAGATCACCGCGTTCGTCGGGTGGGATGATATTGCGAAACTGCGCCCATTGTTCGGGCCAAAATGCGCCTGCGCCGCCGCCATAAAACCAATCAATTTCG
>CAZPSB010000039.1:9080-12695 GCA_964589025.1 uncultured Jannaschia sp. | reverse complement strand
TGCCGCGCAAGGCCAAATAGGCCACATGATTGGGGTGGGTTTGTGCATAAGCCAATGCCAATGTCGCGCCCCATGATCCGCCAAAGCCAACAAAGCGCCCAATGCCCAAGGCCGCGCGAATGCGTTCAACATCGGTCACAAGATGCCATGTGGTGTTGTGTTCAACCGCCGCATGGGGCCGCGATCGCCCGCATCCGCGTTGATCAAACAGGATAATGCGCCATAGCTCTGGGTTGAAATACCGCCGCATGGCGGGGCTGCACCCGCCGCCGGGGCCACCATGAAACACAATGACCGGCGCGCCATTGGGGTTGCCGCATTGTTCGACATACAGGCTGTGGCCTTCGCCGACATCCAACATCCGCCGGTCATAGGGCGGGATTTGGGGAAATAAATTTTGTTCTGCGCTCTTTTGGCCTAAGAATTTATCCATTCTGCGCCCTATATATCTTGATGACCGGTTGGTTTGCCCAACTATAATGCCAAAATTACAAGGGAACGTCCATCATGACCACCGACCCAAATACCGTTGATCCTGCCGAAATCGCAAAATTTGATGCCATGGCCGCCGAATGGTGGGATCCGGCAGGCAAGTTCAAACCGCTGCATATGCTAAACCCATGCCGGTTGGATTATATCACCGCGCAAATTTCGGCGGAATTTGGGCGGGATTTGACCGCGCCCAATCCCTTTGCGGGGTTGCGTATTCTTGATATCGGGTGTGGTGGGGGGTTATTATGCGAACCCATGGCGCGGCTTGGGGGCAGTGTGGTGGGCGCGGATGCGGCCAAGGGCAATATCCCCGTGGCGCGCATTCATGCCGAACAATCAGGCCTGACGATTGATTACCGCCACATCACCGCCGAGGCTTTGGCCCAAGCGGGCGAAAAATTCGATATCGTCCTGAATATGGAGGTCGTCGAACATGTCGCCGACCCACAGGCCTATTTGAAGGCCTGTCATGATTTGCTAAAACCCGGCGGATTGATGATATGTTCAACCCTTAATCGCAACCCAAAAAGTTTTGCCATGGCGATTGTGGGGGCCGAATATGTGATGCGCTGGCTGCCCAAGGGCACGCATGATTGGCGCAAATTCATCACCCCCGATGAATTATGCACCTTGATTGAAAATACCGGCCTATCGGCGGTGGATCGCAAGGGGTTTGTGTTTAATCCCCTTACTTGGGGCTGGTCGATATCGGCCAAAGATTTAAGTGTGAATTACGTCACGGCCTCGGTCAAGCCAAGTTAATCGGGCACGTTGGTTTCAAATTGCACCCGCAATTCGCGCAACACGGGCAAAATCGCGCGCACACGATCAGGGCCAAGGGCCTGCACGCTTTTGGCTAAAATCGGGGTGATGGCGGCCAATGCCTGGTCGCAGGCATGGCGGCCTGCGCCATTGATGGAAATGAACTTGCGCCGGGCATCATCCCAATCGGGGCGGATATGGATATAGCCCGCGTGATCCAACCGATTTAACGTATTAGACATCGCGCCACGGGTGACATGAAACGATCTCGCCAGTTGCGCGGGGGTTTTTTCATCGCTGGATCGCGCCAATTGATTTAGAACGGCAAAATGGCTTAGTTCCATCCCCTTGGGCAAAACATGCGATAATGTGTTGCGCACCAATTGGTCGGCCATGAAAATTTCACTAAATAGCGCAACAGAAAGAGGGTCTTGCGTGTCAGCCATGGGATAGGATCCAATTTCTATTGCGTGCCCGCATGGTGTTTTGATTTATTCAGCCAGCAAAGCGTCAAGTTTGCCCGCCCGTTCCAGTGCAGCCATATCATCATATCCGCCAATATGTGTTTTGCCGATAAAAATTTGCGGCACGGTGTGCCGGCCATTGGCGCGTGCCAACATTTCATCGCGTTTATGCGGCGCGGCCGATAGGTCATATTCCACATATGGCACGCTTTTGTGTGACAAAAGCGATTTTGCCGCGTGGCAATAGCCGCAGGTGGGGGATGTGTAAATTTCAACGCTTTGCATTTTTGGGCCTTTGGTTTGATATGTCTTAGGCTGTATTTATGTATCTTTGGCAACGCGCGCCAGTGCCATCACATATATGGGGCCAGATCCGGCAGTCAGGCAGGCCTGACTGGCCGCCGAAAAAGTTGCGCCCGATGTCATCACATCATCAATCAATATAATGGGGCGGCGGGCGATATGTTTGATCTGGCGGGGGGCGGCCTGTATCGCGTCTGCGACATTTTGAAACCGCCCGTCACGGTCTCGTCCGTCTTGTGAATATGTGGCACGGATGCGCTGCAATGCGGTGGGGTGACATTCAAGCCCGGTTTCACGGGCCAGTGCCTGCGCCAATAACCCCGCTTGGTTATAGCGCCGCTTGGCCAGACGCCGCCAATGTAACGGGATGGGTACCAAAACCGGGTTGTCTTGCAATATATCTGCGCCCACGCGTGCCATCCAAGGCCCGGCGGCGCGCGCAATTTCTGCGCGATCGCCATGTTTTAGGCCCAAAACCAAATCACGGCCCACATCCCCATATTCAAACACCGCACGCCCGGCCCGCCAAGGGCGCGAAATGTCAAGGCAATCATTACAAATCAAATCTGCATTATCGTATTTATGCCCAGGCAGGGGCGTGCCGCATAAATTGCACGCAGCCCCAAGAATAAAAGGCGTGTTTTTCCAACATGATCCGCAAAGGGCAAAGTCACTATCGACCCTGGCCCCACAGGCCAAACATTCGGGCGGAAAAATTGCACGCAGGATGGTTTGCAATTTAACACATTCCCCCTAGATTGCATGACATAGAACAAAAAGATCATAGCATTGAAACAGCCCAATCCCAATAGTCCAAAATTGACCGATCCCGTGGCGCTGGCACGCAATCGCCGCCGGGCGCGGTTGGATCATGCGGGGTTTCTGCACGCCATTGCCTTGGATGAAATGGCCGAACGTTTGAACGATATCAACCGTGTGTTTGAACACGCCGCCATCATCACGCCTTTTGCCGAATTTTGGGCGGGCCTTTTGCCCAATGCAGCCATTTTCGCCCCTGCAGATTACCTAAACCTGCCTGATGGCCAGTTTGATCTGATTATACATGCCATGGATTTGCATTGGGCCGATGATCCATTGGGCCAGATTGTACAATGTCGCCGGGGCTTGAAACCCGATGGGGTATTTATGGCGGTGTGTTTCGGGGGCGATACCTTGATCGAATTGCGGCAGGTTTTGGCCCAGGCTGAAAGCCAAGTTTTGGGCGGGCTTAGCCCGCGCATTCTGCCCATGGCCGAGCTGCGGGATTTTGGCGGTTTGATTGGCCGTGCGGGTCTTGCTCTGCCGGTGGCCGATGTGGTGCGCCAAAGCGTTCGATATGAATCGGTATTCGCCCTGATGCGCGATTTGCGTGATATGGGTGAACGCAACGCATTGGCCGCGCGCCACATCGCCGCCGTCCCGCGCCGGTTTTTTGAACATGCCGATGCGCTATATCGTGCTAGCACATCTTCGGCAAACGGGCAGGGCGATATTTTGGCCACATTCGACCTGATCTTTCTGGCCGGCTGGGCCCCCCATGACAGCCAACCAAAACCCCTTCGCCCCGGCAGTGCAAAGACATCTTTGATTGATG
>CAZPSB010000039.1:1570-9070 GCA_964589025.1 uncultured Jannaschia sp. | reverse complement strand
GGCCAACATCACAAAAGATTGACCCATGACACACCCCAAAACCTATATTGATTTGCCACACGCGCCCGCCGATCATCCGAAACAGACATTCGGCAAAATTGGTATTTTGCTGGCCAATTTGGGCACGCCGGATCATTATTCCTATTGGCCGATGCGGCGTTATTTGAACGAATTTTTATCCGATCGCCGCGTGATTGATTACAGCCCGTGGTTGTGGCAACCTTTGTTGCAGGGCATCATTTTGACCAAGCGGCCCTTTTCATCCGGTGCGGCCTATAAATCCATCTGGAATGAGGATTTGAACGAAAGCCCGTTAATGACCATCACCAAGGCGCAAACCGCCAAAATTGCCGATGACATGCAGGCCCGGTATGGGGATCGCGTGGTGGTGGATTTCTGTATGCGCTATGGCAACCCTTCGACCCAATCCAAGCTGGATGCGTTATTGGCGCAGGGATGCCGCAAAATCCTGTTTTTTCCGCTATATCCGCATTATGCAGGGGCCACATCGGCCACGGCCTGCGATCAATTTTTCCGGGCATTGGGGCGGTGGAACGTGCCTATGCCGATTTGGCCGATAAGCCCGATATTCTGGTGGCCTCATATCATGGGGTGCCGAAACGGTATTTGATGCAGGGCGACCCTTATCATTGCCAATGCCAGAAAACCACACGCTTGTTGAAAGAACGCCTAGGTTGGGATGATACCCAAATTACGACAACATTCCAAAGCCGCTTTGGCCCTGAAGAATGGCTGCAACCCTACACGGTTCAAGAGGTCGCGCGCTTGGCCGAAACCGGCAAAAAGAAAATCGGCGTCATCGCGCCCGCCTTTTCTGCCGATTGTATCGAAACCCTAGAAGAAATTAACGAAGAAATCCATGAAAGTTTTGAACAGGCCGGCGGCGAAGACTTTACCTATATCCCGTGTTTGAATGATGATGCGGCCCATATTCATGCCTTGTCGGAAATTATATCTGATAATTTGCAAGGCTGGTTGGGTTAACGCGCGGCGGTGTGGCACATGAAACCCCCAATGCGATTGGGGGGCTTGGGGCCGGTGCTATAGCCAATCGCGCAAAATGGGGATCAGGGGAATATCGGCCTCAGGCATGGGGTAAGTGCGCAAATCTTTGGGAAATACCCATTTCAAAGTTTGGCCTTCTTTTGATGCCGGGATGCCTTGCCATTTGCGACAGGCAAATAGCGGCATGAGCAAATGAAAATCATCATAGCTATGGCTGGCAAATGCCAAGGGCGCAAGGCAAGTTTGCCATGTGTTGATGCCCAATTCTTCGTGCAATTCGCGCATTAGCGCCTGTTCGGGCGTTTCGCCTTGTTCAATCTTGCCGCCGGGAAATTCCCAAAGGCCGGCCATAGATTTGCCTTGGGGGCGTTGGGCCAATAACACACGCCCATCAGCGTCAATCAATGCAACAGCGGATACAAGCACAAGTTTCATGATCGGTAATCGGCATTGATGTCGATATAGGCATGTGTCAAATCGCAGGTCCACATTGTGGCCGCGCCGGGGCCAAGGCCAAGATCGACATCAATCAAAAGATGCGATTGTGTCATATAGGCGGCGGCGTCGGATTCTTGATAGGTTTCGGCCACCCACCCGTTTTCGGCCACCAAAATATCACCAAATTTAATGGTTAGCCGGTCACGATCGGCTATTGCCCCCGATTTGCCAACCGCCATTACAATGCGGCCCCAATTGGGGTCTTCGCCTGCAATCGCGGTTTTGACCAAGGGCGATTGGGCGATGCTGCGGGCGACGCGTTTGGCGTCTTGTTCGGAATTTGCACCACTTATGCGAATTTCAACCAATTTGGTTGCACCTTCGCCATCTTTGACGATTTGCAGCGCCAGATCATGCATCACGTGCCCTAGGGCGGTGGTGAAATCTTGGGCGGCGGCGGGGGTGTCAATCATCGCATTGCCCGCGCGCCCGGTGGCAGCCAGCAAAACCGTATCAGAGGTTGACGTATCGCCATCCACCGTGATGCAGTTAAAACTGCGATTATTGACCTCGGCCAGGCAGGTTTGCAACATCTGGGGCGAAATCGCCGCATCGGTGAATACAAAGCCCAACATCGTTGCCATATTAGGGGCAATCATGCCCGATCCTTTGGCAAAACCGGTGATTGTGATGGGCGTGCCGCCGATATCAACCCGCGTTGTCGCCCCTTTGGCAAAGGTATCGGTTGTCATAATGGCATGCGCGGCCTGTTTGGCGCCTTTGGCGTCAAGATGGGCGGCCAAACCGGGCAAGGCATTGGTGATTTTATCTGCCGGCAAAGGCGCACCAATCACCCCGGTCGAAGCCGTAAAGACATGCCCAACAGGCAAGCCCAAAACCTGCGCTGCCTTTTGTGCAATGGCCCCCACATCATTTTGGCCGCGTTGGCCGGTAAAGGTGTTGGCATTGCCGGAATTCACCACAATCGCCATCCCGTTGCCGGGTTTGAACGCAGCCAGTTTATCTTGACAATCGCACACAGCGGCCGATCGTGTAGCCGATTGGGTAAACACACCTGCAATCACCGATCCCGGTGCGATATCGGCCAACATGACATCGGTACGATTTTGATAGGCAATTCCAACCGCCATTGTGGCAAATCGCACCCCATCAATCACGGGCAAATCAGGAAATGTTGCAGGCGCAAGGGGCGATAGCCCCCCCGGTTTTGGTGATATATCTGTCACGGCAAGCCCCGTTTTGGATATTGAAAATCAATCGTCGTTCAACAAATCAATATCGCGAATAAGCGATGGGTCAATATCCAAGGTCATGCGTTCGATATCGGCATTTTGCAGCCATTCATCCACCTGCGCATCCACGGCGGCACGTTGCAGGCCCTCTGATAAATTGGGGCGCACGTCATCTAATGTGGGGGTGGGGCGTTCGCGGCGGTCGTTCAACATGATCAAATGCCACCCGAATTGCGTTTCAACCGGCGATGAAACCTGCCCTAGATCCAACCCAAAGGCGGCCTGTTCAAACGGGGCCACCATCATACCTTGAGAAAACCACCCCAAGGCGCCACCATTCGCGCCGGATGGGCCGGTGGAATACTGCCGGGCCAAATCGGCAAAATCGGCGCCGGCCTCAATTTCGACCAAAAGGCCCAAGGCCTCTTCTTCGGTTTCAACAAGGATATGCGCGGCGTTGACTTCTTCAACCGGGGTGGTGTTGGCATAGATCGCGTCATATTCGGCCTGAAGGGCATCTTGGGTGATGGCGGCATTGGCGATATCATCCAGCAAAGTGGTGGCCAAAACCGCGCGGCGTTCATTATCAAGCACATGTTGGGTTAGGGGGCTGATATTTTCTTCGGCGATATTGGCAACCACCTGTTGGCGCACGACCTGTTCCAGAATAGAATCAAGCAACATCGCATCAGGCAGGTTTTGGTATTCGGCAGGCAAAACCGCGCGCATTGCGATCATATGCCCCAAAGTGATTTCGGTATCACCGACACGGGCCAAAACAGTGCCCGCATCAATGACAGTGTCTTGTGCGAATGCAGGTGCGGCACAAAACACAAATGCGGCTAGGGTGTTGTGAAATGGTGATTTCATCATTTTATCCTTTTTAAGGGGCACGATCATCATCGCCCACGTTGACACGGTTCAAACCGGCCCTTATGTCGCTTGGCGTTGGGCGCATAAGGGTGGTAGGCATCTTGTGTATAGTCCTAGACTGTCAAACCGGGGTGAACAACCCAACATTTTAGATGAATGGCCAATAATATTGGCTCGAAAATACAAGATATAACCGCATGCGGTTTCTGCCGAATATGGCAGGCGAAAGGAACGGAAACGCAACATGCTTGGCATCGGCGCATTAGGAAAAAAGATTTTTGGGTCATCCAATGATCGCAAAGTGAAATCCGTCCGAAAGATTGTGGATCAAATCAACGCATTTGAAAATCAATTTGCCGCGTTAGATGATCAAGGGATCATCGCGCAAACAAATGAATTACGCGCCCGCGCGCAGGCGGGCGAAGATTTAGATGCTTTATTGCCCCAAGCCTTTGCCAATTGCCGCGAAGGTATTTTCCTGCATCAGGGCAATATCGCCGAAATGAAAACCGGCGAAGGTAAAACCCTTGTTGCCACATTTCCCGCCTATCTCAATGCGTTGACGGGCAAGGGCGTGCATGTTGTGACGGTCAATGATTATTTGGCCAAACGCGACGCCGAATGGATGAGCAAAGTATTCACCGCCCTTGGCATGACCACGGGTGTTGTCTATCCGCGTCAGCCCGATGATGAAAAACGCGCTGCCTATGCCGCCGACGTGACCTATGCCACGAATAATGAATTGGGCTTTGATTATCTGCGCGACAATATGCGCCCCAATTTATCAGACATGGCGCAACGTGGCCATAATTTTGCCATTGTTGACGAAGTAGATTCGATTTTGGTGGATGAGGCCCGAACCCCGCTTATTATTTCCGGGCCTTCCCAAGATCGGTCTGATTTATATGTGGCGATTGATAAAATTGTGCCCGAGATTGAAGATCACCATTACACCATTGATGAAAAGGCCCGCAATGCGACCTTTACCGATGCAGGCAATGATTTTTTAGAAGATAAACTCCATGAAGTGGGCCTGCTGCCAGAGGGGCAAAGCCTGTATGATCCTGAATCGACCACGATTGTTCATCATGTCACAAATGCCCTGCGCGCGCATAAGATTTTCTTGAAAGATCAACATTATATCGTGCGCAATTCCGAGGTCGTTTTGGTAGATGAATTCACAGGCCGCATGATGCCGGGCCGACGTTTGTCAGAAGGGCTGCATCAGGCGATTGAGGCCAAAGAAGGCTGCCAAATTCAACCCGAAAATACGACGCTGGCCTCGGTCACGTTTCAAAATTATTTCCGCCTTTACAATAAATTAGGCGGCATGACCGGCACCGCAGCGACCGAAGCCGATGAATTTATGGAAATCTATAAATTAGGCGTGGTTGAGGTGCCAACAAACCGCCCCGTTGCCCGGATTGATGACCATGATCAGGTTTATCGCACGGCCCGCGAAAAATATGATGCCATTGTCGAAGAAATCCGCCGGGCACATGCCAAAGGTCAACCCGTGCTGGTTGGGACGACCTCGATTGAAAAATCTGAAATGTTAGGTCAGTTGCTGACCAAGGCCAAATTGCCGCATAACATTTTGAATGCGCGCCAACATGAACAAGAGGCCGAAATTGTGGCCGATGCCGGCAAATTGGGGGCCATCACAATTGCCACCAATATGGCCGGGCGGGGTACCGATATCAAACTGGGCGGCAATGTTGAATTCAAGGTGATGCAGGCCATCGCCGCCGCCCCCGATGCCAATCCCGATGATATTCGCGCCGAAATCGAAGCGGCCCATGCCGGTGATGAACAGGCCGTCAAAGATGCAGGTGGGTTGTTTGTTTTGGCCACAGAACGCCATGAAAGCCGCCGGATTGATAACCAGTTGCGCGGGCGGTCTGGCCGGCAGGGCGATCCGGGGCGATCTGCGTTTTTCTTAAGTTTAGAAGACGATCTGATGCGGATTTTCGGATCTGAACGGTTGGAAAAAATGCTGAATACCCTTGGCATGAAGGAAGGCGAGGCTATCGTGCATCCATGGGTGAATAAATCGCTGGAACGCGCGCAGGCCAAGGTCGAAGGCCGCAATTTCGATATGCGCAAACAGGTTTTGAAATTCGACGATGTGATGAATGATCAACGCAAGGTGATCTTTGATCAACGCCGCGAAGTCATGGGCACCGATGATATTGCCGATATCGTGCGCGATATGCGCCATCAGGTGATCGAAGATATGGTCGATGCCTATATGCCGCCCAAAACCTATGCAGATCAATGGGATGTTGCGGGCATGACAGATGCAGCACACCAAACATTGCATATTGATGTTGATATTGCCGCCTGGGCCGAAGAAGACGGTGTTGACCAAGATAGCATTCGCGATCGTTTGGAACAGGCCGCAGATGAGGCCATGGCCCAAAAAGCCGTTCAATTCGGCACCGAACAGATGCGCAACATTGAAAAACAGGTGTTGTTGCAATCTATCGACCAAAAATGGCGGGATCATTTGCTAACGCTGGAACATTTGCGGTCTGTTGTGGGGTTTCGGGGCTATGCACAACGTGACCCATTGAATGAATACAAGACCGAGGCCTTCCAATTATTTGAATCCATGCTGGATGGTTTGCGCAGTGATGTGACTAAAAAAATGGCTCAAATACAACCGCTTACGCCGGAACAGCAGGCGCAGTTAATGAAACAGATTCAGGCGCAGCAGGCCAATGAACAGGCGGTCATAGATCAGGCATCCACATCACATGACAAACCCACAGGCGGCCCTTTGACACCCTTGCGCGATGGGTTTGATGAATCCGATCCGTCCACTTGGGGCAATCCGGGCCGAAACGAACAATGCCCCTGCGGGTCAGGCAAAAAATTCAAACATTGCCATGGGCGTTTGACGTGATTTGAAAAAAGGGCGCGGGGTTTGTGAACTGACGCGCCCCTTTGAACGGGCATACCATCTTTGAAATTCATGCATGGCGGCCTTTGGGGCCGCCATTGGTCTATTCCAATTCAATCAGCAAATCTTTGGCATCAATCTGCGCGCCGGGGCTGATATGGATGGCTGTGATGGTGGCGTCGCGATCGGCATGTAGGCCGGTTTCCATTTTCATGGCTTCAATCGTCAACATCAAATCGCCTTGTTTTACCTTTTGGCCGATGCTAACGCCAATGCTTGCTACGACACCGGGCATGGGTGCGCCAATATGGTTGGGGTTGGTGATATCGGCCTTGGGGCGGCGCGCCTTGGTGGCGGCGATTTTGCGGTTGGGCACGCGAATGGTACGCGGTTGGCCGTTCAGTTCGAAAAACAACCGCACTTCGCCTTGGTCATTGGTATCGCCAACCGCCTGCAACCGGATGACAAGACGCACGCCGGGGTCGATTTCGGCCTCGATTTCTTCGCCAGGATCCATGCCATAGAAAAACGTGCGGGTGGGCAGGGTGCGCACCGGGCCGTAATCTTTGTGGCGGGTGGCGTAATCGGTGAATACCTTTGGATACATCAGATAGCCCAGTAAATCTTCGTTATCCACGCTCAGGGCCAAATCTTTTTCAAGATTTTGGCGGGTGGTTTCTAAATCTGTGGCGGGCACAGATTTGCTGGGGCGGTCCAGATTGGGTTTTTCGTCTTTCAAAACCTTTTTCACAAACGCATCTGGAAACCCGCCGGGGGGTTGGCCCAAATTGCCGCGCATCATATCAATGACGGAATCGGGAAAGGCGACCTCTTTTTTCGGGTCTTCGACATCGGCGCGGGTTAGGCCTTGGCTGACCATCATCAATGCCATGTCGCCCACAACCTTGGAGGATGGCGTAACCTTGACGATATCGCCAAACATCTGGTTCACATCCGAATACATTTCGGCCACTTCGTGCCAGCGATCCTCCAGACCCATCGACC
>CAZPSB010000039.1:0-1560 GCA_964589025.1 uncultured Jannaschia sp. | reverse complement strand
ATTGGTGAACTGCCCGCCGGGCATTTCATGTAAATACACCTCGGATGCGGGGGCCTGCATGCCGGATTCAAAGGCCGCGTAATGGGCGCGCACGGATTCCCAATAATCGCTGATTTCGCGAATGGCCCCAATATCAAGGCCGGTATCGCGGTCGGTAAAGCGCAAAGATTCGACAATAGTGCCAAGCGTGGCCTGGCTGGTATTGCCCGAAAGGGCATCCATTGCGCAATCAACGGCGTCAACCCCGGCTTTTGATGCCTCAAGAATGGTGCCGCAAGCCGCGCCCGCCGTGTCATGGGTATGGAAATGAATAGGCAGATCAACCGCATCTTTAAGCGCCGGGATCAAAACCGCCGCTGCCGCCGGTTTCAAAAGGCCCGCCATATCTTTGAGGCCTAAAATATGCGCCCCTGCCGATTGCAGGTCTTTGGCCATGTTGACATAGTATTTCACATCATATTTGGCGCGCGCCGGATCAAGGATATTGCCGGTATAACACACCGTGCCTTCGCAGATTTTGCCGGTTTCCTGCACGGCATCCATGGCCACGCGCATATTTTCCACCCAGTTCAGGCTGTCAAACACGCGGAAAATATCAACGCCGGTTGCAGCCGCCTGATGCACAAAGGCCTGCACTACATTATCGGGGTAATTGGTGTATCCAACACCATTGGCCCCACGCAGCAACATTTGCGTCATGATATTGGGCATGGCTGCGCGAATATCGCGCAGGCGTTGCCAGGGGCATTCCTGTAAGAACCGATAGGCAACATCAAAGGTTGCACCCCCCCAGCATTCTACACTGAACAGCGTGGGCAGGTTGGTGGCATATGCGGGCGCCACGCGGATCATATCAATTGACCGCATCCGCGTTGCCAACAAAGATTGGTGCCCGTCACGCATCGTGGTGTCGGTGATCAAAAGATGTTTTTGTGCCTTCATCCAATCGGCCACGGCCTTGGGGCCTTGGGCATCCAACAATTGCCGTGTGCCATCTGGCACGCCATCGTGCCGGCGTTTGGGGGCGATGGGCTCTTTGGCATCGGCGGCAGGGCGCGGGCGGTTTTGCGTTTCGGGATGCCCGTTGACGGTAATATCGGCGATATAGCGTAAAATCCGCGTGGCCCGATCCCGGCGCGGGCGGAAATCAAACAATTCAGCGGTGTCGTCAATGAATTTGGTGGAATACTGGTTTGATACAAAAACCGGGTGTTTCAAAAGGTTTTCAACAAAGGCGATATTGGTTGACACACCACGAATACGAAATTCGCGCAACGCGCGATCCATGCGTGCAATTGCGGCCTCGGGGGTGGGGGCCCAGGCGGTGACTTTTTCCAAAAGGGAATCATAATACCGTGTAATGACCGCACCCGAATAGGCCGTACCACCATCAAGGCGAATACCCATGCCGGTGGCGCCGCGATAGGCGGTGATGCGCCCGTAATCGGGGATGAAATTATTTGTGGGGTCTTCGGTCGTGACGCGGCATTGAATGGCGTGACCATCCAGTTTGACGTCATATTGTGTGGCGGTGCCTGTGGCTTCGACCAAAGATTTGCC
>CAZPSB010000038.1:8579-14170 GCA_964589025.1 uncultured Jannaschia sp. | reverse complement strand
CTCGAGTTCCGCCAGCCCGGCCTCGCCGAGCGCCTCGGCCAGCACCTGGCCGAGGCCCGCCTCGAGCCCTCGCTGCTCGAGGTCGAGATCACCGAGAGTGCCTATCTCGACCGCGAGACCACCGGCATCGACGAGCAGCTGCACGCCATCAAGGCCTTGGGGGCGCGGATCGCCATCGACGATTTCGGCACCGGCTACGCCTCGCTTTCCTAACTCCGCTGGCTGCCGGTCGACGTCATCAAGATCGACCGCAGCCTGTGCGGCAACGTGATCAACAATGATGATGCCGCGCCCTGCAATGCCCCGGTATCGCCACGCACACGTTCTATTAATGCGCCAGGGGGGTGGGATTGAAAAAACGACATATCCAATTGCAAAAGATGCCGCACCAGCCGCGATTGCAATTCCAGCGTTACCCGCAACCCGACCGCAGCCATCAATAACCGTTTCGACACCCCTGCCACCGCGCGAATAAGAAACAGGCCAACTATCACACCTGCCAGCCACCCCACGCCATCCATGGTGCCATCGGCAAATAGCGTGTCAAACAAAGGGCGCAACAACCATGCAAACGCCCCGATTGCGGCGCCTTCTATGGCCATCAAGATCACCGCGACCATCAATTGACCGCGATATTTCGTTATATGTTCATTCCATAACCGCCGGATCAAAACCGATGCGGCTTGATCCTTGAAGGGCGGGTTTGGTGTGGTGTTTGCAGGCTGTTCCAGAACAAATGCCCCGTAAATAAAAATTGAAATTTATGACTACGCCAAGAACGGTGCCTAGGCAAGTTCAAGGTGACATTGCCGCGCAAAACTGCAAGGGTTAGTGCATCACATATACGCACATTTTGAAAGGTTTATTCGCCATGCCCAAAGGTTATATCATCGGTCATATCACCGTTCACAACCCCGATGCCTATCAGGAATATGTCGAAAAGGATACGCCGATTTTGCACGCGCTTGGCGGGTCTTTTATCGTGCGGGCGGGCCAATCGCAGGTGATGGAAGGCGAAACCCTATCGCGGCATGTGGTCATTGAATTTCCCAGTTACGCCGCCGCGCTGGCCGCGTATAATGACCCTGATTATCAAAAAGTTGCCGATATTCGCCGCCGCCATGCCGATAGTGTGATTATGGTGGTCGAAGGCGTTGAATAACACAGCCTAAGGCAAAACTGCGATCCAGGTGGCGGCGGTGATCACACTGATTGCGGTGGCCACCAACACACTGGTGGCCGCCACACGGCGCGCGCATCCATACATATCGGCAAAGATATAACTGTTAATGCCCGGCGCCATGGCCGCCATCATCACGGCCGATCGCAATTGATCAACCGACAATGCGGTGATCTGCGTGCCCATGGCCCATGCAATCATCGGATGCACGCATAAAGACAGGCCGCAAATCATGGCAATCACCCATGCATCGCCTTGGGGTTTATAGCGAAACAACACCCCGCCCAACCCAAACAGGGCGGCGGGCAGCGCGGCCTGTATCATCAGGTTCAGGGCCTCTTGTATGACAGAGGGCAAGGTTAGACCGCTTAGATTGACCACAAATCCAAATGCGATCCCGATCATCAAAGAATTTGAAAACATTGCCCGGCCCACTTGGCCAATCAGGGCCGCCGGGTTGCGGGTTTGCGCGCGCGCGATTTCCATACAAGTAATGCCCAGCAAATAACAAAATGGCGCATGTATCGCGATAATCGCAAAGTTTGAGGCCAAGGCCGCCGGGCCATAGGCGCGTTCCATAATCGGCAGGCCCAACAACACACCATTGGTAAATAGCGCACAAAACCCGATAGCCACGCTATCGGTCCAGGGGCGGCCAAAGATCATGCGCGCGCCCAAAAGACCCAGCGAAAAACAACTTAGGCTGCCCGTGTAATATGAAATCAACAAACGCCAATCGAAATTCTGGCCCAGATCCAAGGTCGCAATGCCAAAAAACAACAGGCAAGGCAGGGCGAATTTTTGGGTGAACACCATCAGGCCGTCAACCGCGCTATCGGCGAATAGGCCCCGCCAAACCGCAAGATACCCTGCGCCAACGATCACAAAAACCGGCAAAATAGTGATCAGCAGACCCATCATCAGATGTCATACCGCAAGATCATACCATCATAGGCAGGCACAACATGATCAGGCGTTTCATCCAGAACGGTTTGGTAATCCATATCCGTATGCATATTGGTTAGAACCGCCTGTTTGGGCCTGGCCCGTTTGATCCAGTTCAACGTTTTATCAAGATGCGCATGGGATGGGTGCGGATCGCGGCGCAATGCATCCACGACCCAGCAATCCAACCCTTGCAAGACCGGCCAAGCCTGATCGGGAATATCGGATACATCCGGCAAATAAGCCAAATTATGAATGCGAAACCCCTGTGCGGTGATACGGCCATGTGCGACCTCAAACGGGGTCAGACGGATGGCGCCGCCCAAGCCTTCAATCACAACATCCCCGTCCATCGCATTCAAATTCAAGATCGGTGGGTAATCCGACCCTGGCGGTTGAACAAAGGCATATCCAAACCTGTCGATCAGGGCATTTTGTGTGTCGGCATCTGCATATACATTCAACCGCTGACCGGTGTTGAATACAATCATCCGCAGATCATCCAACCCATGCACATGATCGGCATGGGAATGGGTATAAACAACCCCATCCAACCGCTCGATGCCCGCATCCAGCAATTGTTGCCGCATATCGGGCGAGGTATCAATCAAAACAGATGTGGTGCCCGCCTGCGTTTGTTTTTCTACCAATATGGAACACCGCCGCCGGGTGTTTTTGGGGTTATCGGGGTCACATTGCCCCCAAACACCGCCCAAACGCGGCACCCCCCCCGATGATCCGCAGCCCAAAATGGTAACGCGCAATTCCCCCATCAATTGCCCTCTTGCCATTTTGCGGCCTTGGAAAACAGGCGATCAAAATTGGCGGTGGTCTGGGCGGCGAAATCGTCTTGGGTCATGGCGAATAGCTCGGCGCCGATGCGGGCAGTATGGGCGGCATAGGCCGGTTCATTGCGTTTGCCCCGATAAGGCGGGGGCGCAAGATAGGGCGCATCGGTTTCAACCAAAATCCGGTCAATCGGGGCGGCGGCAAAAATCATGCGCAAATCCGTCGATTTCGGAAAGGCCGCAATGCCAGACATCGACAAATAAAACCCCAAATCCAACGCGGCCTGCGCCAATTCGGGGCTGGATGAAAAACAATGCATCACACAAGAAAACGCCCCGGCCTTGTATTCTTGGGTCAAGATATCGGCCATATCATCATCTGCGGCCCGTGCATGAATGATCAAAGGCAGGCCGGTTTGGCGCGCCGCCGCAATATGCAAACGCAGGCTGTGTTTTTGTATATCCGCGCTATCGGCGCTATAGTGGTAATCCAGCCCCGTTTCGCCAATGCCCACCATTTTCGGATGCTGCGCAAGCGCCAGAAGATCATCAAGCCTTGCCATAGGTTCATCGGCAACCGACATCGGATGCGTGCCTGCCGCCCAAAAGACCGGCGCATAGGCATCGGCAATGGCGCGCACCTGATCGGCATTGCGCAATTTCGTGCAGATCGTGACCATGCGCGCCACCCCTGCATCGCCGGCACGGGCGATGATATCGGGCAATTCACCATCGAAATCAGGGAAATCAAGATGGCAGTGACTATCGACAAGATGGGGCATGATCAGATTCTGCGTTGAAGGAAAAGCGTATTACACTTTCTGCAAATCATAGCGCCGGGGCCTTTGCAACGCCTGTTGGGTCAATCGCGGCGTTTTCGCCCGCCCCAGATCGGTTTTGCGATGATGCGCGCGCCTGGGCCATGATCCAGTGGCGAAACCGCGCGGCGGTGGGGTTATGCACACCCTTTGGCATCACGACATAATACATATCGCCCATCCCTTTTGGCGGAAGATGCGGCAGTACCGGCACCAATGCCCCCCGATCAAGATCGCGTTCAATCAGATAGGTCGGCACAATGGCCACCCCTGCCCCATGGATTGCCGCCGCAATCATGGTTGCGAATTGATCAAACACCATCCCCCGCCTTGCGGCATGTACCGGCAGGCCCAGCGTTTCAAAATGCGCCGCCCATGCATTTTGCCTTGTGCGCAAATGCAAAAGTGGCAGATTGGGCAAAACCGCCCCCGGTTGTGCCAAAATATCAGGTGCGGCAATGGCAACCAAATTTTCGGGGCACAAGGGCAATAAATCCCCATCCACCCAATGGCTGCGGCCGAAATGAATGGCCAGATCAATGCCATGCCGGATCAAATCAAACGGTTCTGTGCGGCTATGGATTTCCAATTCAACCCCTGGATGGGTATCGCGAAACCGCCGCAACCGTGGCGCCAGCCAATGCGACCCAAAGGTTGGCAACACACCGATGGCCAAAACCTGATGGCCTTGATCAACCGCGCCCGCACGGCGCAGGGTTTGGCGCAAACGATCCAGATCGTCTTGCACATGATTGGCCAAGCTGCGCCCGGCCTCGGTCAAGGCAACACCGCGGCCTGTGGGGCGAAACAGGGTAACGCCAATTTGCGCCTCTAATTCGCGCACTTGGCGGCTGACGGCACCTTGGGTCATGCCAAGATCACGCGCCGCACGGGTAAAGCTTTGATATTTGGCGGCGGCTTCAAAACACCGCAACAAAGACAGGCTGGGCAAATGGGTCATTCATGCATTGATGTAATGAATATATGCAAAATTCAATCATTTTTAGTCATCAATCATCGCGCTATGCTATGATCTATAGATTCGAAATATCACGCATGGGGGCAAATTATGCAATCAATTGCCGTATTAGGTTTGGGTAAGGTCGGGGCGCTGGCCTGTGATTTGTTGCACGATGCCGGGTTTGACGTGCCAGGCCATGACCTGAATGTATCACCCCACGCATATGCGCGGTTTGATACACAGGCCTTGGATGTATCGGATAAAACCGCCCTGGCCGCCGCCTTGGGCCGGGTTGATGCCGTTTTATCCTGCCTGCCCTATTTCTTGAACACAGAGGTGGCCAAAACCGCCCATGCCGCCGGCATTCACTATTTCGACCTGACCGAAGACGTGCCCACCACCCAAACCATTCTGGAACTTGCAAAAACCGCACGTGGCCTGATGGCGCCGCAATGCGGGCTTGCGCCGGGATTTGTGGGGATTGTGGGGGCCGATCTGATTTCGCAATTTGACGATTGCCGATCATGCCGGATGCGCGTAGGTGCCCTGCCCCAATACCCAACCGGGTTGATGGGATATTCGTTCAACTGGTCCCCCGAAGGTGTGGTCAATGAATATCTTAATGATTGCGATGTGTTGGAAGACGGCATTCACAAAACTGTATCTCCCATGGAATGGGTTGAAAAAATCGTGATTGACGGGGTTGAACTTGAAGCCTTCACCACATCGGGCGGATTGGGCACAATGTGTGAAACCTATTTGGGCAAAGTCCCCAATCTGGATTACAAAACCATGCGCTACCCGGGTCATGCGAGTCTCATGAACTTCTTTTTTCATGAGCTGCTGAGTCATAGCTGCATCAACAAAATCAAATCCCGAATTTCCCATGATTTCGTGCA
>CAZPSB010000038.1:3325-8569 GCA_964589025.1 uncultured Jannaschia sp. | reverse complement strand
TGGACCGTGGATTATTGGACCTTCGGGTCTGAGAAACACAAAAACTGGACTTGTCGCAAAAGAGTATCTTAACAAAAGAGATATTTCAGATTGTCAAAAATCTTCAAATTGATGAATTTCTTTTTCCACGAACTTTTGATGCGCGACCGCAAGGCCCAGGCTGGGGAAATTTTGGTTAATGCCAAACCGCCCGTCGAAGATGATGTCGTCTATATCCATGTCGCCGCCGAAGGCACATGTGATGGCGCATTGGGCCGGCGCGAATTTGTGCGCGCATTGAAACCCAAACAGATTGCCGGCAAAAAACGCACCGCAATCGCATGGACAACGGCATCATCTGTTGTGGCGGTAATTGAAATGGTGCGCGACACCACCCTGCCGCCCCATGGGGTTTTGCACCAAGAAGACATTCCCCTTGCCGCCTTTCTGGCCACGCAAAACGGCGCGCGCTATGGTGATTGAATGCGCCCTGAAACAAAGCTGAAACATCGAGATTGACCATGACACATAAACCCGGCCACGGCCCTGATTTGAATGATTTTGTTTGGGATGATCCGTTTTACCTGAATGCGCAACTGACCCAAGATCAACGCATGTTGGCCGATGCTGCGCATGATTTTGCCCAAACCCATCTGATGCCACGCATCACCGCCGCCTATGCCGACGAAAGCATAGAGCCCGAAATTTTCGCTGAAATGGGCGCGGCGGGGTTGCTTGGGGCCACAATCCCCGACATTTATGGCGGATTGGGGGCCGATTATGTGACCTATGGCTTAATCGCGCGCGCGGTTGAACGCGTCGATAGCGGCTATCGATCAATGATGTCGGTGCAATCCAGTTTGGTGATGTATCCAATCCACGCCTATGGGTCTGATGACCAAAAGGCCAAATATCTACCCAAACTGGCCAGCGGTGACTGGATCGGGTGTTTTGGCCTGACCGAACCCGAGGCCGGATCAGACCCTGCCGGTATGAAAACCACCGCCCGCAAGACCCAAGGCGGATATGTTCTATCAGGGTCTAAAATGTGGATTTCCAACAGCCCGATTGCCGATATCTTTGTCGTTTGGGCCAAATCCGAAGCCCATGACGGCAAGATCCGTGGCTTTGTTTTGGAAAAAGGCGCCAAAGGCCTGTCTGCCCCAAAGATTGAGGGCAAATTATCGTTGCGCGCCTCGGTCACTGGGGAAATCGTGTTAAACAATGTCGAAATCGGCGAAGACGCGCTTTTGCCGCATATATCCGGCATGAAAGGGCCGTTTGGGTGTTTGAACCGCGCGCGTTACGGCATTGCATGGGGCGTGATGGGGGCCGCCCAAGATTGCTGGTATCGCGCACGCGATTACGGGCTGGCGCGCAAACAATTCGGCAAACCCTTGGCCCAAACCCAATTGTTTCAGAAAAAACTTGCCGATATGCAAACCGAAATCGCCCTAGGCCTACAGGCGGCGCTGCGCGTGGGCCATTTGATGGATCAAGGCCAAGCCGCGCCCGAAATGATTAGTCTGATCAAACGCAACAATTGTGGCAAAGCGTTGGATATCGCACGCATGGCGCGCGACATGCATGGTGGCAATGGCATTTCACAAGAATTTCATGTGATGCGCCATGCCGCAAACCTAGAAACCGTGAACACTTATGAAGGCACGCATGACATCCACGCCCTGATCCTTGGCCGGGCGCAAACCGGCCTGCAGGCGTTTTTCTAATCACCATGGATAGAACCGCGATTGTCGAACACAATTTCCGCACACGTGTGGCGGCGGGGGATTTGCCGGATGGGGCCGCGCCCAATGGCGCCTTGACAGGCAGGGATGCGGTGGCGCTATTTCGCGCGCAATGCCTATCACGGGCGTTGGATTTAACCAGCCGCGCGATGCAAAAAGACGGCCAAGGCTATTACACGATCGGGTCATCGGGGCATGAAGGCATGGCCGCCATTGCCCATGCGCTGCGCCCGGATGACCCGGCATTTCTGCATTACCGTGATGGCGCATTTCAAATCGCGCGCGCAAATCAAGTGCCCGGCCAGACCATCACATGGGATATGTTGCTTAGCTTTGCATGTTCATCCGATGATCCGATATCGGGCGGGCGGCACAAGGTTCTAGGCTCAAAGGTGCTGGCGATCCCGCCGCAGACCTCGACCATTGCGTCACATCTGCCCAAGGCGGTTGGGGCGGCCTATGCCATTGGCGCAGCCCGCAGGCACCGCCCCGAACATGCCCAATACCGCGATGATGCGATTGTGTATTGCAGCTTTGGCGATGCATCGGCCAATCATTCCACCGCACAAGGCGCGTTTAATGCCGCCGGATGGGCGGCCTATCAATCCACGCCGCTGCCTTTGTTATTTGCATGCGAAGATAATGGCATTGGCATTTCTACTAAAACCCCAAAAGGCTGGATTGCCGATGGGTTCAAACATCGCCCGGGATTGCGGTATTTCTATTGCGATGGGTTGAACCTGTTTGAAACCTATGCCACCGCCCAACGCGCCGCCGATTACGTGCGCCGCCAGCGCAAACCGGCCTTTTTGCACATCCGCACCGTGCGCCTTTATGGCCATGCCGGGGCCGATATTGCCACAACCTATCTGCCGAAATCCGAAGTTGAACATGACGAGGCCAATGACCCGCTGCTGCATTCTGTGCGTCTTTTGCGCGATGCAGGCGCCTTGATGCCGAATGCCGCCCTTGACATCTATGATGCCACCCGCGCCCGCGTCACCCGCGTGGCCAAACAGGCCGCCACCCGTCCGCGCCTGCAAACCGCACAAGATGTCATGCGCAGCATCATCCCCCCCAAACGCGCCTGCGCCCCCACAAACGGGCCAGAGGCAGATGAACGCGCCCGCATTTTTGGCAATGATCTGGCCGCGCAGGCCATGCCGCAACCGATGGGGCGGATCTTAAACTGGGCGCTAAGCGATCTGATGTTGGATCACCGCGAAATCGTGATGATGGGCGAAGATGTGGGCCGCAAGGGTGGCGTTTATGGCGTGACGCAAAAATTGACCGCCCGCTTTGGGCCGGACCGCATGATTGACACGCTGCTGGATGAACAATCCATCCTTGGATTGGCCATTGGCATGGCGCAAAACGGGTTTATCCCAATGCCGGAAATCCAATTTCTGGCTTATCTACATAATGCCGAAGATCAATTGCGCGGCGAAGCCGCCACCCTGCCCTTTTTCAGCCAAGGTCAATATACCAACCCCATGGTGGTGCGCATTGCCGGGCTTGGCTATCAAAAGGGCTTTGGCGGGCATTTTCACAATGACAATTCGGTCGCGGTCTTGCGCGATATTCCGGGCCTTGTTTTGGCCACCCCATCCAATGGGGCGGATGGCGCGCGGATGTTGCGCGAATGCGTGCGCTTGGCACGCGAAGAACAACGGGTGGTTGTGTTTTTGGAACCGATCGCCCTTTATCCCATGCGCGATTTGCATCACACCGGGGATAATGGTTGGATGACGCTATATCCGCCCAAGGGTGAAAGCATCGCCTTGGGTGAAATTGGCATGCATGGCACAGGCACCGATCTGGCGATTGTTAGCTTTGCCAATGGGTATTACCTGTCACGCCAAGCCGCAAAACGCCTTGCCGCGCAGGGCATCAACGCGCGGGTGATTGATCTGCGGTGGTTAAACCCTTTGCCAAAGGCCGCGCTTTTGGGGGCCGTGAAAGACGCCGGGCGCATTTTGATTGTCGATGAAACCCGCCAAACCGGCGGCATATCCGAGGCCCTGATGACCCTGTTTGCCGAAGAAAACGCCCCGCCCGCATCACGTATCGCCGCCAAAGACAGCTTTATCGCCACCGGCCCCGCCTATGGCGCGACCATGCCCTCGGCGGATGCCATTTATGACACCGCGCTTGCGCTTATCACACAGGCCAAATCATGACAAAAGCCGTTTTGATCTGCCCCGGTCGTGGTACCTATAACAAGGCCGAATTAGGCATATTGGCGCGCTATTTTCCCGATGCGGGCCTAATGGCGCAATTTGATGCCGCCCGCACTGCCGCAGGCCAGCAGACCCTGACCGCACTAGATGGGGCCGCGCGATTTTCGCAGGCCATACATACGCGCGGCGATACTGCATCGGCCCTGATTTATGCCGCCAGTTTGGGGGATGCGATGGCATTGCGGGGCGATATCGACATCGTCGCCGTCACCGGCAATTCGATGGGATGGTACAGCGCGCTGGCCTGTGGTGGTGCGCTGGCCCCGATGGATGCGTTTACGATTGTCAACACCATGGGGCAATTGATGCAAGACCGCCTGATTGGCGGGCAGGTGGTTTACCCGCATATGGGCCCGGATTGGCGGCCTGATCCGGCGCAAAAAGCGCGGCTTTTGGCGATGGTCGATGACATCAATACCCGCCCCGATCATGTGCTAAGCCTATCTATTGATCTGGGCGGCCTATTGGTTTTGGCAGGCGATGCGGCGGGGCTGCACGCCTTTGAACAGGCCGTGCCTGCGCATGATCGCTTTCCCATGCGCATGCCCAATCATGCGGCATTTCATTCCGCCCTGATGGCCCCCATCAGTCAAACCGGCAAAACACGTTTGGATGCCGGCCTTTTTGGGCAACCCGCCCTGCCCATGATTGACGGGCGCGGCGCAATCTGGTGGCCCGGCGCGACCGACCCCCACGCCTTATGGGATTACACCTTGGGCGCGCAAGTCACGCAAAGCTATGATTTCACCCGCGCCATACAGGTGGCCGCGCGGGAATTTGCGCCTGATCTGTTTATCATCACCGGGCCGGGCACCACATTGGGCGGTGCCGTGGCACAAGCCTTGATCGAAATTGAATGGGGCGGGATCAACGGCAAAGCTGCCTTTCAGGCCCGTCAAGCCTTTGATCCGTTTTTGGTATCCATGGGGCGCGATGATCAACGCGGCATGGTGACCTAAGGCTGCACAAACCGGGCCACATCGCGTTCGCATTCGATCATCATATCCAAAAGAACACTTGCACCATCAAGGTTTAACGCCTGTGCCTGACGCGCCTTGCCTGGCAATTTTGCGCCCAAATCGGCCCAAATACGGCCCAAATTCGGGGTGGCGGCAAGGCGCACCAACGCCATTGCCTCGCCCGCTATAATGTCGGGCGGGGATGTGCCACTTGCCCCGGTTCGCGCCAGACGGGCGCATAGAAATTCAACCAATGACAGGATCAATTCAAACCGATCCTCGGCGCCGCGCGCGCCCGCCCGTTCGGCCAAGGCCAAT
>CAZPSB010000038.1:0-3307 GCA_964589025.1 uncultured Jannaschia sp. | reverse complement strand
CCTCACCGACCGACCCGCCGGAAAGATGGGCCAAAGCCTGCATATCATCGGGCGGGGCGATGCCGGCCTGATGCAGGGCATCGGTCAAATCCCCCTGCCCCAAAGGCGCAAAACGCGCCACACGGCACCGGGACCGGATGGTCGGCAACAAAGAACCGGGCCTGTGGCTGATTAAAAACAAGGTCGTATCAGCGGGCGGTTCCTCTAATTCCTTTAGCAATGCGTTGGCGGCACTGGTATTCATGTCATCGGGGCTGTCGATGATCACCACCCGCCGCCCATTGCCCCCCGCAGATAATGCAAAAAAGGATTTGAGGCCACGGATTTCATCCACCGTTAATTGGGTTTTGAACCGTTTGGTTTTCTCATCCCAAGATTTGCGCAATAAACACAACCCGGATTCACTCAGCGCGGCCATGCGGCGGGCGGTGGGCGTATCGGGGTCAATGTGAAACCCCTGCGCACCGCCATCGCCACCAAATAATCCCGCATCGCCCGGCATGGGTTGGGTCAACAAAAACCGCGCCGCCGCCCATGCAAAAGTGGCTTTGCCAATGCCCTGTGGGCCAACCAACATCCACGCATGCGGCATACGGCCCGAATGATAGGCATCCATGAAATCGGCAATCGCGGCTTTGTGACCAAATAATTTTGCCGCATGGCGCGGATGCGGCACACCATGTTGACGATCTGATTCTGGTTGCGGGTCATCTTGTGCCATTGCGTGTATCCAAACGGGCCTTTAGGTCAAATCAAACCCGGCATAATGCGACAAAGCATCCGCCAAACGTAATGACACATGCGCAGGGTGCGCATCGGCATCCACCAAAACACAGCGTTCGGGATGATCGACCGCCAAGCGCCGAAACCCGGATCGCAATTTACGTTGAAACGGCAGGCCGAATTCTTCGAACCGGTCTTCTTGGGTTGCGCGCGCCAGACCACGGCGCAGCGAAATTTCGGGATCCATATCCAGAATCAATGTCACATCGGGTTCAATGCCAATCACAGCGCGGTGAATATCATCCACGATTTGGCGCAAATCCCCGCGCGTGGCGCCTTGATAGACGCGCGTTGAATCGGCAAAGCGATCGGTAATCACGTCACATCCCCGCGCCAAGGCCGGTTTGATTGTGCGTTCCAGATGATCGCGGCGTGCGGCGGTAAACAACAAGATCTCGGTTTCAGGCGACCACCGATCAGGCGAACCTTCGACCAATAACCGCCTGATGTCTTCGGCCCCCGGCGCACCGCCGGGTTCGCGGGTTACAATCACCTGACGGCCCGCGGTTTTCAAACGGTCCCCCAAAAGGCGCGCTTGGGTTGATTTGCCCGATCCGTCAATTCCTTCGAGGCTGATGAATAGGGGCCGATTTGGCATATTACCCATCCGCGCCTTGTGACAGGTTTTGGGTCATACGCCCAAGAACCAAAGACACAACCGCACCAAACCGCACCCCAATACCACCCGGCGCGACATCTTGGGTTGCGACCAATGGAATGGTATGTTCGATATCTTCGCCCAAACGCACCACAAGCGTGCCAACCGCATCACCTGCGGAAATGGGGGCCTGCAAAGGGCCTTGATAGATGACATTGGCCGATAAATCTGCCTCGCCCAAGGCAGGCAACAAGATTGTCAGATCTTCGGTTGGGGCCAACCCCACGCTGGTATCTTGCCCCATAAACACAGAGGCCCGCGCGATTTCAACACCTTGGGTCACGATTTCGCGTTCCACAAATTGGCGAAAGGCCCAATTCAAAATACGTTCAGATTCGCGGCTGCGCGCCTGACTGGTGGGTAGGCCGGAAATCACAAATGTGACACGCCGCCCGCCCTGCACCGCAGACCCGACCAGCCCATATCCTGCCTCTTCGGTATGGCCGGTTTTCAAACCATCCGCCCCCAAACCCAGACTAAGTATCGGGTTTCGGTTAAACCGGTTGGCGGGTGCGCGGTTTTCGTAATCAAATTCGGTTTGCGCGAAATAGCCATACATATCGGGATGTTCGGTGATGATTTCTTCGGCCAGAATGGCAAGGTCACGCATGCTCATGACATGGCCGGGGGCGGGCCAGCCATTGGAATTGACCAAGGTCGTTTGCGCCATGCCCAATTGCCGCGCGCGTTGGGTGGCAATATCGGCAAAACCTTGTTCGGTGCCATCGGGGCTAAGGGCTTCGGCCAACACAGCCGAGGCATCATTGCCCGACACCACGATAATACCGCGGATCAAATCTTCGACGGTGGGGCGGTCACTTGTGTTCAAAAACATCGTTGATCCGCCATAGCCCATGGCGTGTTCGCTGACGCGCAGGCGGGTATCAAGCGATATAACACCGGCCTCGATGGCCTCAAACGTCATAAGCAATGTCATCAGTTTCGACATCGAGGCGGGCGGCAAAGGCATTTCGGCATTATGCGATAACAAAACCTGCCCGGTATTGTGATCAACAACATAGGCGGCCTCGGCCTGGGTTTGAAATGCCTGGGCCGCCGCATTTTGTCCAAACCCGAATTGCATGGCCAACGCCATACCCATCACCGCACCGCATGTTGTTAGGCATCGTGCATAATTACGCATCACATCCATCCCCGCATTCTGTTGTCCATATGATCACATTGTCACCTATATAAGCGATCACAGCCAACGGGTGCGACCGCAAAATGACATTTTCACAAAATAGGCAAAAAATTTGAACTTGGCCTTCCATATCCTGAAAATCATGCTTAAAAGGCAAGATATTGGCCGAATGCACGGGGGACCGTGCATAACACCACCAATATGGAAGGGTGGCAGAGTGGTCGAATGCTCCGGTCTTGAAAACCGGCGATGTGCAAGCATCCGTGGGTTCGAATCCCACCCCTTCCGCCAATACATGCCTTTATGTCATTGTTTTGTTATATCTACCGATGATTGGGCGGTGTGGGTCACATGACGATGATGTTGCCGCGCTTATGGCCTGTTTCCATATACCGGTGTGCCTCGACCAGGTCGGCCAAAGGGTAAATCCGGTCGATAACGGGTGCCAGTTTGCCATCGCTGGACATTTTGACAAGGGTGGCCAGCATCGGGCGCAACACATCCGGTGCACGCATCCCCGTCGCCGAAAAACGCGCCTTGCGTCTGCCTGCAATCGTGGTGCGTAACATCGCGCCAAGCAGACCAAACCCCAATACCGGGCAAACATAGCAGCCAGACCGCGTTAACCGACCTTTGGCCTTGGCAAAGGACGACACGCCAAGCGTATCATAGATCACATCATACTTCGCGGATAATTGGGTGAAATCCTGTTGGGTATAGTC
>CAZPSB010000037.1:4719-14409 GCA_964589025.1 uncultured Jannaschia sp. | reverse complement strand
GAATCTGCAAAACATCCCCGTGCGCACCGAAGATTGCCGCCGCATCCGCAAGGCCTTTGTGGCCGAACCCGGTAAGGTATTGGTATCGCTTGATTATAGCCAAATTGAATTGCGCATTCTGGCCCATATCGCAGGCATTGATGCGTTGAAACAGGCCTTTCGCGATGGCCAAGATATTCACGCGGCCACCGCATCAGAAATGTTTGGCGTGCCGCTGGCAGACATGACGCCCGATGTGCGCCGTCAGGCCAAGGCGATTAATTTCGGCGTGATTTATGGCATTTCGGGCTTTGGCCTTGCGCGTAATCTGCGCATTCCGCGCGCCCAGGCACAGGGATTTATCGACCGCTATTTCGAACGCTTTCCCGGTATCAAAGATTACATGGAAGATACCAAAGCATTCGCCAAAAAACATGGCCTTGTTTGGCCGTAAAATCCACACGCCCGAGATTAATTCCAAAGGCCCCGCTGCGGGCTTTGCCTATCGTGCGGCAATCAATGCACCTATTCAGGGCACCGCCGCCGATATCATCCGCCGCGCGATGATCCGGATGGAGGCCGCCATCGCCGATTTGCCCGCCACAATGGTGTTACAAGTCCATGATGAATTGTTGTTTGAAGTGGATGAGAATGCGATTGACCCGCTGATTGCCCGTGCGCGCGATGTGATGCAAACCGCCGCCACCCCCGCCATGCACCTATCTGTGCCGCTGGTCGTAGATGCAGGCCATGGCATGAACTGGGCCGAGGCGCATTGATGCGATCCCCATGCGCGGTATTATGGCCCGTCACGCCACTGAAACACGGGCTTATCCCATGCTGATCGCCTTTAACAAACCTATGAATGTGCTTAGCCAGTTTACCGATGAAGGCAATTGGCCGGGTCTATCGCGTTTTGATCTGCCCAAGGGCGTTTATGCGGCGGGTCGGTTGGATCGCGATAGCGAGGGATTGTTGCTTTTGACCGATGACGGGCGGTTGCAGGCGCGCATCACATCACCCAAGGCCAAGATGCCAAAAACCTATTTTGTTTTGGTTGAGGGGCAGCCAGGGCGCGATGCATTGCACCATTTGCGCGCGGGGGTTGATTTGAAAGATGGCAAAACCCGCCCCGCCAAGGCCGATATCGTGGCCGCGCCCGATTGGTTATGGCCGCGCGATCCGCCCGTGCGGCTGCGAAAATCCATCACTGATACATGGATCAAGCTAACCATTACCGAAGGCAAAAACCGCCAAATCCGCCGCATGTGCGCGGGTGTGGGGTTTCCGGCGCTGCGTTTGATCCGCTATTGCATCGGGTCAAACACGGTGCAAGGGTTAAGGCCCGGCACATGGCGGGCCTTAACAAAATAGCATTCTAGGCCAACATCACCATTGGGTTTTCGATATTATCAACAATCGCCTTTAACAATTCGGCCCCCAATGCGCCATCAATCACCCGGTGATCGACCGATAAGGTCACCGACATCACGGTGGCCACCGATAATTCGCCATCTGCCCCAACGATGGGTTTTTTGACGCCCGCACCCACGGCCAAGATTGCCCCATGGGGTGGGTTGATGACGGCATCGAAATTATCAACGCCAAACATGCCCAAGTTGGAAATTGCGAATGACCCGCCCACATATTCATGTGGGGCCAATTTGCGGTTGCGCGCCCGGGTGGCAAGGTCTTTCATTTCCGCCGATAGCGCCGATAGCGATTTCATATCGGCATCTTTCAACACGGGCGTAAACAACCCGCCATCCACCGCCACAGCCACCGCCACATCCGATGGTTTTAGGCGCAACATCCGATCGCCTGCCCAAACGGCATTGGCATCCGGCACTGATTGCAACGCCAAAGCGCAGGCCTTGATCACAAAATCATTCACGCTTAGTTTCACACCGCGCGGTTCAAGTTGTTTGTTCAACTGGCTGCGGAATTTTAACAACGCATCCAATTTGATATCGCGCCGCAGATAGAAATGCGGGATGGTTTGTTTGGCCTCGGTCAAACGGGCGGCCACGGTTTTGCGCATGCCATCCAAAGGAATTTCTTGGAAATCGCGCCCTTCATACATTTTGATCACCTGCGCGGCATCCGGGCCAGTTGGGGCGGCGGATTTCGCAGGTGCCGCAGATTTGGCGGCAGGCGCGGGTGCGGCGGTGGCGTTTTCGACATCGGCCTTGATGATACGCCCATGCGGGCCAGACCCTTTGATCGCGTTCAGATCAAGCCCCTTATCGGCGGCAATGCGCCGTGCCAAGGGCGATGCAAACACCCGTGTGCCATCTGCGGCAACCGGGGCAGGGGCGGGGGATGATGGCGCGGGGCCACTAGGTGTGGCGGCCTTTTCATCATCGGCCACCTTTGGGGCTGCCTTTGGGGTTGCGGGGGCCGTTGCGATATCATCGGCACTTTCGCCTTCGGCCAACAAAATGGCGATGGCGTCATTGACTTTGACGCCCTCGGTGCCCTCAGCGATCAGGATCTTGCCGATCACGCCTTCATCGACGGCCTCAAATTCCATGGTGGCCTTGTCGGTTTCAATTTCGGCCAAAAGATCGCCGGATTGAACGGTATCGCCTTCTTTGACCAACCATTTGGCAAGGGTGCCTTCCTCCATCGTAGGCGACAGCGCGGGCATCAGGATTTCTGTAGGCATGGCTGAACCTCCTTAACGATAGGTGACTTGTTTGACGGCGGCGACGACCTCATCGGTGGTCACAAGTGCCAGTTTTTCAAGATTGGCCGCATAGGGCATGGGCACGTCTTTGCCGGTGCAGTTGATCACGGGCGCATCCAGATAATCAAATGCGTTTTGCATGATATAGGCCGAAAGGTGATTGCCGATTGACGCCACGGGAAACCCTTCTTCGACGGTGACACAGCGATTGGTTTTCTGAACCGATTGCAACACAGTGCCGTAATCAATTGGGCGCAATGTGCGTAGGTCGATCACTTCGGCCGAGATGCCATCCTCGGCCAGACGATCGGCGGCCTCAAGCGCGTATTGCATCCCGATACCAAAGCTGATGATCGTCACGTCATTGCCTTCGCGCCAAATGCGGGCCTTGCCAAAGGGGATGGTGAAATCATCCATATCTGGCACATCAAAGCTGCGGCCATACAAGATTTCATTTTCTAAGAAAATCACCGGGTTGGGATCACGAATCGCGGTTTTCATCAACCCTTTGGCATCGGCGGCCGAATAGGGTTGAACGACTTTCAAACCGGGGATTTGCGCGTACCATGCGGCGTAATCCTGGCTATGTTGGGCGCCCACGCGGGCCGCGGCACCATTGGGGCCACGAAACACCATGGGCGCGCCCATTTGGCCGCCAGACATATAAAGCGTTTTGGCCGCCGAATTGATGATCTGGTCAATCGCCTGCATGGCAAAATTAAAGGTCATGAATTCCACAATCGGGCGCAATCCGCCAAAGGCTGCGCCGACACCAATACCGGCGAAACCATGTTCGGTGATGGGGGTGTCGATCACGCGTTTGGCGCCGAATTCATCCAACAACCCTTGGGAAACCTTATAGGCGCCTTGATATTCGGCAACCTCTTCGCCCATCAAAAACACAGTTTCATCTGCGCGCATTTCCTCGGCCATGGCGTCGCGCAGGGCCTCACGCACGGTTTGGGTTTTCATGGGCGTGCCCTCGGGGTAATCGGGCGATGCGGCGGCGGCCACAGGCATGGCGGGGGCCGGTGCGGCGGCGGTATCACCTGCGGGTATGGCGGCGGGCGCGGGGGCGGCATCTGCCGCAGATACGGGTGTGGCCGACATATCTTCGCCCTCTTCGCCGATCATGGCGATGGGGGTGTTGACTTTGACGCCCTCGGTGCCCTCGGGGATTAGGATCTTGCCAATCACGCCTTCATCGACGGCCTCAAATTCCATTGTGGCCTTGTCGGTTTCAATTTCGGCGATGATATCACCAGATTTCACAGTGTCGCCTTCTTTGACCAACCATTTGGCAAGGGTGCCTTCTTCCATGGTGGGTGACAAAGCGGGCATTAGAATTTCGGTTGCCATGGATTTCTCCTTACATCAGGGCAAGAAAGATGGCGCCACCAATCACGATAGCGATGCCTAAAATGATGAATTGCGCGCCTAAAGCCTTGCCAAAGGTCAATTCAACGTCGTTTTGTGATTTCACCCATGTTGCGATGACATAGGCCTGAACAAAAAACCCAATCACGCCAAGTATAATCATGCCCCAAAGGATTGTATCAAATGTGCCAATACTTCCCAGCCCCATCGCCAAAACGAAACCGACCGCAAAGAACAGTAGGTATAAAATTATATTGATGCGAAGCATTTCGATATACGCAACATGCACCTTGAATGCCCACCGCAATGCCAACAAGATCAAACCAGAATAAATCACCTGCCCCACAAAGCCGCGTAATAATTCACCTAAAATTTCATTCATCATGATTTCGTATCCTTACGCGTAGATATCTGTCCACAGGTCTTCGACCGGGGGTTCGGGGCTTTCTTTGGAAAATTCTGCCGCCTCGTTCACGATTTCTTTGATCTCTTTGTCGATTGCTTTCAAATCATCTTCAGACGCGTGGCCGCCGGTCAATAACATCTGGCGCACATGTTCGATGGCGTCGCGTTTTTCGCGCATTTCCTGCACTTCTTCGCGGGTGCGGTATTTCGCAGGGTCCGACATGGAATGCCCGCGATAACGGTATGTTTTAATTTCAAGAATATAGGGGCCTTTGCCGGCGCGGCAATGGGCGATGGCCTTTTCACCGGCGGCTTTCACGGCCAAAACATCCATTCCGTCAACCTCTTCGCCCGCGATACCATAAGCCGCGCCGCGTTCCCAATATGAAGGCGATTTGGTGGAACGTTGCGTGGATGTGCCCATTGCATATTGATTGTTTTCAATGACGAAAACCACAGGCAAATCCCAAAGCTGGGCCATGTTGTAGGATTCATAAACCTGGCCCTGATTGGCCGCGCCATCGCCGAAATAGGCAAATGTCACCCGGTCATTGCCTAGATATTTATCGGCAAAAGCCAAACCTGCGCCAATCGGTACCTGTGCGGCCACAATGCCATGGCCGCCATAAAAATGTTTTTCTTTCGAAAACATATGCATGGAACCGCCTTTGCCCTTGGAATAGCCGCCAATGCGTCCTGTCAATTCGGCCATCACGCCTTTTGGGTCCATGCCGCAGGCCAACATATGCCCGTGATCGCGGTAGGATGTGATGCGTTTGTCGCCTTCTTCGGCGGCGGCCTCTAGGCCGACAACAACGGCCTCTTGCCCGATATAAAGGTGGCAAAACCCGCCAATCAGGCCCATGCCATATAATTGCCCGGCCTTTTCTTCGAACCGGCGAATCAACAACATTTCGCGGTAATGCGTTTTCAATTCATCCGCCGAAACATTTGGCTTTGCTGCGGATTTCGCAGTGGTTTTGCGTGCAGGCATGCCCGCCCCCCTATTTCAAACTAGTTTAACGTTAAACAAGTCTGTAACAGGGTTCAGCCTAAATTACACCCCTTTATCGCATATTATGGCTATGCCGGGCAGCAACGGGCGTTAGAGTGTCGATTTATTGGGGTAAAACCAGTTCATCTGCCCGGATATAGCCCAAAATTGCGCGCACACGTTCATCCAAAAGATCAAGGTCTAGAAAATCGTCTGACAACCGCCGGGTTAGGTTTTCCATATGCGTGGTTTCGGCCTCAAGCCGGTTAAGTTCGCCCTCGCGTTCGGCGATTTCGGCCTCAATCTGAATACGGCGAAACAGGCCGCTATTGCCCTGCACGGCGGTAAAGGTGAAATACATGCCAACGAAAACAAGGCCCAAAAACAAAATAATCCTGCCAAACCCAAAATTGCGCATGTCTGACCCAATAAACCTGATTTGCCCAATAAACCTGATTTGATTGATCGCAAGCGACCTTATCAGGTATAAAATCGCATAAGTGGCATGGAAATGAAATAGGCCACGGGCAAACAACCGGGCGCCTATAGGCACCCGGCCTTATGGTGTTACAATAAACCTTTTGCCGCGCGGGCCACGTCATTGGCGGTGATGCCGAAATGCGTATATAGGTCATCTGCCGGTGCAGAGGCCCCAAAACCCGGCATGCCGAGAAAGGTTGATTTTGCCTCGCGCCCGCGTTCGGCCGATAGCCACCGATCCCACCCCATGCGGGCGGCGGCCTCAACCCCCACACGAACGGGGCCTGCGGGCAAAACGCGGCGGCGATAGGATATATCTTGGGCCTCAAATAATTCCCAACAGGGCATGGATACAACGCGCGTGCCGATGCCTTGGGTCTGCAATTTTTCGCGTGCGTCCATGGCGATGGATACCTCGGACCCGCTGGCGATCAAAATCACCTGACGTTTGCCAATTGCATCGGCCAGAACATAGCCACCAAGCGCGGTCATGTTCTTTGTCTTGTGATCGGTGCGCAAGGTCGGCAGGCCTTGGCGGCTTAGGGCCAGAACACTGGGTGTGTCTTTTTGCATAAGCGCGATTTCCCAGGCCTCGGCGGTTTCAACCGCATCGGCGGGGCGAAACACGTTTAGGTTGGGTGTGGCGCGCAACATGGCCAGATGTTCCACCGGCTGGTGGGTGGGGCCGTCTTCGCCAAGGCCGATGGAATCATGTGTAAAGACATAAACCGCCGGCACCCCCATCAGGGCCGATAGGCGCACCGCGCCGCGCGCATAATCGGCAAAGCACATGAAGGTGCCGCCATAGGGGCGCACGCAGCCATGCAATGCCATGCCGTTCATGGCCGCCGCCATGCCATGTTCGCGAATGCCGTAATAGACATAACGCCCTTTGCGATTGCCCGGTTCAAACACGCCCAAATCGGATGTTTTGGTGTTGTTTGATCCGGTCAAATCGGCCGATCCGCCCAAGGTTTCGCCCATAATCGGGTTGATCACATCAAGCGCCATTTCACTGGCCTTGCGGGTGGCAACTTTGGGTGCATTGGCCGAAATCTGTTTCTTCAACGCCTTGATTTTCGCCGATAGCGCCTTGGGCACATCACGTGAAAAGGCGCGGGTAAATTCGGCCTGTTTGGTGGGGGATAATTTGGAAAATTCACCTTCCCAGGCCGCGCGTGTGGCCGCGCCCCTTGCGCCCACATTTTCCCACCATGATTTCAAATCAGCAGGGATTTCAAAGGCCGGTGCATTCCAGCCATAGGCGGCTTTGGTGTCGGCAATCAATTGTGGGTCGGTCAATGCGCCGTGACCTTTGGGGGTGTCTTGGGCGGATGATCCGATTGCAATATGCGTTTTGCACGCCACAATCGCAGGTTTATTCGATGCTTTGGCCGCCGTGATGGCGCGATCAATATCAACCGGGTCATGCCCATCACATGAAAACACATCCCACCCCGATGCGGCAAACCGGGCCAATTGATCGGTGCGATCTGCGATATCAACTGTGCCGTCAATGGTGATGTTATTGTCATCCCATAACACAATCAGACGCGACAATTCATGCCGTCCGGCAAGGGCTATGGCCTCTTGGCTGATGCCTTCCATCAGGCACCCATCACCGGCGATGCAATAGGTATAGTGATCAATGATCTTTTTGCCCCATTTGGCGCGCAAGAATTCTTCGGCCATGGCAAAACCAACGGCATTTGCGATGCCTTGCCCCAAGGGGCCGGTGGTGGTTTCAATGCCTTTGGCATGACCATATTCGGGATGGCCCGCAGTGATCGCGCCCATTTGGCGGAAATTTTTGACCTGATCCAACGTCATATCCTGATACCCGGTCAGATAAAGCAGGCTATAGATCAACATCGACCCATGCCCTGCACTTAGGATAAAGCGATCACGATTGGGCCAATCGGGGGCGGATGCATCGAAATTCATGTGCTTGTCGAACAATACGGTCGCAACATCGGCCATGCCCATTGGCATGCCGGAATGGCCCGAATTGGCCGCAGCCACGGCATCAAGCGTCAGCGTACGAATGCAGGCGGCGCGCGCCCAGTGATCGGGATGTGAAGTGGCGATTTTGGCAAGATCCATGGTTTGGGGATATCCTTGGCAGGTCTGATTGGGCTTATATATATTCGATGTGATACCAGAGGCACGCCCAAGCGCAAGCAAAGGGTGATGAAACAGGCCCAAAAACCTATATTACCATGTTGTGCCCTCTTGCATATTGGGGGGGATTGGGGTCTGATTAAGAAAATAGTCAAAGCAGGCCTTTGGGTTGCGATGGTCAAAATAAGGAAAGACGGCAGGCTATGGGCACAGATGCCGAAATCGAAACATTAAGGGCGCTGCAAGGGCGTTTGATGACCGCACTTGACCAAGTGTCGGGCGGTATTGATGGCCTGCATCGCGCCCCGTTGACCATTCAAGATCTCGATTCCGCGATTGAGGGCGAATTCGATGACGTAACGCCCGAATTATTTGCCGCCCTCAAGGCGGTGTATCGCCATAACAAAACCCGTCTTGTTGAATTGAAAGCCGAAGTCGAAGACGCCCAGGCGCGGCGGCAAAAATTGTTAACGATTGTGCAGGAATTGCGCAAATCCGATGATTTGCCCCCGATTGATGGCCGCATCACCGCCATGCGTCAGGAATTGGCCAAATTGCATCGCGTGGCCAAACAGATGCAGGATCAAATGGCGCATATGCGCGCTGCGGTGGATCAAAATACCCCCTTTGACACATATGAGGCCCTGCATGATGAAATTGCATCGCTTAGGGCGCTGCGCGATTCTGAGCAGGCCGAACTTGACCGTATTCGATCTGATTTAAGGGCGGCTTTGGCCCAGGATGAACCGCCCTCAGCCGAACCGCCCCAAGACGAAGAAAGCCCCGAAAATGCCGGAAATTGATGTAGAAGTTGGCCGCCGCTTGTTCAAAGTGGCGTGCCAGGATGGCGAAGAACCTTCGGTCAAGGCGGCGGCAAGTTTGCTGGATGTGCAGGCCAAAACGGTGATTGATCAGGTTGGCCGAATGCCATCGGATCGTATGTTGTTATTGGCGGGCCTGATTTTGGCCGATCGTTTGATGGCCGCCGAAGGCCAAGCACAGGAATTGGCCGAAAAGGTTCAGGCGCAACATGTGGCCCTGAAACAGGCCGAAGACCGTCTGTCGGATCGTGCGCGGCGTTTGGCCGAATTGCAGGAAGTGCAGGCCAGACCATCCATTCCGCAGGATATAGTTGATATATTTGAACAAATCACAACCCAAGCCGAAGCTTTGGCCAATAGATTTGATCCCCCCGCAACCGATCAAAATCGCGCCGATTAACCCCGCCGATTAACCCAATCGCGGATGGGCGCCCCCGATCAATCGGCCAATAATGCAGGCAATAAAAGCGCGATTTCGTCTTTTGTGGGGGCCAATTTGGTTTTGTCTTCACCGGGAAAAAACCGACCACGTTTGGCAGTCGGCATCGGATTGGGGGTCATCATATGAATGCGCAAATCGGTTTTACGGGTTTCGGCCTGCCATGTTTGCACAAGTGCGCGTTGGGCGGCTTTGCTTATGGCGTAGGCGCCTGAAAATTTGGGTTCTGCGGTATCGTCGAAAAATACCGCCTGCGGGCGTGATGATGCCGTCAAAAGGGGCTCGATCATCGCAATGGCGCGGGTAAAGGCGCGGATATTGGTGGCGATCACCTTGTCCAGATCTTTGGCCTTGATATGATGCACCGGGGTAAGCGGCGTGATAT
>CAZPSB010000037.1:0-4709 GCA_964589025.1 uncultured Jannaschia sp. | reverse complement strand
GCGTGATATGCAGCGCGCTGTGCACCCAAATATCCAGCTGGCCCCATCTGTCATGGATGCTGCGGCATAGATGGGCCAAGGCATTGTCATCGGTGATATCCATCGGGGCCAATGTGGCGCTGCCGCCCTTGGCTTTGATCTGGTCATCCAGATCTTCCAGCCCGCCAATTGTGCGCGCCACGGCCACCACATGCGCCCCGCGTGCGGCCAACCATTCGGCGCTGGCGCGTCCAACCCCGCGTGAGGCCCCGGTCACAAGGGCGATTTTTCCATTCAAATCCTGTGTCATAGGGCCGTGACATGCCCCGATTTACACCAAATGGCAAGGCCTGCCTTGACTTTGCCCGCAAACAAGGTTGGATACAGGGCATAATATAAATACCCCTGTTGGATGGAGATCACGATGCAACGACACACAAGCTTGGCCCAGGCCGCCTTTGGTGAACTAAGCCTTTTGAAACAGGCCCTGATGGTTTTGGCCGGAACTGCGCTTATTGCAGTGGCGGCGCAGATTTCGGTGCCGATGCTGCCTGTGCCAATGACATTGCAAACATGCGCAGTTTTATTCGTCGGCTTTGCGTTTGGGTCACGTTTGGGGATGATGACGGTGCTGGCCTATCTAGCCGAAGGCGCGATGGGCCTGCCGGTTTTCGCCAATGGCGGCGCTGGCTTGCCCTATATGATGGGGCCAACAGGCGGGTTCTTGATGGGCTTTGTTTTGATGGCTGGTTTGGCCGGTTTGGTCAGTGATTATGGCCTGTCACGCAATGTGATGGCAACTGTGGGGGTTGGTCTTGTGGCGTCTGCCCTGGTTTATGTACCGGGCTTGGCATGGCCTGCGCTGGCCGGTGCAGAATGGACCACGCTATGGGCATCATGGGCCGCGCCGTTTTTGTTGGGCGATGTGGTCAAGGCCGTCATTGTGGCCTTGGTGGTATCGGGCGGGTTGAGGGCGCTGAACAAATCAGCCTGATTTGCCTATGCCAAGACAAATGAAAAATGCCGGGATATTTTCCCGGCATTTTTAGTATATATCTGAAGATCAGATTGGGGTTAATTGCGCCCCCCCAACAGACCGCCAAGCGCGTTGCCGCCCCCGCCGCCTGTTAGATTATCCAGCAGGCCTTCGGCCTCTTGGCCCAATTGATCGCGCACGCGGTCTTCAATGGCTTCTTGGGCCTCTTGGGTGATGTCATCAACTTGATTGGCGATTTCCTGACGGGCCAGAAATTCAAGATCCAACCCATATGACACATCCGACCATGGGCCGCTGATTAAAACGGGCAATGTGATGCTGGTTTCGCCGCCATTGATTGATAGATTCGGCAATAAGCGGTAATTGATGCTTTGCGCACCAAGATTGACCTGCCCTTCGCCTGCCGATTGCCCCCAATCGGCATCGAGGCGCAGATCATCATTTTGCAATACACCATCTGTAATAACAAAACTTGCGCCAAGGCTGTTGAAGGCTGTGGTTGATCGGCTGCCATCATTTCCCGCCAAGCTGCGCTCACGTATAATCGCCGCCAGATCAAAGCCGCGAATGACACCCGGCCCCATCGCAATGGTGCCTTGGCCGTCCAAAGATCGCATCAAAGCATCCATGCTATTGCCTGCGGCCTGTAACGCGATTGTGCCTTGGGCGGTGCCTTGCACCCGGTCTGACCCGATGAAATCGCGCATTGCGGCGCCGGCCTCTAGGCCATCCATGCGGATATCGGCACGGGTTGAAACCCCATTGCGCCCGTTCAAAACCACATCACCGGCGATTTGGCCGTCATATAGGCCCAATTCGCGAATGGTTAGAACCGCGCGCCGATCTGAATTGACCAATTGCATATCAATCGGGCCAAGGGCGATATTGCCCAAATCGGCCTGCGTCAATTGCACGGTGACATCGGCATCGGCCAGGCCAAGGAATGACAGGTCAATCGGGTCGGTTGACCACCCTGTTTGTGGCCCGGCAGCAGGGGTGGATGTGGTGGTTGTCGCAGACCCGCTTTGTGGCAAAATGATCTGCCCTGTAAGGGTGCTGCGCAAAATGGGGCGTGGTGTGGCCTGTGCAAAATCCATGGTCAGATCAAGTTGCGTATCACCAAGGGTGATGGATGTGTCATCAAGCCGGGCATCGCCTGCCGCAGACACCCCCACGCGGGATGAAATGTTGAACTGTTGATTCGCCAATTCTGGTGGGGTCAATTGCCGTGCGGCTTGGAATAACGGCGATAGATCCGTACCCGATGCCGTGATCACGCCATCAAAACTGGGTGCAAGCGATACAGATGCCTGTATCGTCACATCCCCGCCTTGCCACCCAAGGCCTGCCGATAGGGTTTGAACCTCACCGGCCAGAAACGCGCCCATATCATCCAGTGTCATGGTTGCATCCAAGCCAACCCCATTCAATAACGTATCTAGCGCAATTTCAGCCTGGCCCGTGGCCGGTAATGTCAATTCCGCATTCAGGCCCGATACCGTCTGGCGTTGGTCGGTGGCCATATCGGTGAAAGACACCGCCGCATCGGTAATGACCGCGCGTTGCAGGGCGAATGATATCGGATCATTGGATTCGGCATTTTGTGCAGCTGCGTTGGGTTGTGCGGGCTCAGCGGTGCCAAAATCCCAATTCCCTTGACCATCCGCGCCGCGAATCAGGTTAATTTCAGGGGCGGTCACGGTGATATCTTCAATATTGATCTGCCCTGTAAACACCGCCGCCCATGGCACGCGTATCGAAACCACATCGGCCCGCAACAAGGGCGTATCTGGGGCCCAATCCGGCCCGCCGATTTCAACGGCTTGAACAGAGACCCCAAGATTGGGCCAGATCATGGGGCGCAATGGCCCATTCACGGCAACATCGCGCCCTGTTTGGGCGCTGATGCGGTCGGTGGCCACGGCCACGATGCGATCTGTGGGCAGAATGAACACTGCCGCCACGGCCAAGATCAGCAGTAAAAATATAACCCCTAAAATTCGTATAATCCAACGCATGGCGATATCTCCTTTGATTTGGGCGTGTTATACATGGTCCTTTGCAAGGTGCACGTATGATTTTAACCTTTCGCTGAAATCGGCAAAATTTTTCGCAAATTGCCTTTGCAATTGGGGCGGCGCGGGGTATTTGCGCAATATGTCAATCAATCCACCCGATTTGCGCCCCGATCGCGCGCGCGCCACATTTCAAGAACCAAACCGCCCCGGCCAACCCCAGATTGGCATGGTATCTTTGGGCTGTCCCAAGGCCTTGGTCGATAGCGAACGGATTTTAACGCGCCTGCGCGCCGAAGGATACCAGATCAGCCCCGATTATAACGGTGCAGATGCGGTGATTGTGAATACCTGCGGGTTTCTGGATTCCGCCAAGGCCGAAAGCCTGGATGCCATTGGTGAGGCTTTGACCGAAAATGGCCGGGTGATTGTGACCGGCTGTTTGGGGGCTGATCCCGATTATATCACCGGGGTGCATCCGCGGGTTTTGGCCGTCACAGGCCCGCATCAATATGAACAGGTGATTGATGCGGTGCATGCCGCTGTGCCGCCCGCGCCTGATCCGTTTATTGATCTGATGCCTGCGGCGGGGGTGAAATTGACGCCGCGCCACTATGGCTATCTGAAAATATCCGAAGGCTGCGATCACAAATGCAAATTCTGCATCATCCCCGATATGCGGGGGCGGTTGGCATCACGCCCGGCGCGTGCGGTTTTGCGCGAAGCGGAAAAATTGGTGCAATCGGGTGTCAAGGAATTGCTGGTGATCAGTCAAGATACCTCGGCCTATGGAACGGATTGGAAAGGCCGGGATGATAAATTTCCCATCTTGCCACTGACCCGCCAATTGGGCGAATTGGGCGCGTGGGTGCGGTTGCATTATGTGTATCCCTACCCGCATGTGCGGGATTTATTGCCGATCATGGCGGATCCGCAAAATGGGGTTTTGCCCTATCTGGACATTCCGTTCCAACATGCGCATCGGGATGTTTTGAAACGCATGGCGCGGCCTGCGGCTTCGGCCAAGACGCTGGATGAAATCGCGGCCTGGCGGGCGGTTTGCCCTGATTTAACATTGCGATCAATCTTTATTGTGGGCTATCCCGGCGAAACCGAGGATGAATTTCAAACCCTACTGGATTGGCTGGATGCGGCGCAATTGGATCGTGTGGGATGTTTCAAATATGAAAATGTCGCCGGCGCGCGGGCGGCTGCTTTGCCTGATCATGTGCCTGAGGATGTGAAAGAGGATCGCTGGCATCGCTTTATGCAAAAGGCCCAGGCGATATCGGCGCAAAAATTGGCGCAAAAAATTGGCAAAACCTGTGATGTGATCGTGGATGAGGTCGATGAAACCGGCGCCACCTGTCGCGGTTTTGCCGATGCGCCTGAAATTGATGGCCATATCTATATTGATGAAACGGCCTATGGGTTGGCCCCCGGTCAGATCGTATCGGTCGAAATTGAACAGGCCGATGAATATGATCTTTGGGCGCGGCGTGTATGATGTTTGCCTGTTTGGGCGGCCCGTAGAACACGGCCCATAGAACACGACATAACCAGTGCCCAATTGCACGATTTGGCCGTTGCACTGGATTTGCGCCAAGGCGTGTGTAAATGACAAAGAAATGAGGGCGCGACATGAATTTGGCCAATAAGAAAATCCTGTTGATCATTGGCGGTGGGATTGCGGCGTATAAATCATTGGATCTGATCCG
>CAZPSB010000036.1:12402-14410 GCA_964589025.1 uncultured Jannaschia sp. | reverse complement strand
GCGTTTGGTGATGTCGCTATTCCCATTCCAGCGCCCCTTTTTTCCATTCATAGGCGAAACCGATTGTCAAAACGCCCAAGAAAACCATCATCGACCAAAAGGCCACATCACTTAGATCAGGAAAGGCCGCCGCCCAAGGAAACAGGAACGCGATTTCCAGATCAAAAATGATGAACAAAATTGAAACCAAGTAAAACCGCACGTCAAATTTCATGCGCGCATCATCAAATGCGTTAAACCCGCATTCATAGGCAGATACTTTTTCAGGTTCGGGGTTTCTGACCGCAAGAATCACCGCCGCCAAAAGCAAAACCAGCCCCAACCCGATGGCAAGCGCCAACAGAATAAGGATCGGAGCATAATTCGACAAAAGATCTGTCATAACCTCTCCAAGGGTATAGAGCGGTGCAAAATCTGCACCCATCTGTCAATCTTGGTCATTGGTTTACGGTGATCGCAGCCCATGGTCAACGGGGTGCAGTGCGGCAAAGCGGTGATGGGGGGCCATAAAAACATGCGGGGGGCCTATAAGCCGGATTCTGTCCAGGGAAATTCCCTTGGATGACCATTCATCTGGGCCGCCGATTGCCCGGCGGCTCGGGCTGCCAACCCGGATCTTTGGGGGTGAAGCGCCCCCGGGCCATGCGGCCCGCAAGATCCCTATTTGGCATTGCTCCCGGTGGGGCTTGCCATGCCGGCCCGGTTGCCCGGCCCGCGGTGGGCTTTTACCCCACCTTTTCACCTTGGCCCCGGCCATGCGGGGTCGTTTGTTTTCTGTGGCGCTTTCCGTCAGATTGCTCTGCCCGGGGGTTACCCGGCACCGTTGCTTCAAAGAGTCCGGACTTTCCTCGGGTGGGCATGGCCCACACGCGGTCATCCAGCCCCCCGCATAAATATGGGGTATGGGCTTGGCCCCGCCCCGTCAATAGGGCCGGGCCATATGGCGCAGATTTTATCAATTGCGTGACAAAACACATCATATAGGCGCGCCTTAAGGTTTGCCCCCGACCGATGATAGGCCGGGGCCAAAATTCAGGCTTGATGCACAACAACCAGGCCTTCGCGGATCAATCGGCGGATCAAAACCAACTGCCCCGCTTCGTCCAGATCACCAGGCAAATCGGCGATTTTGAACCGCGCCGTTGATACCGCATAGCGCAAAGCCGGTTCCACAAAATCAGGCATGATGATTTCCGCGCCATAACAGGCCAAGCGAATTTTTTCATCCTCAGGCAAATGCGCCAGATCATAAATCAAATCTGGCCGCGCCCCGACAACAGAATTTTCCGTCAAAGATGGCAGTTTTGCCATTTCGGCCATCTGCCCTTCGACACGCGGCACACGGCCTGTCAAAAATTCCTGTTTGAACCCATCCATCAATTTTTCAAATGGCGCGTTTTGTGCAAATTTGGCCACCAAAGCGTCAAAAACTGGTTTATGTGCCGCCATATCAGCCCCAGGATTGGCATAACCCGGCGGCAAGGCACGGCGAAAATCAACATCTGCATGGGCAAGGGCGTTCACCGCCTCGGCCACGACATCGGCCCAACTGCGCAACATCAGCCCGGTTGTAATATGCAGCGATGTTTTATCGGTGGCGATTGCATCATGCGCCAAACCACGCGGCACATATAACATGTCGCCAGGTTCTAGACGATCGATGAATCGGGCTGAATAAGTGGTCTCTTTCTCGATACCGAGAGGGATTCCCTTTCCCATGAGAGGCTCGAAGCGATCATCCTTCACCCGATAGAGAAAGCCGGGTTCGTGGCCGGCCCTGACCCAACTGGCGCAGCGGCACTCGACGTCGATCTCCAGGCAGAAGAGGGTCATGAAGCGGCCGCTGCCGCCCACATCCAGGGCGACCTGCCGGTTGAGGTCCGCGACCACCTCTTCGATACTCCCGGATAGGGAATGGCGCTGCCGAAAGCCGGCGCGAACACCGCTCATCAGCAGCGCCGAGGACACCCCGTGGCCGGCGACGTCTCCGACCACGATCCGGATCCGA
>CAZPSB010000036.1:8956-12392 GCA_964589025.1 uncultured Jannaschia sp. | reverse complement strand
TGTTTCTTCGCCGATCGTGATTTCATCGGGGTTAAAGCCTTGGGTGTGCAATGGCAATTCAACCGGTGTGTCGTAAAACCGCCATTCCTTGGTGCCTTCGATCTGCAAGACAAGCACATCATGGCTGTCATAATGGGGGCGAAACCCCTGCGAATTTGCCGGTGTCATGTAAATATTGGTCTGAACCCGGCATGACATCGCGGCCTCAAGCGCGCGACAAAATCGGGCCAGTTTCGGCAGGCGTTCATGCAGACCTGATAAAATAACCGTCGCCCCATCGGCAAATAATTGGTTGACCCGCACCGCATCAACAAACCCGCTTTCATAGGCAAAATCAGATGTGGTGATATTGGCATCGGCGCGCGTTACATTGATTTCAGGCGCCGACAAACCCATCGTTGTAATGACCTGGTCAATATCATCATATGATAAAAGTTTTTTGTAATAATCTTGATCAGCACGCCGAATAATCAGTGGTTTTTTTTCAAAATAATCCGCAAAGAAATTTTGCGGCGTTTCCGGCGCAATCGCCCAGTCAAACCCGTAATTTTCATCAGCCATATGAACTATCCCTCAATGTTATCAGATAACGTCATGCCGAAACAGGCATAACTTTGCTTAGTAAGGCCATAACACTGGCCAAAGATTGACTCAAATCAAGATTAGAGTCATTCTTAATTTGTTAATGACGCCTGATTGAATAATTTCGAATCGGTTACGGCGGCAAATAAATGAAAGGTCTTTCAAAATGTCAAACGATCAAAAGAAAAACAAAACATTGTCTGATGCGGATATCACCACAGATAACGCAACCACAGAACAAAATCGCCGTGGGTTTTTGGGCATGGTTGCCGTTGGTGGGGCCGCAGGTGCCGCCGCAACCCTAACAGGCACCAGCCAAGCATCTGCGCAAGGCACAGATTCCGACAATGGTAGCTGGACAGACCGCAGCGGCTGTGGACGTGGCCGTGGTGGATCTTACACAGGCCGCACAGATGCCGATAATGGTAACATCACAGATGCGGCCGGCTATGGCCGTAGCGCGCCTTATTGCTAAGTACCAAACAAAAGCGGCCTTAAGGGGCCGCTTTTCACCAAGGTGATTTAAGATGATGTCGATCAAGACATTTGAATAACATCTTTATTGATGGCCAAAACATACCCGCGTCTGGCAATGTTTTTGACCAATAATTCCGACACAATTTGATTTCCCAAACTATCCCGCAACCGTTTTATACGTGTGGCACCGGCGGCTTCGTCAACATCTGTTTCGGGTTTGCCTGAAACCATTGCCTCAATCTGGGCGCCTGACAAAACCTCATCATCCAATCGGGCCTCGGCCAGAACGCCCAAGGTTTCCATCGCCGCTTCGGTCAGTTTGAATTCCATATCATTGATTAAAACGATGCGTTCTTCACGGCTTAGAATCAAGGATGATACCTGAATACCGGATCGTTCAATTTGTTCCATTTTCCGGTTCAAGACCACAATTGACACCAGAAAAACCAAACAGGCCACCAAAAGGGCGGTTGCAACAACCATCAACACAAAAATAACGGCACGGTAACTGGCCAAAACCTTGGAAAAAGTTGTGCCGGATTGGGCCAATACCTCAAGCACGCGAATGGCATCTGGATTGCGCACATCATTGAGGATGAAAATTTGTTCAACCGCTTCGCTAAAGGCATCGGCATCTGGTAGATTTATGAATAAAAAGGTACCTGATACGATAATCGCAACAAGAATACCCGCCACGCCAAGCTGCACAACGCGGGTTGCTGTCATGCGGGCATCAGTAACGAAGGAAGAATTCTCGGGCATCCGCCTCTCTTTGATTTAACTCATCTTCCCCGAATACTGACACGACTTGCAACAACTGCCAACCATTGGCAGACAATCTGCGCGATATTTCGCCGCGCACTGCGTCTAATGTGCACTGTTCTTGCGAAAGTTCCATCACACCATAATGCAGCCGCAACGGGTTTTCCGCAGAGGCGCGATAATCAGCAAAGCAGGCTGCGTGCAATGGGCCAAGGCTGACACATATGATCAAAAAGGCCAAAATATACTTGTTCATCGCGAATCTTTTGCAAAATTGGGTCATAGGCCAACCTACCCATGGTGCGGGCGTTATCCAATAACGCCCCCCGTCAGCCCCCTATCGCAAGATCCATTTCATCTTGTGCAGATGCAACCCGCGTGATTGATACCCCGCATGACATATCCCGATTTCACCCATGAACGCGCGCTGACCGGTCTTGTGGCCGGTGTGGACGAGGCCGGGCGCGGCCCATTGGCCGGGCCGGTATCGGCGGCGGCTGTGATCCTTGACCCTCATCATATCCCACCCGGTTTGAATGATTCCAAAAAACTAACCGCAGCCACGCGCGCGACCTTGTTTGACGCCTTGCACCAAACCGCGCAGATTGGTCTGGCTTGGGCCAGTGTGGCCGAAATTGACTGCATGAATATTCGCAATGCCAGCCTTCTGGCTATGCGCCGCGCGGTCATGGCCTTGCCCAACCGCCCCGATCATGCACTGATTGATGGCAACGCCCTGCCTGCGGATTTGCCATGCAAGGCAACCGCCCTGATCAAAGGGGATGCACAAAGCCTATCCATCGCGGCGGCCTCGATCATTGCAAAGGTCGCCCGCGACCGTGTGATGCAGGATTTGGCGCGTGATTTTCCCGGATATGGGTGGGAAACCAACCAAGGTTATCCAACTGCCATGCATCGCCAGGCCTTACAAGACCTTGGTCCAACACCACATCATCGGGTATCCTTCGCGCCTGTACGCAATATGTTGTAGTGCCAATTTCGGAAACAAATTGGTTCCAATAATGAAATTGATCCGTGATTCGTTTTGCGCGATTCTGTCTATCATAAAACAAGCGCCCCGCCAAAAGGGGCCGTATGAGGCAGAACATGGCACAAAAAACACATGCAACGGGGCAGGCATTGCCCCGCAACGAAATCTTGTCTGGTGATTGTATTGAAATCATGCGCGGCCTGCCCGACGCATCGGTTGACCTGATCTTTGCAGACCCGCCCTATAACCTGCAACTCAAAGGTGAATTGCACCGCCCCAATAACAGCCGCGTTGACGCCGTGGATGACGCATGGGATCAATTTTCAAGCTTTGATGCTTATGACAGGTTCACCCGCGATTGGATGGCCCAAGCCCGGCGTATTCTAAAACCCAATGGGGCGATGTGGGTGATTGGCAGCTATCACAACATCTTTCGCGTCGGTGCGGAATTGCAAAATCAGGGGTTTTGGATTTTGAATGATGTGGTGTGGCGCAAATCAAACCCCATGCCGAATTTTCGGGGAAAACGCCTAACCAATGCCCATGAAACATTGATCTGGGCCTCAAAAAGCGAAGGCGCAAAATACACATTTAACTATGACGCGCTGAAATCATTGAATGAAG
>CAZPSB010000036.1:0-8911 GCA_964589025.1 uncultured Jannaschia sp. | reverse complement strand
CGCAAATGCGGTCAGATTTGGTTTTGCCAATCTGCAATGGCGGCGAACGCCTGAAAGACGAGACCGGCGAAAAGGCCCATCCCACCCAAAAACCCGAGGCATTGTTGCATCGCATCTTGATTGGCACCACCAATGTGGGCGATGTTGTACTTGATCCGTTTTTTGGCACTGGCACCACCGGGGCGGTGGCCAAAATGTTGGGCCGCGATTTCATCGGTATTGAACGCGAAGAAACCTATCGCAAGGTCGCGCAAAAACGCCTGTCAAACACCCGCCGCCTGGATCGTGGCGCGCTTGAGGTGACAGGATCAAAACGCCAAGAACCCCGTGTGCCCTTTGGCCAGATTGTTGAACGCGGCATGTTGCGCCCCGGTGAAATGTTGACCAACACACGCGGGCAAGTGGCGCGTGTGCGCGCCGATGGCACATTGGCCGCCGATGATGTCAAAGGCTCCATCCATCAGGTGGGCGCGCGTCTGGAAAGTGCGCCTTCTTGCAATGGTTGGACATATTGGCATTTCATGCGCGAAGGCAAAAAACAATCGCTTGATGTATTGCGCCAACAGGTGCGCGATGAAATGCGCGCCAGTATCTGATCGGCATCTAAAACAAAACACGCCGCTGCGATTGTGGCGGCGCAAGGCCGGTGGGCTATATTTTCATTGATTTGACAAGGGCGCGCCCGTATCCACCAGATATCCATGACAACAGGCACGGCACACGTGAAGGATTGCCAGACATACCGGGGATATATCCCATATATGCAAAGGATTATGGCCTTTTGCATCTGTGTTGTCTTGTGCATCGGCATCATGGCCGGGGCATCGGCACAAACACCCCCTACCAATGACGCCGCATTGCCCGGCATTGGGCCGGTTACAGGCTTTGCTTTGCCGCGCTATGTATCGGTGAAATCAAGTCAGGCCTATGCCCGGCGCGGCCCATCACAAAGCCACCGCATTGATTGGGTGTTTCAACGCCGCCATATGCCTTTGCGGGTGGTGGCTGAATTTGGCCATTGGCGCCGTGTCGAAGATCGCGATGGGGCGGGCGGATGGGTGCATCATGCGCTTTTATCTGGCCGACGCACCGCAATTGTTGAAATTGATCTGCAACCCATCCATTTTACCCCCCTGCCCAACAGCCCCGTGAGCGTCCGGGTTGAGGCCGGGGTGATTGTGCATTTGCGCGAATGCCGCAATGAATGGTGCCTGGTTGAGGCCGAAGGCTATCGCGGGTGGATAGACGCCCACGCCCTATGGGGCGTAGACCGGGGTGAAACCTTCGAAGATTAACCCCCCTGCCCTTCGCGATTGGCCCCTGGCACCCATAAAATATCATCTGCCCCATTGGCATTGGCGATGCGCCCCGCCACAAACAACCAATCAGACAAACGGTTCAAATATGTCAACGCATGCGGGTTGACCGTTTCAAGGGTCGATAATTCAACGCTCATGCGTTCGGCGCGGCGCGCCACAGTGCGGCATAAATGCAAATAGGCGGCCAAGGCCGACCCGCCCGGCAAAATAAAACTGCGCAGCGGGTCAAGATTGGCGTTCATCTGGTCAATTTCGGCTTCAAGACGCGAAACTTGCGCCCCGACCATACGCAAGGCGGGGTATTCGCGTTCATTGTCGCGATCCATATCGGGCGTGCATAAATCGGCGCCTAAATCAAATAAATCATTTTGAATGGCCGCCAATCGGGCCTGCATATCGCCTTGGGCGTGCAACCGGGCCAGGCCAAGCGTGGCATTGGTTTCATCCACCGCGCCATAGGCCGCCACACGGGGGGAATGTTTGGCCACACGTGACCCATCGCCCAGCGCGGTTTCGCCACTATCCCCGGTTTTTGTGTAAATTTTATTCAACACAACCATAATCAGCCCCCCGATTGCCGACGCAGATAAATCAGACCAAGCACAAGCAAAACTGCCATAAATTGCGCAATGATCCGCCAACGCATGAATTTATTGGATTGTTTGCGCGCATCCGCGCCTGATTTGCGAAAGGCATTGATACCCAACAATAAAACAAAAAGCACGCCAAAACAGGCAATCAAAAGGACAATGGTCAAAGGATCATCGGTCATCAAATATGTCTCCGCGGTTTATGTGATGCATATCTAGGATGCATTCAGAGTTTGGCCACTATCCAATCCTGCATATGATCTGGCAAAAGACGCGTCACCCAAAAGGCAATATGCGCGGGCACCGTGATATAATAGCGCAGGCGCGGACGCGGTGATTCAATCGCATGGATAACCCGCCGCGATACGCTTGAGGCCGGCAATTCAAACGGGGCGGGTTTGTCGCTGCGCCGATCGGCCATGAACACGGTTTTGTAAAACTGCGCGTGGCGCGATGCATCCACATCAACCCAGCGTTCAAAAAGCGTGACCGAATTTTCCCGAAACCCCGATGTCACCGGCCCGGTATTTAACAACGCCAAATGCACACCGGTGCCGCGCAATTCAACCCGCATGGTTTTGGTCAACCCTTCTAGGGCGTGTTTCGTTGCCACATAGGCCCCGCGCCATTGAAACGCCGCAAAACCCACAACCGATGAATGTTGCACAATCCGCCCGCCGCCTTGGGCGATCATATGCCGGGCGGCCAATTGGGTCAGTTGATGCAGACCGAAAACATTGCTGTGAAACACATGTTCAAGGGCCGCGCGCGAAATGTCTTCGACCGCGCCCGACATGCCATGCCCCCCATTATTGAACACCGCATCCAAACGCCCCCCGGCCAAATCAAGCGCCGCCTTCCAGCCCATTGTCACCCCGGCGGCATCGCCATAATCAATCTGCACCGCATCAAACCCATCATCGCGCAGGGCGCGCATGTCATCTGCCGCACGACAGGCCGCAATCACATGCCACCCGCGCGCCCGCAGAACATGGGCCGTTTCCAAACCAATGCCCGATGAACAGCCTGTGATTAAAATTGACCGCGCCATGCGTCAGTTAACGCGTTCCAAAAAACGTTCGGCCATATAGCCGGACAATCCTGAGGATTGGACGCGAATTTCCATCCATCCATTATCAAGCCGGCGGATAAGATCAACGCGGGTGCCATTGACCAATGCATCGACAACACCATTATCGGTTGATGGGCCTGATCGCATATTCACGCGGCTGCCTGTGACTTGCAAAACAATACTGTCTTGCGCCTGCGATGCGCCCCCAACGGCCCCATCAGAATTGGCCGTGCCCATATTTGTGGGATCGCGCAAAATCTGGGCCGGTGCGATGTTATTGGGTTCGATGACTTGGGAAATTTCCAACAATTCCCCACTGGCCAAGGTCAGAAATATAACCTGCGTGGCCTCGGCCTCGGCGGCGGTATCTATTGCGATGTCTTGAATGATGATGCCATTTTGTTGTTGTGCAATCAAATCAGGATCATAAAGCACAAAAGCCCCGCCCAAAAGCACAATACATAACGCAATTGTCAATATGATGAATACAAACATGATATCGCCTTTCTGGCGTAAAGGAATCACATAAGACAAGATACCGCAACAGGTATGATGCCAAGAAAACACCTGTGTGTCATATACACCGCCCTTGCCATGGGGCGGCGGCTCTACTATCGCTGCATGTCATGACGAAGAACACCGATACAAACCCGCAACGCCTGACATCCGAACCCTTATCGCGCGCGATTGGGTCGCGGTATTTGCAATATGCGTTGTCAACAATCATGCACCGCGCCTTGCCTGATGCGCGTGATGGGTTAAAACCCGTGCATCGTCGTATTCTATATGCAATGCGCGAATTGCGGCTAAGTGCGGGCGGGGCGTTTCGGAAATCGGCCAAAATTTCCGGCGATGTAATGGGCAATTACCATCCGCATGGCGATGCCGCGATTTATGATGCGATGGCGCGCTTGGCGCAGGATTTTGTGATCCGATACCCTTTGGTCGATGGTCAGGGTAATTTCGGCAATATCGACGGCGATAACCCCGCCGCGTCGCGTTATACCGAGGCACGCATGACTGCCATGGCCGAAGCGTTGATGGAAGGGCTTGATGAAAATTCAGTCGATTTTCGCGATAATTACGATGGCAGCCTGCAAGAACCCGAAGTTCTGCCCGCCGCCTTTCCCAACCTTTTGGCCAATGGATCAAGCGGTATTGCCGTCGGCATGGCCACCAATATCCCGCCGCATAATCTGGATGAATTGATCGAAGCCTGCCTGCATCTGATCAAAACCCCCGATGCGCGCGATGAAACGCTTTTGAATTTCGTAAAAGGCCCAGATTTTCCGACCGGCGGCGTGATTGTTGAATCCAAAGACAGTATGATTGAAACCTACCGCACCGGGCGCGGCGCGTTTCGCCTGCGCGCGAAATGGACGGTTGAAGATCAAACGCGTGGCACATGGGTGATTGTTGTAACCGAAATTCCCTATCAGGTACAAAAATCCAAGTTGATCGAAAAAATTGCCGAATTGATTCAACAAAAGAAAATTCCGATATTGGCTGATATCCGCGACGAAAGCGCCGATGACATCCGCATCGTATTGGAACCCCGGTCAAAAACGGTTGATCCTGATATGTTAATGGCCACCTTGTTTCGGCAATCCGATCTGGAAACGCGGTTTAACCTGAATATGAATGTTCTGGTCGATGGCCGCACCCCCAAAGTGTGTTCATTAAAAGAGGTTCTGCGCGTTTTCATCGATCACCGCCGCGCGGTTTTGTTGCGCCGCACCGATCACCGATTGGGCAAAATTGACCACCGGCTTGAAGTATTGGCCGGGTTCATCATTGCCTTTTTGCATCTGGATCGCGTGATTGACATTATCCGATATGATGATGACCCGAAACAGGCCTTGATGCGCGAAGATTGGGCGCGCAAAACCCCGCGCGCGTTGGATGAACGCGATTACCAATCCCCCGCTTCAGATATGCAGGGCGATTTGACCGACATTCAGGCTGATGCGATTTTGAACATGCGCCTGCGCAGTTTGCGTCGATTGGAAGAAATCGAATTGCTGCGCGAACGCGATGCCCTGATGGCCGAACGTGATACGCTGCAAGCCTTGTTACAAGACGATTCTATTCAATGGCAAAAAATAGCCGAAGAATTGCGCGCCACGCGCAAGGCCTTTGGGGCGCGCAACCCTGATGGGGCGCGCAAAACCATCTTTGCCGAGGCAGGCGAAGTCGAAGATGTGCCGATTGAGGCCATGATCGCCAAGGAACCTGTCACCATTGTTTGTTCGCAAATGGGCTGGATCAGGGCGCTGAAAGGTCATGCGGATCTGGGCGGTGAATTGAAATTCCGCGATGGCGACGGCCCGCGGTTTATGTTCCATGCTGAAACCACCGATAAAATTCTGATCCTTGGGTCATCGGGGCGGTTTTACACGCTTTTGGCGGCCAATCTGCCCGGCGGGCGGGGTTTGGGCGAACCGCTGCGTCTGATGGTGGATTTACCAAATGAAGACGACATCATCACCATGATGATCCACCAAACGGGGGCGAAATTGATGCTGGTGTCCTCGGCCGGGGATGGGTTTATTGTCGGCCACGACGATGTGGTGGCACAAACCAAGGCCGGCAAACAGGTTTTGAATACACGCGGCGATATTAAGGCGCAGATTTGTTACCCGGTTGAAGATACCGATGACGCCATCGCCGTGGTGGGCGAAAACCGCAAATTATTGGTGTTTGGCCGCGATGAATTGCCCGAAATGGCGCGCGGCAAAGGCGTGCGCCTGCAAAAATACAAAGACGGCACCGTGTCTGACGCGCGCAGTTTCCGCTATGCGGACGGCCTGACATGGCTTGACCCGGCCGGGCGCACCCGCACCCAGGCTGATTTGGCCGAATGGCAGGGCAAACGCGGCACGGCCGGTCGCATGGCCCCGCGCGGTTTTCCACGCAACAATCGCTTTACCTGATGGGGTGGCATGATCTGGCCTGCCGGGATGCCCCGCCACAAGACCATTTGCACCTATCCAACAGGCGCGCTATTTGCGAATATACCTATGTTTAGCCGAAGGCCCCATAATGACCCAAACTATGATCCGGTTTTTGCCCGTTGCATTTCTGGCCCTTTTGGCGGCCCTGACCCGTTAGAAGAAGACCTGCCACCAATGGGCGATTTCAGCCTGATGCATAATGTCGTCTTTGCCGATAACATGCGCCAGGTCCCCCCATCGCGCAACGCCACCCCCGATGAATGGGAATCCATCATTCAATCCGAGGTCAACCGGCGATTCGCAGGCTATACCGGCGAAAACACCTATCATTTCGGGATCGCCGTTGATGGATACGCCTTGGCCGTGCCCGGCATCCCGGTTGTGGCCACACCGCGGTCTATTCTTGTGATTTCAGTCACGGTTTGGGATGAACAGCAAGGCATCAAACTGAATGACGAACCCGAACAATTTTATATTTTCGAAGGCGCAAGCCCGGAAACATTTCTTGTTGGATCCGGCATTGCGCGTACGCGCGAACAACAAATGCAGGGCTTGGCCCGTAATGCCGCGCGGCGCATTCAACTGTGGTTGTTGGAAAACCCCCAATGGTTTGGCATTGACCCCAACGCCGCCGCAACCGCAGCCGCAACTGTTGAAGCCGTGGTCAACGAAACTGGCGGCGCCCTTGATCAAGACGCAGCACAGGCTATTGCGGCAAGTCAGTGACCCCAAGACATGTTTCTGACGATTGCGTGCAGATGGGGCTTGATTTTTCCGCCGCATCGGACTACGCCCCGCGCGATGTTAATATCGGGTGCCTGTCATGAATCACACAGACACCCCCCAATCATAAGGCGTCTGAGCGATGGCGAAGGAAAAGTTTGAGCGTAACAAGCCGCATGCGAATATCGGCACGATTGGTCATGTTGACCATGGCAAGACGACGCTGACGGCTGCGATTACGAAATATTTTGGTGATTTCAAGGCGTATGATCAGATTGACGGCGCGCCAGAGGAAAAGGCGCGTGGTATCACGATTTCGACGGCGCATGTTGAATATGAGACAGATGCGCGTCACTATGCGCATGTTGATTGCCCGGGCCACGCGGATTATGTTAAGAACATGATTACGGGTGCGGCGCAGATGGATGGCGCGATTTTGGTTGTGAACGCGGCGGATGGCCCGATGCCACAGACGCGCGAACATATTTTGTTGGCGCGCCAGGTTGGTGTTCCTGCGCTTGTTGTGTTTATGAACAAGGTTGATCAGGTTGACGATCCTGAATTGTTGGAATTGGTTGAGATGGAGATCCGCGAACTTCTGTCATCTTATGATTTTCCTGGCGATGATATCCCGATTGTTGCGGGGTCTGCTTTGGCGGCGATGGAAGGCAATAATCCTGAGATTGGCGAAGAAAAGATCAAGGAATTATTGGCTGCGGTTGATGACTATATTCCGACCCCGGAACGCGCGGTTGATCAGCCTTTCTTGATGCCGATTGAGGATGTTTTCTCAATCTCGGGTCGTGGTACGGTTGTGACGGGTCGTGTTGAACGTGGTGTGATCAATGTGGGCGATGAGATTGAAATCGTTGGCATTCGCGACACATCGAAGACGACCTGTACGGGTGTTGAAATGTTCCGCAAATTGTTGGATCGTGGTGAAGCGGGCGACAATATCGGCGCGTTGTTGCGCGGTGTTGATCGTGAAGGTGTTGAACGTGGTCAGGTTTTGTGTAAACCCGGCAGCGTGACCCCCCACACCCAGTTTGAGGCCGAGGCCTATATTCTGACCAAGGAAGAAGGCGGCCGCCACACGCCGTTTTTTGCCAATTACCGTCCGCAATTTTATTTCCGCACCACAGATGTGACCGGTACGGTGACTTTGCCTGAGGGCACGGAAATGGTGATGCCGGGTGACAACCTGAAATTCACGGTTGATCTGATCGCACCGATTGCGATGGAAGACGGCCTACGCTTTGCGATCCGCGAAGGTGGCCGCACGGTTGGCGCGGGCGTGGTTTCCAAAATCCTCGCGTAATCTGCACGACTTAAAGACAACAAAAGGCGGCCCCATTCGGGGCCGTCTTTTTGTGTGGGGTGCCGCCTAGTTTAATGTAGGATTTTCAACTTGGTCTTGATATAGGTCTTCACTGGACAAGTGTATCACTGGGTGATATATTTTGATGTGCGAATATTTGTTGGTAAGAAATTTCGAAACTGGGCTAACTCCGAATCAATTTCGGATAAGGCCCTTTGCGATGCCGCAAAAGAAGCCTTTGGTGGCCATATTGACGGTGATCTTGGGGGTTTTCTTTTCAAAAAACGTGTTGCACGCAAAGGGCAAGGAAAATCCAGCGGTTTTAGAACCATTCTTGGGTTTCGGAAAAATAACTCTGACAGAATTTTCTTTCTGTATGGGTTTGCGAAAAAGACCCGATCAAACATCACATCGCGCGAAAAATATGCCCTTTCGATCGCGGCCAAAAGCTTTATTTTGGCCAATGATCAACAGCTTGACGACCTGAAAAACAAGGGCAGCATTGTAGAATTGGAGTGTGAATAAATGAGTGATATCTTGGATATGGCACATGATATGGCAACTGACTTGCACGAGGTTGGGGCCATGGATAACATCACAATGCGCATGATGGATCACATTTGCATTCCGCAAAATCGGTCTTTTACGGCGCAAGAAATCAAGGACATAAGGGCGAAAACCCGGATGAGCCAACCGGTTTTTGCACAATTTTTGAATGTGGGTACGACGACAGTCGCCCAATGGGAACAAAACAAAAAATCTCCAAATGGGCCTTCGATGCGTCTTCTTGATATTATTGACCGAAATGGCATTGAGGTCCTTATTTGATCTGCATTATGTAAAGAATTTTGGCATTTCTTATAACATCCCCGCCCTTCTTATACCGCCCCCCTATTTTGCTCTGTTTTCCCCTTGCCAAGGGCGCGATGTTGTCT
>CAZPSB010000035.1:4650-14525 GCA_964589025.1 uncultured Jannaschia sp. | reverse complement strand
TGTCTTTGACCATAAAGATGAAATCCGTCATCGCCGGCGAATAGACCGCGCCGCCCGCGCACGGGCCCATGATCAGGCTAATTTGGGGCACCACGCCCGAGGCGTCGATATTACGTTGGAAAATTTCGCCATAGGCGGCAAGTGCGGATACGCCTTCTTGGATGCGGGCGCCGCCAGAATCATTCATGCCGATGATCGGCGCCCCATTTTTCATGGCCATATCCATGATTTTGCAAATTTTTTTGGAATGCGTTTCCGAAACCGAGCCCCCTAAAACCGTGAAATCCTGACTATAGACATAGACCATACGCCCGTTGATTGTGCCCCATCCGGTGATCACACCATCGCCCGGCGGGCGCGCCGCCCCCATGCCGAAATCATCGCAGCGATGGGTGATGAACATATCATATTCTTCGAAACTGTTTTCATCCAACAACAATTCAATACGTTCACGGGCGGTCAGTTTGCCTTTGGCATGTTGGGCGTTGATACGATCTTGCCCCCCGCCAAGGCGGGCCTTTTCGCGGCGTTGGGCCAGTTCTTGCAAGATATGGTTCATCCAATTCCCCGGTCACATATGCATGATCGTTTCATAATGTGTGAAAGATCGCGCGATGATTAGCAAGCCCGATGATCGCCCGGCATTTGCCCCCCCGCGCGCGCGCGGGAAAAGAGCATAGGGCCGGGCGGTTATCTTTTGCTACCTTGATCGCGTTCATAGACATCATGATACCTGATGATATCATCTTCGCCCAAATAGGCCCCGGTTTGGACCTCGATCAGGCAAAGCGGTAATTTGCCGGGGTTTTCCATGCGATGCACCGCACCCAGTGGAATGTAAACCGATTGATTTTCGCTGATCAGGCGCGTGTCATCATCAATGGTGACTTTGGCAGTGCCTGCGACCACGATCCAATGTTCGGCGCGGTGGTGGTGGCTTTGCAGTGAAAGCGCCGCACCGGGGTTGACGGTGATCCGCTTGACCTGAAACCGTGGCCCGGTGATCAGGCTTTCATACCATCCCCAAGGCCGGTAATCCCGCGGCAGGGTTTCGGCCTGCGCTACATTCTTGGCCTTAAGCGCGGCCACCGCCTTTTTCACATCTTGGGCGTGGTCTTTATGGGCCACCAATACCGCATCTGGCATGGCGATGGCCACGATATCTTTTAGCCCAATACCAACCAGTTGCTGTTGGTCATTGGTGGCGTGCAGCAATGTGTCGTGGCAGTCAATCGCCGTGGCCGGGCCTTGGGCAACAACGCCGGTCTCATCGGCGGTGCCTTCGCGCAAAACCGCCTGCCAATCGCCCAAATCTGACCACGCCCCGCCATAGGGTATCACGGCCAGGTTATCGGCCCGTTCCATAATCGCGTAATCAATTGAAATATCGTCGATCTTTTCCCAATCTTGGGCATTTAACCGCGTGAAATACAAATCGGCCTTGGCCGCATCAAAGGCGGCCTTCACGGCGGTATAAATATCAGGCGCGTGGGTTTGAAAGGCCGTCAGAATGGTTGTGGTGGAAAACAGAAAAATCCCTGCATTCCAAAGATGCATTCCACCCGCCAACAAGGCCTGCGCGGTGGCCAGATCAGGTTTTTCTACAAATCCGCAAAGCGGCTGCGGCGTGGGGGCAAATTCGGCATCTAGATGTTGGCCAAGCGCCAACCAACCATAGCCCGTCTCAGGCCGATCTGGGCGAATGCCGAATGTGACCAGATTGCCCTGCATGGCCACATCTTTGGCCGCGCGGATTGTATCGCGAAACCGCGCCGCATCCGGGATAACATGATCAGAGGGCACAACCACCATCACCCCACCGGGTGATTTTGCATCAACCGCCAATGCGGCGGCGCATATGGCGGCGGCGGTGTTTTTGGATGCAGGTTCAATCAACACATCGCCCGGCGTCATTTCAAGCGCGGCCAATTGTTCGATGACCACAAATCGGTAATCAGACCCCGTGACAAGCGTGGGCGCGGCAAACCCGGTATCGGCCAATCGCCGGGCCGATGCCTGAAACAGGGTTTCATCGCCGATCAGGTTCACAAATTGTTTGGGGTATGATTTGCGTGACAAAGGCCAAAGCCGGGTGCCCGTCCCGCCACATAACAAAACCGGATGAATAAGATCTGACATATCTATTATCTCTTTGTGTATTGATGACCAAGCATGTGTGTTATGCGGGCGGGTTTTATTCTTCGCGCAGGGCATAGGCCCAATAATCGGCAAGCGGTTTTAACAAAAACGACGCGGGGGTGCGCGCATCGGTTTGGATGAAAGCCTCAACCGGCATACCGGGTTGAAGTGTGATCCCCTCTAATGCCTCACGTGCTGGGTCAGTTAGGGTTAATTCTGCGGTAAACATATTCATCCCGGTCGTAGGGTCCTGCACCGCATCCGCCGATATTGTTGTGACATGGGCTTCAACCTCGGGGGTGGTGCGGGCATTCAGGCTGGGAAACCGAATGCCTGCAATTTGGCCGGTAAATACACTGTCAATTTGGGCTGGGTCGATTTGCACGCTGATCACAAGGGGCACATCATCGGGAATGATTGATGCAATTTCGGCGCCGGGGGGCACAACCCCGCCAATCGTGTGGATTTGCAATTCCAAAACTGCGCCTTGCATGGGGGCGCGCAATGTCAGGCGCGCGATGCGGGTATCAATCAGGCGCAATTGTTCGCGCAATTCGGCCACGCGGGGTTGCAATGTGCGGATCTCGGTTTGCACCTCTTGGCGCAGGGTGGCCTGCGTTGTCAGGCGTTCGACCTCAAACCCGGCGATGGCGCTGCGCGATTCGGCGATGCTGGCTTCAAGCGATCCGATTTCGCCTTCAAGCTGAATGACATCGCGGCGCAGGGGAAAAACCCTTGAGGTATTCGTCAGCCCGCGTTCCAAAAGGTTTTCTTGTGCGGTTAAATCTTCGGTCACCAAATCCAATTGCCGCCGCGCCGCGGTTAATTGGCGTTCACGCCCGGCGATGATGGCTTCGGTTTGGACTTGTCTTTCGCTAAGTTGTGCATCCGATTGCAACAAGGTTTCACGCCGGGCGTTAAACAAAACGGTTTCATCATTCAAAATGATATCTAATTCGGCCATATTGGCGCCCAATTCATATAGATCGGGCGCATAGGTCACGGTTGTTTCACCGCGCAATTCGGCCAATAGCCGGTCTTGTCTGGCGCGCAATTCCACCAATTCGCGCAATAATATGGCGCGTTGGGCGATCAAATCTTGATCATCAAGGGTTAATATCGGGTCGCCTGCGGCAACGATGCTGCCTTCGCGCACATGCAAGGCGGTGACAACGCCCCCATCGGGGTGTTGAATGGCCTGACGGCGGGCCTCGACTGTGATGTGACCCGGCGCGATCACGGCGCCATTAATGCCTGTGCTCAAGGCCCAGACGACAAAGCACCCGATGCCAATAATCAATGTCATAACCCCGCGCCAGATATAGCGTTTGGAAGACCAAGTGTTATCGGGTGCAGGTTGTGTCATGTTGCGTCGCCGGTTTCAGGATGCGGTTTTGGGGATGTTTTTTGTTTTGATGCGGGTTCTTTTGACACCGTTTTTTGTGTCACAGGCGTGTGCGCAGCGGGTTTTGCCCCCGGTGCCCGCAGGAATTTTTCCAACATTTCATCCCGCGGGCCAAAGCCCTGCATCTGGCCTTTATCTATGACTATAACCTTATTGCATTGCACCAAAACCGAAGGCCGATGCGACATAACAGTGACGATTTTGTTGCCCTTTCGCGCCGATATCAAAGCGCGGCTAAGTGCCTCAAGCCCCGGTTCATCTAAATTTGAATTGGGTTCATCCAAGATCATAAACACAGGATTGCCATAAAAGGCCCGTGCCAAACCGATGCGTTGGCGTTGCCCCCCCGAAAGACGCCCGCCCCCATCGGTGATTTTTGTGTCATACCCTTCGGGCAATTGCAGGATTAAATGATGCGCTTCGGCTTGTTTGGCGGCGTATATGATATCTTGTGATGTGGCTTGCGGGTCAAACCGGGCGATGTTTTGTGCAATCGTGCCAGAAAACAATTCGACATTTTGCGGCAAATATCCAATATATCTGCCCAGTTTATCTTTGTCATAATGGCGCAATTCCGCCCCGCCCAGGCGGATTTCCCCCCGCCCAATGGGCCATATGCCCGCCAGAGCGTTGGCCAAAGATGATTTACCCGCCGCCGATGGGCCGATAACGGCAATCACATCGCCTGCATTGGCGGCGAAATTTATATTGTTCAAGGTTGGTGTTTGTTCCCCCGGTGGGGCGACAAAAAGGCCCTTGACCATAAGTTGTGCCGCAGGCCGGGGCAGGGTGGTCATGGGGGCGGATGGCGTGGCGTTATCGGCCAACAGGGTATCAATATCTTTTTTACCTGCCATGGCGCGTTGAAATTGCGCCCATTGGCCGATCACTTGTTCCACCGGTGCCAAGGCGCGCCCCAACAGGATGGATCCCGCAATCATGGCACCGGGTGTTAATTCTTCGATCAAAACCAAATACGCACCCAAACCCAAAATCGCAGATTGCAAGATCATTCTTACGGCTTTGGTCGCCGCCGTTAGCCCGCCCCCCACATCCGATGCATGAACAGATGCCTGCAAGGCCTCGGCGCGTTTTTGCCGCCACATTGCGGCCATGATTTGCACCATGCCAAGCCCGCGCAGGGTTTCAATGCTTTTACGCGTGGCCTCGGCTTGGGTTTCGGCTTCGGCGGATGCGGCATTGGCTTGGGCTTGGGTTTTGCGGGTGCGTATTTGATTGGCCAAGGCCAAGATCACCACGATCACCGCACCTGCGATGGCAAACCATCCAAACCAACTATGGAATACAAATAAAATCGCGACGTAAAACGGCGCCCAAGGCAGATCAAACACAGACCCCATGGCCGGTGATGCCAAAACCGTGCGAATGCTTTCAAGGCTGCGCAACCCGCCGGCGGGGCGTTCGCGTAAAATGGGATGTTGGGCCTGCCGCAAAACCGCGTCAAAGATGGGTTGATCTAACAAGGCCTGTACGCCGGCCCCAATTCGGGCCAGAACCCGCCCACGATAGTAATCAAGAACCCCCATCATGCCCAATAGAAACACAACAATGGCCAATAAAACCACCAATGTCGCAGAAGACCGGCTGGATAAGACCCGATCATAGACCTGCAGCATGAATAAAGGCCCCGTCAACATCAGGATATTCATAACCGCACTGAACACGGCCACGCCCAAAAATGCGCCGCGAAATTGTTTTAAGGCGTCATTGAAACTTGTCATCGCAGTTTTCAGCCCCTGAACTGCATCGCCCGTAATCCGTTGGGGCGGTGCCTAGAATAATGCATCATGCCATTATAGTATCAAAACGCCCCAAAAGACAGCAAAGCTTTATTATCTAAAGCCAAGCTAATGATTGCCTTTGCCAATTTGCCCCTTTTGCACTGTGCCGATTTGCCCGCGATGTAACAAGATATGATCAAGGATGACACAGGCCATCATGGCCTCACCCACGGGCACGGCGCGAATACCAACACAAGGGTCATGGCGGCCTTTTGTGATGATGGTGGTGTCTTGACCCGATCGCGTCACGGTTGCGCGCGGTGTCAGGATAGAAGATGTCGGTTTGACCGCAAAGCGCACAACCACATCCTGGCCCGTGGAAATGCCGCCTAAAACGCCGCCCGCATGATTGCTGCTATAGATAGGGCCTGTGTCGCCCATGGAAATTTCATCAGCGTTTTGGGTGCCTGTCAGGGTGGCCGCCTGCATGCCCGCGCCGATTTCAACACCTTTGACGGCGTTGATGCTCATCATGGCGGCGGCCAGATCGGTATCGAGTTTCGCATAAATCGGCGCGCCAATCCCGGCGGGCACATTGCGGGCGGTGATTTCAATCATCGCGCCCACGCTTTCGCCGGATTTACGCAAATCATCCAGATAGAGGGCCCAATCATCGGCGGCCTTGGCATCGGGTGCCCAGAACGGGTTTTGGTCAATCTGGTCATAATCAAATCGGGCGCGGTCAATTTCATGTGGGCCCATTTGCACCATATACCCTGTGATCGACAGGCCCGGCACAAGATCGGCCAGCGCCGCACGTGCCAGCCCACCTGCCGCCACCCGCGCCGCTGTTTCACGCGCCGATGACCGCCCACCCCCGCGCGGGTCGCGAATGCCGTATTTCTGCCAATAGGTAATATCGGCATGACCGGGGCGGAATTTTTCGGCAATTTCCGAATAATCTTTGGACCTTTGGTCGGTATTGCGGATCATCAACTGAATCGGCGTGCCGGTTGTGATGCCTTCAAATACGCCTGATAAAATTTCAACCGCATCGGGTTCGCGGCGTTGGGTGGTGTATTTATTCTGCCCTGGTTTGCGACGATCCAGCCAATATTGCAACATATCAGGCGTGATCGCGATGCCCGGCGGGCAGCCATCCACCGTGGCGCCCAAGGCGGGGCCGTGGCTTTCGCCCCATGTTGTGACGCGGAATAAATGCCCGAATGTATTAACGCTCATGATTTTGCCGGCCTTTGTGGTGTTATGCCATTGGTTAGCGAAGGCAGGCGTGATTGCCAAGGCCCTTGCCGATCGTTTCTGCCCGGACTATGATCTTGGGTACCTCGGGGTGGCCCGATATCTGGGCCTGAGATGTCACATGACGAACCCGTTGAACCTGAACCGGTTAGAACCGGCGGAGGGAAGGGCCAAGGCATTCACACCTGTCTTTCGCTTCGCTTTGCCATTCGTTTGGAGGAGTGAACACAAAATGAAACCCATTCACATCATCGCGGCGCTGGCCGCATCTGCGGGCGCGGCCTATGCCGATAGGCCTGTTTTATCTGTTTATACCTATGATAGTTTCACCGCCGATTGGGGCCCCGGCCCACAAATCGAGGCCGCGTTTGAAACCACCTGCGATTGTGATTTGCAATTGATTGGCGCAGGCGATGGCGCGGCTTTGTTGTCGCGTATCCGTCTTGAAGGCACGCGCAGTGACGCCGATATCGTGTTGGGCCTTGATACCAATTTGACGGCGGCGGCGATGCAAACCGGCCTATTTGCACCGCATGGCGTGGCGACCGATGCCCTGACATTGCCGGTGGATTGGGCCGATGCCATATTCTTGCCGTTTGATTGGGGCTATTTTGCCTTTGTGCATCGCACCGATTTGGCCGATGTGCCGCAGAATTTCCGTGACCTTGCCCAAAGCGATACACCGATTATTATCCAAGATCCACGCAGCTCCACCCCCGGTTTGGGGTTGTTGATGTGGGTTGAGGCCGCCTATGGTGATGGCGCCGCCGAAATCTGGCGCGGGTTGGCGGATAATATCGTCACAATCACGCCCGGCTGGTCTGAATCCTATGGCCTGTTTTTGCAGGGTGAGGCCGATATGGTGCTAAGCTACACCACATCGCCAGCCTATCATTTGATCGCCGAAGACGATGCCGGGTTTAATGCGGCGGCCTTTGACGAAGGCCATTATATGCAGGTTGAATTGGCCGCTATGTTGTCGCATACAGATCAACCGCAATTGGCCCAAGAATTTTTGGCATTCTTGTTAGAAGACACCGCCCAAAACATCCTGCCAACCACCAATTGGATGTATCCCGCCGCCCTTCCGGCCACGGGTTTGCCCGATGGGTTTGATACCTTGACCCAACCTGAAACTGCGCTGTTATTTTCCCGCGATGAGGCCGCCGCAAGGCGCGCCGGGGCCCTAGACATATGGCAATCCGAACTCAGCCGTTAGGCATTTTGGCCAAGGCAGGCATGGCGGTGGCAGGGGGTGTTTTGCTGCTGTTGGTATTGCCTTTGGCGGCGGTGATCTGGCGGGCCGAAGGCGCGGGCGGTTTAACCCCCGCCGATTGGGGTGCCATCCGGTTTACCATCTTGCAGGCCGCGTTATCGGCAATTTTTAGCATCACCTTGGCCGTGCCGGTGGCGCGCGCTTTGGCGCGGCGCGATTTCCGGGGGCGGGGTGTGTTGGTCACGCTATTGGGGGCGCCGTTTTTATTGCCGGTTATCGTGGCGGTTTTGGGCCTGTTGGCGGTGTTCGGGCGGCAAGGGTGGATCAATACGGTGATCCAATCCTTTGGCTTTGGCACATTCGAAATTTACGGCCTGGGGGGGGTTGTGTTGGCGCATGTGTTTTTGAACATGCCCTTGGCCATTCGCCTGCTGCTACAGTCTTGGCAACGTATTCCGGCTGAACGGTTTCGTCTGGCCGGCAGTCTTGGCTTTGGCCCCCGTGATATGCGCCGCCATTTTGAACGCCCAATCTTATGGTCTGTGGTGCCGGGGGCGGCGGCATTGATTTTCTTGATCTGTTGTTCCAGCTTTGCGGTGGCGTTGATTTTGGGCGGCGGCCCGCGCGCCACCACCATTGAATTGGCGATTTATCAGGCCTTTCGGTTTGAATTTGACCTAAGTCGCGCCGCCATTCTAGGCCTTGTCCAACTGGGCCTATGTGTGGGTATTGGCCTGTTGGCGATGCCATTGACGGGGCGTGTTTCGTTTGGGCGTGGGTTTGACCGCGCGCCGGTGGCTTGGCCGGGTCTGTGCCTTTGGCATATGGCATGGGATGGGGCATGCATCACATTGGCCATGGCATTTTTGATCGCACCACTGATGGCGGTTGTCTTGGATGGCGTGCCCGCATTTGTAGGATTGCCACCACAGGTTTGGGCGGCGGCAGGCCGTTCGGTGATCTTGGCCTTTGTATCCACGATTTTGGCCTTGGCCTGTGCCTTGCCCTTGGCGGCGTTGATTGCACGCCGGGGCCGGGCGGCCTGGATCGAAGGTATTGGCCTGATCAGTCTGGCCCTTTCGCCCTTGGTGATTGGCACGGGCGCGTTTATCTTGGTGTTTCCCATTGCCAACCCAACCGCATTGGCCCTGCCGATTACGGCGCTTGTCAATGCGTTGATCAGCCTGCCTTTTATGCTGCGCGCGCTTGTGCCCGCTTATGTGCAGATCGAACAGACACAGGGCCGGTTATGTGATGCGCTGGGCCTGCCGCCGCGCATCCGATTTTGGCGCGTGATCATGCCGCGGCTGCGCGCGCCTTTGGGTTTTGGCGCGGGGGTTTCGGCGGCGTTTTCGATGGGCGATCTGGGGGTGATTGCCCTGTTTTCAGCACCAAACCATGGCACATTACCGCTTGAGATGTACCGCCTGATGGGATCATACCGTACCGATGATGCGCAAGGTGCGGCGTTGCTTTTGGTGATCCTGACGCTTGGATTGTTCTGGATATGTGACCGAGGGGGGCGATTGCATGTTACGACTTGAAGATATTCACCTGCATATCGGCCCATTCGAACTGGCCCTTTCCGCACAGGTCGCACCCGCCGATCGTATCGCCATTTTGGGCGCATCGGGCAGCGGCAAAAGCAGCCTGTTATCTTTGATTGCGGGGTTTCATTGGCCCGATCACGGGCGCGTTTTGTATGGCGAACACGATATCACCCGCCACCCCGTGGCCGCCCGGCCCGTGTCAATTTTATTTCAAGATGGCAATTTATTTCCGCATATGTCGGCCTTTGATAATGTCGCGCTGGGTCTGCGCCCCGATCTGCGCCTGTCACAGGGGCAAAAAGATCAGGTCGCAGCTGCCTTGGCCCGCGTTGGTCTGGGCGGAATGGGGCATCGTTTGCCACGCGATTTATCGGGTGGGCAACAATCGCGGGTGGCGATTGCGCGCTTGGTTTTGCGTGATAAACCTTTGGCGGTTTTGGATGAACCTTTTGCCGCGCTTGACCCCGGATTGCGGCGCGATATGGTGGATTTGCTGCATGAAATCTGTGCGGAAAAATGCCTTGGTCTGATAATGGCAACCCATGATCTGCGCGATGCCGAAC
>CAZPSB010000035.1:0-4640 GCA_964589025.1 uncultured Jannaschia sp. | reverse complement strand
TGGATATCCCAACCTTGGGTTTGCGCGATGCGCCGCCCCCCGATCTTTTCGCATGGTTATAACCTGAATTGGATACCCTGATGACCACCGCCTTTCCCGCTGGTTTTTTGCTAAGCCTAAGCTTGATTTTGGCCATCGGCGCACAAAATGCCTTTGTCCTGCGCCAAGGGTTGCGACAGGCCCATATAGGTGCGGTGGTTGCGATTTGCATCACAAGCGAGGCCGTATTGATCTTTTCCGGCGTGGCAGGTTTTGGCCTGATCGTGGATGCCGCCCCTTGGGTGTTGGATGCCATACGATGGGGCGGGGCGGCGTTTTTGGTCTTTTACGCGGGCCAAAGCCTTTATTCCGCATACACATCCACAAACGCCCTGACCGATAGCCCCGCAGGCGCCGGATCGCTGCGCGCGGCGGTGATGGCCGCCTTGATCCTGACATGGGCCAATCCACATGTCTATCTTGATACATTCGGCCTGATCGGTGCGGTGGCCGCGCAATATGGGCCGGGCCGGTGGTGGTTTGGCACCGGGGCATTCACGGCCAGCACGGTATTCTTTCTAACATTGGGATATGGCGCGCGCGGATTGGCCCCTATCTTTCGCCGCCCCGGTGCGTGGCGGGTGTTGGATGGCATTGTCGGTTTCACCATGTTGGGATTGGCGATCAAGCTGGTTTTTTTGGCTTAGGCTTGCGGTATAGGCCAAAATCTGTGCATGACAGGGCATGACAACACCCGTATCAGCCGCCCCTATGCCAAAACAAAACCCAACGCTTGGCGTCCTTTGGATGTTGGTCACGGGGCTGTGTTTTGTGGCAATGACGGCCAGCGTGAAATTGGTGGGCGATGATGTGCCCCCTGCGCAGGCGGCCTTTTTGCGGTATATCATCGGGTTGGCGTTTTTCATCCCTGTTATCCCTATGGTATTGCGCACCAAATTCACCAAACGCGCCCTTGGCCTGTTTGGGCTGCGCGGCGCGGTGCACAGTTTGGGCGTGATCTGTTGGTTTTTCGCCATGACCCAAATTCCCGTGGCCGAGGTCACGGCGATGAATTACCTGAACCCGATTTATGTATCGGTTTTGGCCGTCCTCTTTTTGGGTGAACGCATGGCCATTCGCCGCATATTAGCGGTTTGTGTGGCCTTGATGGGCGCCTTTATCATTTTGCGCCCCGGGTTTCGGGAACTGGGCCTTGGCCATTTTGCCATGATCTTGACGGCACTATGTTTTGCCTTTGGATATTTGATTACGAAAATCATGGCCAATGAAACAACGCCTACAATCATTGTCTTCATGTTATCGGTGACAGTGACCATTGGTTTGTTGCCCTTTGCGCTTGCCAATTGGGTATCGGTGGGGTGGTATGATCTTGGGTTGTTATGCCTGACGGCGGTGTTTGCAACGGCGGGTCATTACACCATGACATTAGCCTTTTCGATGGCGCCCTTATCGGTGACGCAACCGGTGACGTTTTTGCAACTGGTTTGGGCGGCCAGCATCGGGTTGGTGTTTTTTGGTGAACCGATTGATATCTGGGTGGTGCTTGGTGGCCTGCTGATCATGGGGGCGGTGGCCTTTATCACATTACGCGAAGCCGCCTTGCGCAAACAGGCCCAAGCCCCAAAAAACGCCGTTTCCCATTTGTAATCTGCCTGTGAATTGGGCAAAAATCGTTTATTCTGCTTATCCGCCCGACACATGAATTTATCCGGGCTATTGCGTGTCATATTGACTTGCCGGATCGCCCTGCCTGCCTTGCGATACAGTGCAGGAGGCAGATATGACACCTGAATGTATCATCTTTGCGGGTCTGGGCACGCTGGTCGAATGTGCCGAATTGGATCGTGCGGCCTGGAATGCGGCCTTTCGGATGTATGCGCTTGATTGGCATTGGACCAAAGATATTTACGCCGATTTGTTGCGCCGCGGCACGGATCGCAACCTTGCCACGCGATATGGCAAGACCATGGCACCCCCCGTTGATGCCGTGGCATTGGATCATGCCCATCAAACAATTTTTGCGGCCAAATTGGCCGGTGGTATCCCCCTGCGCCCCGGTGTGGCGGGCGTGATGCATTGGGCCGCGCGTGCGGGTATTGGCCTTGGGCTGGTTAGCCGGTCACAGGCCAACCCGGTATCGGCCTTATTATCGGCCACGGCGCGCGAACGCGGTGGCATTGTGTTTGATGCGGCTATTTTGCGCGAAGACATGGCCCATTTGCCGCCCCATCCCGATGGGTTTCAAAGGGCGCTTGCGGCCCTAAAACCGGGGGTGGGGCATGGTGTTGTCATTGCCGATACGCCCGTTGTGGCGCGGGCTGCGCAGGCGGCGGGATTGCCGGTTGTGGTCTTTCCCGGTGAAGTGGGACGTGGCGCGATAGATGATTTTGACGCCCGATTAGCAAGTGTTGATCACCTCACCAATGAGGCTTTGACCACCATTTGCCGCGCGGCCTTGCATGAGGCCGCACAATAAATAGCCTGATTTGATATAGCGCAAAGGATAGGTTGTGAAATTGGTCTATCACTTTGACAGATTTCAAAACGGAGCATTCCCCATGTCACACACGCCCCATGAATTGGCCGAAGATTTTCCAAATGATATTGAAAAAATCCACGCATTGAAAACAACAGATGCCCATTTTGCACGTTTGATGGACGAATATCACGACATTAACCGCGCTGTGCACCGCGCTGAGACGGGTGTTGAACCGCATGATCCGTTAACCGAAACCCAAATGCGCAAAACCCGGATGCAGTTAAAAGATCAAATCGCCAGCATTTTGGCAGATGCCTAAACGGCCCTATATTTTGGCGGCGCCGGTTTAATCGGCACCGTCTTCGACATGGGCACCAAAGCGTTGAAAAAACTGACCGGCCATTTTGGCGGCGAAACTATCAATCAGGCGCGACCCAAGCTGCGCCAGCTTTCTACCGATTTTGACCTAACTATCATAGTTTAGCCAATATCATAGTTTAGTATGGGGCCGTCTTTGCCATCGCCCAAACCGATGTGCGCATGGCCTTTGGCAACACTCGCAACAACGCCCCTGCCTTCGCCTGCGATGGTGTAACTGCGCCCTTGCCCCATTTTGTTTGTGCCTGAATTAGACGCGCTATATGCGCCATCGCCAATGGATGAAATGCGGATTTTCAACTTTACGACACCTGATAGGCGCGTTTGATCGTATATATAATGCTTAGCACGCTGATCCCTGATGTGACCAACATCAGCCAGATCAACGGAAATGCGCCGGTTCCATTGGTTAAAACCACACCTGCCAAAGCCGATAGGGCGGCCCCGCCCCCAATCATAATCGCCCCGCCAAGCCCACTTGCCGTGCCGGCCAAATGTGGCCGAACCGACATCGACCCGACAATCGCATTGGGAATAACCATGCCATTGCCAAGGCCAATAAAGACGACACAGCCAAAAAAGACCTGGGGCCTTTGCAACCCCATGCCAAATAATGCCGCCAATATCAACAATCCGGCCACCGAAGTCATCGCACCCGTCAGAATCAACGCATTGATGCCAAAGCGTATGGAATATCGCCCCGATATCCAATTGCCAAAGAAATACCCCACCGCAGGGGCCCCGAAATACAGCCCCACCTGTTTTGGCGTTAATCCAAAGACTTCGGCCCCGACATAGGGCGCGCCGCCCAAATATGCGAAAAACGCACCCGACGCAAAAGCCGCCGTCAAAACATAGCCCCAAAACCGTCTTGCAGTGAATAATTCGGGATATTCGGAAAATTGCGCGGTAAATGAAACAGATCTTGCCGTGGCGGTTTCCCCCAAATCGGCCCAAGTCAGCCATAAAACACCCGCACCGGCGGTGAATAAAAACCAAAAACTGGCTTGCCAGCCGAAAAAATCATCCAATATACCGCCAAAAACCGGGCCAATCATCGGCACGATTGCCATGCCCATGGTGACATATCAAATCTGGCTGGCGGCTTGGTCTTGTGGGTACATATCGCGCACGGCGGCGCGGCTTAGAACCAATGTCGCGCCAATCACGGCCTGCATCATGCGAAAGGCTAAAAACACCTGCGCTGTGGGCGCCAGAATGCAGCCCAACGTCGCCAATAAAAACAAGACAATCGCGCCGATTAAAACCGGGCGGCGGCCATAGCGATCGGAAATCGGGCCGATGGCAATCTGCAAGACGCCATTCACCGCCAAATATAAGGCCACCGATAATTGCATTACCTGATATTCTACTGCGAAATAATCGGACATACGCGGCAGGGATGGCAAAAACACATTCATCGACAACGCCCCGATGCCCGCCACCAAAACCAGTGTCAGGATATGGGGCGGCGTGGTTCGATCAAGAAAGGTGATGCGCGATTCAAAAGGCATGGCCAAACTGCTACGCCTGTGTTGGCATAAGGTCCACCCCTTATGTGGACGGGGTGTTAGTTATCCATTTTAAGCGCGTTGATAAAGGCCGATTGCGGGATTTCAACCTTGCCGAATTGGCGCATCTTTTTCTTGCCGGCCTTTTGTTTATCCAACAATTTGCGTTTGCGTGTGGCATCGCCGCCGTAACATTTTGCGGTTACATCCTTGCGCATCGCGGCCAATGTTTCGCGCGCAATCACCCGGCCCCCAATTGCGGCCTGAATTGG
>CAZPSB010000034.1:2001-14593 GCA_964589025.1 uncultured Jannaschia sp. | reverse complement strand
CCATGGACAAAACTTTTATATTTACAATCATTTAACTGCTGATCAATTAATGGTGCCGCAGATTTTAATTTTTTGTCTTTCAGTGTCATGAGATTGTTTTCGTAAAATTCGCGTATTTTTAAATAAAGTTGCTCATATGTTTTTATTGCCTTTTCATAAACTTTAGCAGTAGAAAGCCAGTTATACGTTTCGTGCACTCGTTTTAATCCTTGTTTCTTATAGTAATCGGCGACCGGAGCTGTTTTATCGAGATACACTTTTATGCGTTTTTCGATAATTTCCGGTGTATCATCCACCCGTCCTTCTTCTTCGGCGCGCTTTTTAAGGCGTTCCTTAAGCTCTTCTTTTTCTACATTTAAAGCATGCTTACTTACTATTACAACTGTGAAACTTGTGTATATTTTAATTTTTTGTACTCTTGTTCTTTCTGGAAAGGTTCTGAGCCGCTGTATTTTTGAGCGTTAATCTCTTTTTTTAAGGTTCTAAATTCCGGGGAGGTAACAAAAGCCTCCAACTCTTTGAAACGAGCAAGTTCTTCCGATTTTTTATATTCGTTAAATGCATCAAATTCTTCGCGTAATCTTTTTTCTTTTTCTTCAAGAACCGATGTACTGGGTATTAACCCCATTTTAGCATAAATCGAAAACTTTGATTTTAAACCGCGATTACTCATAATGAATAAAGTTTACTTGTATTGGTTAAAGATATAAAAAAATATGCAGATCTATTTATTTTTTTCAGTGAATTGTTGGGGATAGAACTGATAAAAAAAGACCTAACAGTTCCGAATAGTTATCGGATAAACCTGTTAGGTCTGTGCTTTTAAGAATAAGTTTTATCAGTTAATGTGCTTCAAGGCTTCTTCTGTAGCTTCAATCATCGGTTTAATTGAGATGCTTTCGCCAACGGCTTCCTGCATCCAGATTTCTGGGGTTAACTTCCCTATACTCCAGATACGGTCTACTTCATCAGAGAAGTTCTTGCCGGTCAAATACTGTTCGATCTGGAAATCAATTAAATGTCCGAAGGAATAGTTGGCCAAATACAACGGACTGGCAATCATATGGGAGTATATTGCCAGGATAGGTTCGTCTTTAATTCCATATACCGGAGCATAATACTTATTCCATACCTCTTTAGCAATTTGTACGGTTGCCTCTTTTAATTCCGTTTCGGTTGCCGTTGGATTTTCGTACAGCCATTTCCATACTTTCATATCTACCATTGAAACCCCCATGATTTCAAATACAGACCAGTAGGTATCCAGGGTTTTCAGGTATTTTTTATCAGGATTATCATTGGTAATACCTAACAATTGTAAGTCCCTGGCCTGGAAAATAAATGCCAGCGCCTCGGTAAAAGCAGTATTGGGAACCCCTTCGATCATATAATGTTCCACATCGTGCAGCGAGATGGTTTGTTCTACATTATGTCCGAATTCGTGAATGGCAATATTATATCCTTTGTAATCCATTCCTTTATCACCAACACGTGTTCGTAAATGTGCATTTTCCGATTTCATCTGTGCACCCCACGCATGTCCCGATCCCCGGGCAGGATCAACGGTTACTTTCGAAGCAATAAATGCAGCTCTTTCCTCAGACCATCCCAGTTTTATTAAAATGTTATTCAGATCCTCTTCCAATGCTTTGGGCGTAGGATATTTCTTGCGGGTAATCTGATTGAGCTCTTCTTCTGAAATTGAGCTTCTTGCTTTAAATCCATCATACCAGATATCAAAGGGTTTCAAATCACGCCCCAGGCGCTTGCTGATTAATTTTCCAACCTCCACAGCCACTGGAGATGAAAGGTATTCATCAAACAATGCTTCAACTTCTGGCTGGGGAATCTCTTTACTGCCTGAAAAACTTCTTTTAATAAACGTATTGTATTCCGGATAGAATTCATCGGTGGCTTTTAATGCCTGGAAATTATTTATTACCTGTAGGTACCTTGTATCTGGCTCCTGTTCAAACTCAACCTCTTCCCCGTTTTTATAGACCTTATTTTCTGAAGGATTCCAGTCGAACTCCCCGGTATTGATTATTTTTTCAGGAATGGTTTGGTGAATAATGTGTTTCATTACATCATATATCATCTCCTGTTTCTCCAGGCCATTTTCCTGGTTGGCATAGTTCGATTTAATTTCATCACGTAAGTTCCAGTGTGATAACAGAACCATGTCTTCGGGAAATAATTTTTCGTCATCATTCGTTAAGAGATGTCCCATATAAATATTATAATCGGCAATATAAATATCGGCATCTGTACCTGCTTTACTTATTTTTTGTGATAATTCGGCTGGAACACGTGCGGTAAATACATCTCCTAACCGGGCATAGGCCCATTCTAAACCTGACCACTCTTTGCCCATTTTATTTTTTTCATCAAGACTGAAGGGAGGAAAGTTAAGGGCGATCACAAAAGCAATTTTATTTCGCATATTTCCGCCTTGAACCCCGCCTATCCCTTTTCGATCAGGATTTGCTGGTGTACAGAGTATAAAAATATCAACATTGGCACATTCATACGAATTGTGAGGGGAAAAATGACAAAACAAACCCACGAAACAGATATCACATTCATTCGCGCTTTGGCCGAATTGTTGAACGAACAGGATTTGACAGAATTGAACGTCAACCGCGCCTATGGCGAAGATGATGTTCTAGATATTCATTTGTCACGCCAGACCGCCACCGTCATGCACGCACCGGCCCAACCCGCCGCCGCACCCGTTGCCGCCGCACCGGCCCCTGCGGCTCCGGCTGCACAACCCGCCGCACCCGCCGCAAATGATGACCCCGCACAGGCCCCCGGCGCAGTGACATCGCCAATGGTTGGCACCGTGTATCTGCAACCCGAACCCGGCGCGCCTGCCTTTGTATCGGTGGGCGACAAAGTATCTGAGGGGCAAACTTTGTTGATCATTGAGGCCATGAAAACCATGAACCAAATCCCCGCCCCCCGTGCAGGCACAATCAAACGGATCGTCATCGAAGATGGCAGCCCGGTTGAATTTGGCGCGCCTTTGATGATCATCGAATAGGCATTGTATGATGTTTAAGAAAATTCTTATTGCCAATCGGGGTGAAATTGCGCTGCGTGTTATTCGGGCAGCGCGTGAAATGGGTGTGGGCACCGTGGCCGTGCATTCCACTGCAGATAGTGACGCGATGCATGTGCGCATGGCAGATGAAGCCATCTGCGTCGGCCCGCCTTCGGCCACCGATAGTTATCTGTCGATCCCGGCCTTGATTTCTGCATGTGAAATCACCGGCGCTGAGGCGATTCACCCCGGATATGGGTTTCTAAGTGAAAACGCGAATTTTGTACAAATCGTCGAAGATCATGGGATTAAATTCATTGGCCCATCCGCCGAACATATCCGCCTGATGGGGGATAAAATCACTGCCAAAGATACCATGAAACAGTTGGGTGTGCCTTGTGTGCCCGGATCGGATGGCGGTGTGCCCGATATGGATGCCGCACGCCAAGTGGCCGAACAAACCGGGTATCCGTTGATTGTCAAAGCCACCGCCGGGGGTGGCGGGCGCGGTATGAAACTGGCCCGCACCGCCGATGATCTGGATACCGCCTTTCGCACCGCCCGGTCCGAGGCAAAGGCCGCCTTTGGCAATGACGAAGTTTATCTGGAAAAATACCTTGATACCCCCCGCCATATCGAAGTGCAGGTCTTTGGCGATGGCCGCGGCAAGGCCGTGCATTTGGGCGAACGCGATTGTTCGCTGCAACGGCGCCACCAAAAGGTTTTCGAAGAAGCCCCCGGCCCGTCTATTTCCGCCGAAACGCGGGCGCGCATTGGTGAAATCTGTGCCAAGGCCGTTGGCGATTTAGGGTATGAGGGCGCAGGCACGATTGAATTTCTGTATGAAAACGGTGAATTTTATTTCATCGAAATGAATACCCGCCTTCAGGTCGAACATCCCGTGACTGAGGCAATTTTTGGCGTCGATCTGGTGCGCGAACAAATTCGCGTGGCCGCAGGCCAAGACATGTCATTTTCACAAGATGATTTATCGGTGAATGGTCACGCGATTGAGGTGCGGATCAATGCCGAAAAATTACCCAATTTCACACCATCACCCGGTTTGATCACACAATACCATGTGCCCGGCGGGTTGGGTGTGCGGATGGATAGCGCGATTTATGACGGATATAAAATCCCGCCCTATTACGATAGCTTAATCGGGAAATTAATCGTGCATGGCCGCGACCGCCCCGAAGCTATCGCCCGCCTGCGCCGTGCCTTGGGTGAATTGATCGTCGATGGTATCGACAGCACCATACCCTTGTTTCACAAACTGCTGAATGAACCCGATGTGCAAAGCGGGGATTATACCATTCACTGGTTGGAACACTGGCTTGAAACCCATCTTGATTAAGCCCCCGTGCCAAATGCAGCACCGATTAAATTAATTCAGGACTTTGCAGATCATCGCGCTAATTACTATATCATGGCGCATGATCTGCTTGACCCAAAAGACAGAAAATTAACGGCTGATACCATGTTGCGGGCCTATGCAGCAGGTATTTTTCCAATGTCCGATGCGGCCGATCACCCGCATGTGTTTTGGGTGGATCCAACCCAACGCGGTATTTTTCCGCTGGATGGGTTTCATGTGGCGCGCAGTTTGCGCCGCCAAATCCGGCAAGGCGGGTTTCAGGTGTTGGTCAATCATGATTTCGCAGGCACCGTAACGGCCTGCGCAGATCGTGAAGAAACATGGATCAATGCAGATATTTTTAACGCCTATCAAGATTTGCACCGCCGTGGCCATGCACATTCGGTTGAAGTTTGGCAAAATGGGGCATTGGCGGGGGCCGTGTTTGGCCTGTCCATCGCAGGGGCCTTTTTCGGCGAAAGCATGGTGTCACCCCGTACAAACGGATCAAAAATCGCGCTTACATATTTGGTGGCGCGGCTGAAATGGGGCGGGTTTCACCTGTTTGATACGCAATTCATCACGCCACATCTGCAATCATTGGGCGCGGTTGAAATTCCGCGGCTGGCCTATCAGGCGCGGCTAAAACACGCGATGGGAATCAGTGCAAATTTTTGGGCGCACCCACCAAATGCCACACCGGATGATGTTTTATCGACTGTCTATTCACCGCCCTCGCCACAGGATAAAACCCAGACATCATAACGGGGATGTTCCAGCGCGTTCAAACTGGGGCTGGATGCGATCATCCAGCCATCAAACAATGTTTCGCCGTTTAGATCAAAGGCCTGTATATGGGCAAAGGCATCTGATGCGGGATCATCCATCGGGGCGCGGCATTCCAACAACCGAATGGCAATACGGCCAAACAAAACGGCCTCGCCGAGGCGCAATTCGATATCGGCGGGACGGCCCACAATTTTATCAAGCGCGCGCAAAACCGCCCCTTGGGCCTGAATGGTATTGGGTTCGATGACAGATGTAACCGGGGTATCTGTCCCCGGGAAAAGGGGGGTGGCGGCATCTTGCAAAGCATCGCGTATGTCATCGCCAAACCCCTGCGCTGTGCCATTATCATTGCCCAGACCATCATTAGGGCCAAGCTGAATCCCGTCAAACAGAGGCGATGAATCAAAACTATCGAATTGTTGCGCAAATACGGCCCCTGCGGTCAAACAGGCCGCGCAAACCGTGCCAGCAAACCACCGCATCATCATTCCGAATTATTACCGCCAAAGATCCGCAACAACAAGGTGATCAGGCTGACCGATCCCTGTGTGTCGACAATGGGATCACCGGCTTGCAACATAAAAGGCGACCCACCGGGTAAAATTTCAAGAAATGCGCCACCCAGCAGGCTTTCGGATGAAACGGCCAATGCGCTATCATCGGGGATTTCCAAATCCCCTTGCACTGTAAAGGTTGTGACGGCCTGAAAGGTTTCAGGATGCAAAGACATATCTGTGACCGATCCGACCTGCACACCGGCCATACGCACATCCGTGCCAACCGATATGCCTTCGGCGCTGCGGAATGATGCGGTCAATTCGTAACTATCGGATCCACCTGACATGCCGGTTGATTGGGCCGCATATGCGAAAAACCCAACGGCCACGGCCAATACCACACCACCCACCAAAACTTCGGTCAGGTTATATTCTTTTTCTGCCATCTATTTGCCTGTCTGTGTGTTGTTGATTACCGGAATCATTCAGGGGACCACGCATCGTAATCGCGGCGCGATTTTGGGGCGCTGCGGCGCAAAGACCCCGCTGGCGCATAGGCCGCATCTGTGCCGGTCAAATTGGGCATATGTGCCTTTTCCCACGTTTTATGCACCAAAGGTTTTTCGGTGGGTGTGTCATCCCATGTGTGATGCAACCATCCGTGCCATTCGGGGCTAACGCGGCTTGCCTCGGCTTCGCCATTGAAAATCACCCATCGGCGATCGCCTTTGCGCGATTTATAAAAGACATTGCCTTGCGCATCTTGGCCCATTTTCACGCCATAACGCATGGTGAAAATCTGGGTGCCAATGGTTTGACCATTCCACCATGTTACAAGTCTTTTCAAAAACTCAAACATCACCATATCTGCCTTAGCGGTTTCGTAAACTATGCGTGTTTTGCCCTATCCCGGCCCTCGCGTCTAGTGCCAACAGGTGCCAAATCTGTTTGGTGATTGTGATGCACCAAACATAAGCCTATGATCGGCACAATTTCGCCCATAATCCAAAGGACGCCAAACATGACCACCAGCCCAAGCTATGGCTTTGACACCCAACAAATTCATGCGGGCGCCCGGCCTGACCCTGCAACCGGGGCGCGACAAACGCCGATTTACCAATCCACGGCTTATGTGTTTCGCGATGCCGAACATGCGGCAGCGTTGTTCAACCTAAAAGAGGTGGGGTTCATCTATTCGCGCCTGACCAACCCAACCGTTGCGGTATTACAAGACCGTATTGCCACGCTTGAGGGTGGTGTTGGTGCGGTATGTTGCGCGTCGGGCCATGCGGCGCAAATCATGGCTTTGTTTCCCTTGATGCAACCGGGATGCAACATCGTGGCCTCAACCCGGCTATATGGTGGCACGATTACGCAATTCAGCCAAACGATCAAACGCTTTGGATGGTCGGCGCGCTTTGTGGATTTCGATGATCAAGACGCCGTGAAAGGTGCCATTGACGAAAGCACCCGCGCGATTTTTGGCGAATCCATCGCCAATCCCGGCGGGTATATCACCGATATTCGTGGCATTGCCAATATTGCCGATGCGGCGGGTATTCCCTTGATTATCGACAATACCGCCGCCACGCCCTATTTGTGCCGCCCGATAGAACAAGGCGCGACATTGGTTGTGCATTCGACCACGAAATATCTAACCGGCAATGGCACGGTAACGGGGGGGTGTGTTGTGGATTCGGGCAAATTCGATTGGTCCGCCAATGATAAATTCCCCAGCCTCAGCGCCGAAGAACCCGCCTATCACGGGTTGAAATTTCACGAAACCTTTGGCCCGATGGCCTTTACCTTTCATGGCATTGCCATTGGCCTGCGCGATTTGGGCATGACAATGAACCCCCAGGCCGCGCATTACACTTTGATGGGGATTGAAACCCTATCGCTGCGCATGCAACGCCATGTGGCCAATGCGGTGAAAATTGCCAATTGGTTGCAAAATGACCCAAGGGTTGACCATGTCACCTATGCCGGGTTGCAAACATCCCCCTATTACACGCGGATCAAGAATGTCTGCCCCAAAGGCGCGGGGGCCTTGTTCACCTTTGCCCTGAAAGGCGGCTATGAGGCCTGCGTGAAACTGGTGGATGCCCTTGATTTATTTAGCCATGTGGCAAATCTGGGCGATACGCGATCCCTGATCATTCATTCGGCATCGACAACCCATCGCCAATTAACGCCCGAACAACAAAAGGCCGCAGGGGCGGCGCCAAATGTTGTGCGCGTATCAATAGGGATCGAAGATGCCGATGACCTGATCGCCGATCTTGATCGCGCGCTGACCATCGCAGCCGGGTAAAACCTGCACCAGCCGGGCATATCGCCCGGCTGGTGATACCACTTTGCGATTCCATTTATTTTGGTGTATATGGATATTGGGGGAAATGATTTAGCAGATGTATCATGGTAAATCAGGGATATATACCTTCATCACAACGCATGAGGTGTGGGTTTGACAATTAATTTGGCATTGTTTCTGTCGCCTGAACGAATCGCTTTGGCGCATCGCCAAGATGCGGGCCATTGGGCGATTTTGGGTGAAACGGCATTTGGCGCATCCGATATGGAGGCGAAACTGGCCGGTATGCGCGCCGATGCCGCCAAACGTGTTGGCGAAAAATGCGAATGCCTATTCATATTGCCCGATGACCAGATCCTGTATTCCCTTATCGATCACCCTTTGGACGAAGACCTGAATTCAAGGGATATCGAAAGTCAACTAACCCGCATCACGCCTTATGCGGTGGATGATTTAGAATATACCTATCAAAGAATAGCCGATGGTCATGTGGCCATTGCGACCGTTGCAAAAGACACATTGCAAGAAGCGCGCCAATTTGCCCAAACACATGGCTTTGGCGATGCCGCCTTTGGCGCAACGCCCGCGGCAAATACGGGTCTAAAAGATGTGCTGATTTTCGGCACCCTGCCCGATCAACATTGGCCAGAATTTATTTACGGGGCCGATGATTGGGCTGCGGATAAAACGCAAGATGCGGCCAATGATGGGGTTGATACACAACACGCCCTGCAAAATACAAATACCGATCCCAAAGATCAAACCCCGCCCCCGCCGGCACCTGCATCATGGCGACGGGGCATGGTGCAAACCGGTTTGGGTGTGATCGGATTGGTGATTGGCATTGGCGTGATCTGGGCGGTTGCCTTTATGCCCCAAGACACGGCTTTGCCTCAAAACCAGACGGCCAATACCACCACAGACGCACTAATGCCGCCATCCAACATCACACAACAAGGTGATGATAGGGCACAGGCGCAAAACCAAAATCAAACCACGCCGTCACACAATACCCCCCTTGGCGATCAAGATTTCACAACCGTTCTGGCCGCAATTGATTTGCCGATCGCCCATGATGATCAGTTGGTGTCGGCTTTGCCGTCCAGCTTTGGCGCGCCATTGACAGTAAATAATCTTGTGCCTGCATCCTTTGCCGATGTGTCTTTTGCCAGACCAAATTTGTTGGATGCCCCGCGCGTCGTGCCACAAAATGTAACCGAAAGCATCGAAGAACAATTTATCGCCCCCATTGGCGATGTTGCCGTGATTTTTGGCGCCCCCCCAATCATCGCCCGCCCTAGGCCAGATGCGATTGTACAACGTGCCGCTGCGGTAGAACCGCCCATAACCATCGAAGAATTAAGCCAAATTCAACCACGCCAGCGGCCTGATTTTTCACCTGAACTTATTGAACTGCAACTGTCCAATATCGGCCCAATCATTCGCCCCCAACAAAGGCCTAGCTATATCGCCGCCCGCCAAGGGGGCGGCATTCCAGCGGCCATTGCCAACCGGCCCAATATCCCATCAGTGGCGTCGGTGGCGCGTGCGGCAACCGAAGCCAATGTCATTCGGTTAAATACAATTAGCCTGATCGGCGTCACAGGCAGCGCGTCACAACGTTATGCAACCGTTCGGTTAAGTTCGGGCCGCTTTGTGCGTGTGGGTGTGGGCGACCGCCTGCATCGTGGGCGCGTGACACAAATCACAGAAAATTCCGTCACTTATGTGCGCAATGGCAATACAAACACCTTATCCATGCCCAATTGAACACCAATAAGATCTGCGGTTATAATAAAAAGATAACGGCCAAGCCCAGAAAGGCGAAAAAGCCAACAATATCGGTTACGGTGGTGACGAATGCCCCCGAGGCCAAGGCCGGGTCAATTTTCAGACGGTCCAACACAATCGGCACCAAAATACCGGCCAGACCCGCAACCAGCAAATTCACCACCATTGCCGCCGCGATCACCCCACCCAAAGCGGGGCTTTGAAACCAAACCCAGCCGACAATTCCCATCACAACGGCAAATATCAACCCGTTGACAAGGCCCACTGCGGCTTCGCGGCCAATGACACGCAACAGGTTTGACCGGGTTAAATCCTTGGTGGCAATCGCACGCACGGCAACGGTTAAACTTTGCGTACCAGCATTGCCGCCCATTGACGCCACAATCGGCATCAACACCGCCAAGGCCACAATCTGTGTGATGGCGTCTTCGAATTGGGCAATCACAAGTGACGCCAAAATCGACGTGGCCAAATTGACAAACAACCAAGGAAAGCGTTGTTTTGTGGTATCTATAACGCGGTCAGATAGGCTTGATTCTTCGCCCACACCGGCCAGTTTCAAAATATCTTCGGCGGCGGCTTCATCTAAAACGATCATCGCATCATCAATCGTGATCACCCCCACCAAACGCCCATCTTCATCAACCACCGGTGCCGAAATCAGGTGATATTGATTAAACGCATAGGCCACGTCATCTTCGGCCTGGGTGGCGGGAATGATGCGAAAACTATTTTCGGCAATATCGGATAGTTTCGTTTCCCGCGCCGAGGCCATCATCCGCCCCAACCCAACCTGACCAATGGGCCGCATTTTGGGGTCTGTCAAAACCACATGGTAAAATTGATCGGGCAAATCCCGTTTATGGGCGCGCAAATGGTCAATCATGTCGCCCACCTGCCAATGCCCAGGCGCGTGCACGACTTCGCGTTGCATCAAACGGCCAGCGGATTCTTCGGGATATGTCAGCGCCTTTTCGACGGCCACACGATCCACCGGGTCAAGCGCATCCAAAAGGGCGGTTTTTTGATGGTCTTCCAAATCTTCGATCAGATCCACCACATCATCCGAATCAAGATCGCGGATTGCGGTATCCAACACATCGGCGGGCAACAGGGCGATCACATCTGAGCGCAGCGCAAAATCCAGTTCGGACAACACATCGCCATCAATGCCACGTGACCACAAGGCCAACCACGCCGATCGTTCAGATCCGGAAACCTGTTCCAACAAATCGGCAATATCGGCCGGGTGCAGCGGGGCCATCAAGGCATCAATGGCATCACCGTCTTGGGCCTCAACCGCGATACGCAGGGCAGCGCGCAAATTGCCATCAAGCGCATAGGCATCTTGATCTTGCGGGTCATCGGGCAAAATGGCGGTTTGATCTGTCATGGCGGGCCTTTGGGTCATGTGAACACAAATATGACCCTATGCATCTAACATAGCGCGGGCAAAATCACCATGGCCATGACCGGGGCAAAACGGCCCTTATTCCGCCCCCAATGTGGATTTGAGATATTCGAAATGTTTATCGGCCATACCGCGATAGGCCTGCCATCCTTTTGCGGTATTTTGCGCGACCTCATCGGTTAGAATCGATAAATCCCGCCCGCTTGACAGAGCCAAAATTTGCGTTTGCGCGGCTTTTTCAAAGAAATAAAGATCTTCAAAGGCCTGTGCAACGGTTTGCCCCGTGATTGTGACGCCATGATTGCCCATCACCAAAATCGTGTGCCCGGCAAGGGCGGCGGCCAGATGCCGGCCTTCTTCGGCGCTATCTGAAATGCCGCCAAATTCCAAATCATACCCGACGCGGCCCCAAAACCGGGCGGTATTATTGTCGATCGGTAACAAGGTTGGGTCTTTCAAACAGGCCAAGGCCGTTGCATAGGGCGGGTGGCAATGCAAAATCACCCGCGCCTGCGGGATTTCACGATGAAGCGTGCCATGCACCGCCCAGGCCGATGGATCGGGCGCATCATCCCCCGCCATAATGGTTTCATCATCCGCGTTTAAGGCCAAAAGATCATCGGCCTGAATCGTCGCAAAATGTTGCCATTTTGGGTTAAGCAAAAAGTCTTTGCCATCTTGTGATATTGCCGCGCTAAAATGATTGCCGACGGATTCGCTCCAGCCGAATTTATGGCATAGGCGAAAAGCGGCGGCCAAATCCTGGCGAAGGGTCGATATATCTTGGGGGTCGTGTTGCATTGTCATTGTGTGAACCGCCCTTTCGACACTAACGCGCGATAGGTTGATCGCATTTCTTCGCGGTCGGTATAGGTGCCGCGCAGATATCGTTCACCACTGGTTGCCGAATAGGCCGCGCGCCCATGCACGATGCGGTGATTGTCAAATACAATGCATTCTGTGGCCTTTAGGGTAAATTTCATAATGTATTTGTCATCTTGCAAAAGTTGACCAAACCGACAAAATGCCGGGTAATAGGCATCAAGTTGATCTTGGGGTAAATCAATCAAATCAAGCATGTGTTGGCTAATGGTTAGGCCCGATACCGCGCCATGTTGATCCAATTCGATAACGCGTTGGTAACTGCGCATATCGTAATCATCATGTTCGCAATAAAAGGGAATTTTGGTTTCACTTAACAACCGAAACCCCTCTGGGTCGAGGGTGCGAAAATCATTGGCCGCCGCCATACCATCGCCAAATAAATTCAACCCACCTTTCACACTATTTGCGCGCATATGCAGATATTGAATGCCGGGGGCGGATTGTTCGGCGGGCACATCGGTATGCAATTCAAGGGCCGCGGCGGTATAGGCGGTATTTGTTG
>CAZPSB010000034.1:0-1991 GCA_964589025.1 uncultured Jannaschia sp. | reverse complement strand
ATATGCGTGCGCACATCAAAATAATCGCCAAAAAATGTTGGTCGAATGGTGCCGGCCAAATGCGCCAAATCGGTTAGGGCGGCATCTGTATCGGGCATATCGGTGACAATCGAAATGCCCTCGATAATCATGGCCTTTAACCACGCGGCCCGTTTGGTATCATCAGATTGCAATTCAGCCAGCGAAAAGCGTGTGACATGATCGAAATGATCCCCAAACCACGCCTGGCGGGGTAAATCCGCAGGGTCAGGGCGCGCATGCCCTTGGGTATAAATCTGCAAGGTTTCAACGGGAAAGCGCGTGATATGATCTTCGCCCGCCCATTCGATGACAAGATCACCTTGATCAACCCATGCCGATTGCGCAACAGGCGGGGTTTTGAGATGAAAAATATCAAAGGATCGTTCGCGCGTCGTGGAATTGAACGAGGTCGGGCAATTATCACGCAACCAATAATAATTAAAATACGCCATGTGTGCATTCGGCATGGTTAGGCAAAGACCGTTATCCTTTAGGGTCACATTTTGTGGCGGTGTAACAACATTCATGGGCGGGCCTAGCAGAATGAAACATTTTAATTTCGTTACCTTATGATCAAAAATAGATTTGAAAAAAGGTGGAAATAAGTGAATATAAGTTAACGAAAAGGTTAACCTATGAAAGATCTGCCCAATCTTAGGCTTTTGCAAACATTTGAATTGGTCAACCGGTTGGGGTCTATGCGCCGCGCGGCGGGGCGGCTTAATGTATCTTTGCCTGCGATATCAAAATCCATACAAAATCTTGAACATGATTTGGGTCTTGCCCTTATGGATCGCAGCACAAAACCCGCAACACCAACCAAAGCGGGGGAAAAATTGGCCCAAAGCATTCAAAATGGGCTAGATATCATCGCCGATACCATATCCGATTTGCACGATGCCCAAGCCAAACGCGACACGCAGATCACCCTATGTTGCACGATTGGCATGGCCACGCATTGGTTAATGCCCCGCCTATCGGGGTTTTATGCCGCCCATCCCGGCATTACCGTGAATATCCAAGCCCCCCCAACAGACCGCCCCGATTTATCTGGGCAAACCGATATCGCGCTGCGCTATGGGCGCGGGGGTTGGAATGATGGGCCAACGCACAGGCTTTTTGATGAATGTGTTTGCCCGGTTGGGCGCCCTGATGTCATAGACAGGGCCATAAAGGCGGGCGATATGCGCGCCGTGCCTTTGATTGATGTGCGCAATGATGCGATGAAAAATTGGGTAAATTGGGCCGGGTATTGTGCCCGTATTGGCCTGGATCACCCTAAACAAACCGGGGAAACCTTTGACAATTACGTGCAGGCCGTACAGGCCGCATTGGATGGGCGGGGTTTGATGCTTGGGTGGCGGTCGATTACGCAAACACTTGTGCATCAAGGGCGGCTTGGGAAATGGCCGAAAGGCGACCAAGATTTTCAAACCGGGTATTATATATCCTGTACGCCCAATCGCGCCCATATTGCAGCCATACAAAATTTTATGACATGGGCCCAACAGGTTGCACAAACCGACATGCCACCCGAATGCGTATAAACCTTTATGATATACACCGAAACAATCCCGCGCATTTGCCACGCGCGGGATTGTTTCAAACCATGGCATTAAATCATGCCAAAATAGCAGAAAATTCTTTAGGAGGAGTAACGGGGCTGGTTGTAGTTCCTTTGTTTTATTTTTATGATGCTTTATTACGATTAGCACTTTATCTAAAAGTTACAGTATCTGAGCAACAAGCAATTTTAGAAAGAATTCAAGCTCATCAGCAAAAAATGGAAGCACCAAATCCTCTGCAGTAACATCATTATTATAAAAAGGCACCATTTTTATCATTGGATCCCAAGCCTCAATCTCAGCATTCCATTCATAATTAATATTCTCAGTTAAATCTCCGTTACCTTCCCATGTGTAAACAGTTCGTTCTACATTAACTAAATCGCCATTCATTTCATCTTCCTC
>CAZPSB010000033.1:11138-15040 GCA_964589025.1 uncultured Jannaschia sp. | reverse complement strand
AGGCAAAGCCGCATCACCCGCCACCCCGGCCAAAGCGCGGGTCAAATTGGCAGCATTGCCAAGCGCATCGGCCGCGCATAATGCGCCATCGGCTGCGCCAACGCATGTGACAAACCCCTGCCCGTTTTGATTGGTGGGCGGGCGGGCATGATCGGGGCGGAAAAACGCCTGCGTCGCATCCCAGTTCAACTTGCCGCCGCAATGCGACCACAGATGCACCACCGGCGACCACCCGCCCGACATGGCAACCACATCGCAAGACACATCTTCAACGACCGCGCCCTCGCCCACTTGACGGCACAGTTTCACACCCGTCACATGGCGTTTGCCCATCACACTGGCAATGCCCATCCCCGTTTTGATGGAAATGCCAAGCGCGCGCGCCTGCGCGGCCAAATCACCATCGGCGGTGGGGCGAACATCCACGATGCAGGGCACATCCAGCCCCGCCTTTTTTACCGCAATCGCGGTGCGATACGCATCGTCATTATTGGTCACAACAACCACACGATCGCCAACCGACACAGCGTAATTCACCAAATAATCCCGCACCGCCGAGGCCAACATAACGCCGGGCACATCATTGCCTGCGAAACTTAGCGGGCGTTCCAACGCGCCTGTGGCCGATACAACATGCCCCGCCCGAATGCGCCACAACCGATGGCGCGGCGCGGTATCGGATGGCGCATGATCATTCACACGTTCATAGGCCAAAACATAGCCATGATCATAGACACCCGCCACCATGATACGCGCGCGCAGATGCACGTTATCCATGGATTCAAGCGTTTTCAGGGTTGTCTCCACCCAATCTTGGGCGGGTTTGCCGTCTATTTCGACCCCATCTACAGGCGAACGCCCGCCCCAATGGGCGTTTTGTTCGCACACCAAAACCGACGCCCCGCTGCGCCCCAATTCAAGCGCGGCTTGCAAACCGGCGATCCCCCCACCCGCAATGACGTAATCGACATGCGCATAGAAATGTTCGTACCGATCGGCATCACGATCTTTTGGCGCCTGCCCCAAACCGGCAGATTGGCGGATGAAAGGTTCAAACAGATGTTTCCAGGCCGCGCGGGGATGAATAAAGGTTTTATAATAAAACCCGGCCGGCAAAAGATTGGCGGCATATGAATTTACCGCCCCGATATCCAATTCCAGGCTTGGCCAATGGTTTTGGCTGCGCGCCTGCAAGCCATCAAATAATTCGGTTGTGGTGGCGCGTTGATTGGGTTCAAACCGACCATCCTGGCCCAAATTCATAAGCGCATTGGGTTCTTCGGCGCCTGATGTCACAATGCCGCGCGGGCGGTGATATTTGAAGGATCGACCAACAAGCGTTTGCCCATTGGCCAAAAGTGCGGCGGCCAGACTATCGCCGGCATAGCCCTTCATCGCCTTGCCGTTAAAGGTGAAATTCTGTGGTTTGCTGCGGTCAATCAAACGACCGCCCTGGGCAAGGCGTGTGCTCATATCTTGGGCTCCTTCAAAACAAAACCATAATGTATTCGGATAGCCTCAAGTATATCATCTTGATGTTCTTCAATATATTTCCACGATATTACCATTGGAACCTCATGCCCTTGCTCAGGATCATTGTAATAAAACGCTATATCGCCACGCTTTGGATGCACACAGAGCCCTGAAATTTTTTCGATCGGAATTACTGTTTTGAACAAAATACGCATTTCTATTCGATCAGAATAGAGCGTTAACGGCGCAGGTCTAACAGTAAGAAAATATATCCCGAGAAAGAACCTCAATACAAAAAAGCCAAATGCTACGAACTCAAGCAATCCGAAATTGTAATTCAGCAGCACCCATCCAAGCGCGCTCAGAACACAAATGTTAATAAAAAAATTAATCGAAATCCAGATAACAGCACTTTTTTTGAAAGTTGCCGTGAAAAGTGGAGCTTCAATCAAACGACCGCCACGGGCAAGGCGTGTGCTCATGTCAGGTTCCAATCGGGGCGTTTGGCGCGGATTTTTGTGATGATATCTGCGGGCGGTTCAAGGGTTTGGGCGGAATATGTGCCAAATACCTCAAGCGTTGCGGTATCACGCGCGGCCAAAAACCATTTGCCGCATCCACATGTATGCCGCCAACGTTCAAAATGCACACCTTTGACATTGGGGCGCAGAAATAAATAGGCTTCAAAATCTTTGTCACTGGACCCGGGGCCATGACGTTTCAAATGCGCCTCACCGCCAGGGGTCAGTTCGGTTTCGCAGGCATCCGCGCCGCAATAGGGGCAGGTTAAGGTTAGCATATTATACCTCCAGACACGAGGGCGCGCGCCGGGCCGGGGGACGGCGCAGTAACGGTTGAACAGGTTGGTTTATGGTTGGCAAATGCATGGCGCGATTTAAGTAAAGAGAGCGACACACACGCAGCATTCAGACGATCAAGGGCCGCCCCCGGCCGCTTGTGGGGGCAGATACACACACTTTTATGGGCGGCATACACACACAAGGTTAAGTCCATCAAAAAGGATGCGCGAAATAAACATTCAAGGATCAACATTTTTGATCCCTCAACATTTGATCAATTTCATCAGACAATATTATCAAAAAACTTATAAAATCTGACAAACCATCCTCACCAATGATCAGTTCAAACAAGTCAGAAGAATTAGCCACTTTTTCAAACCAATACGGTTGAATTGGGTCCGTATAAAATTTCTTTTCACATTTTTTAAGTTCGCTTGGATTGATAAGGTCGCTTTGGTGAAGGATTTTATTTCTGGCGATACGGTATTTGTCGAGTTTACATAGCTTTTGGGTCAGATCATCTTTCTTTTGTTCCCCCGCAGAGGACTCGATACGTGTTTTCAAACCATCAATTATTTTCCCGTACTTGGTATGCGCGCTGTAGCCCATGCGAAGGATAAGAAATCGCTCAACCGATGAAAGTGATGCCGCAAAAATGGTGCTTCGCGCGGTGCGCTTGGCGGTTTTGTAATGATTCTCTAAAAAACGCCGATGACGATGAAGGTGTATCACATCATTTGTTTCGTCATTCTCAGGTTTAGGAACCCAAAGCCTCAGATTTGCATATGAACGCTCAATTTCTTCGGGTGTAACATATAGCTTTTCTCGAATTTTATGCGCCAAATCATTATACTGGTTCAAAGAAACAAGATTAAGCGCCATTTCAGATGACCATTCCATCAATGCGCCACCCCTGCTGCGACGCTTTCATCGATGAACCGGCCTTCGCGGAAACGGTCCAGGCCGAATTCGGCGGCCAGTGGCGAATGCCCTTTGGCCATCAATTCGGCCATAGCCCAGCCTGACCCGGGAATGGCCTTGAACCCGCCGGTGCCCCAACCGCAATTGATGAAACAATTTTCAACCGGCGTTTTGGAAATAATCGGCGACCGATCGCCGGTCATATCGACAATTCCGCCCCACCAGCGCAACATTTTCAGGCGCGAAATCATGGGGAATGTTTCAACCAAGGCGCGCACGGTTTCCTCGGCATGGTGGAAAGAACCGCGTTGGGTATAGTTGTTATACCCATCCGCGCCGCCACCAATAACCATTTCGCCCTTGTCGGATTGGCTCATGTAGCCATGTACGGTATTGGCCATGACCACCACATCCATGCAGGGTTTGATGGGTTCCGACACTAAGGCCTGCAACGCGACGCTTTCGATTGGCAGACGGAAACCGGCCATATCGGCCAACACACCCGAATGGCCCGCCACCACAATGCCCATCTTATTGCATCCGATAAAGCCTTGGGTTGTTTCCACCCCCACGACCTTATCGCCGTCACGCCTGATGCCGGTGACTTCGGTCTGTTGGATGATATCCATCCCCATGTCTGAACACGCCCGCGCATAGCCCCACGCCACCGCATCATGGCGCGCGGTGCCGCCACGCGCCTGCCATAAC
>CAZPSB010000033.1:8173-11128 GCA_964589025.1 uncultured Jannaschia sp. | reverse complement strand
AACGCACCCAAAACAGGGTAACGCGGGCCATCTATATTGATGATCGGGCATAATTCCTTGACCCGCGCGGGCGAAATGAATTCGGTTGTCACACCTTGCAATGCATTGGCATGGGCGGTACGTTGATAGCCACGGATTTCATGTTCGGTTTGGGCCAACATCATCACGCCACGGGGCGAAAACATGATGTTATAATTCAAATCCTGGCTTAGGGTTTCATATAACCCGCGCGCCTTTTCATAAATCGCCGCCGATGCATCTTGCAGGTAATTGGACCGGATAATCGTGGTGTTGCGGCCTGTATTGCCACCCCCAAGCCAACCCTTTTCAATCACAGCCACATTGGTGATGCCATGATTTTTGCCCAAATAATAGGCCGTGGCCAACCCATGCCCGCCGGCACCAATGATAATCACATCATAGGCAGGTTTGGGCGCAGGCGAACGCCATGCGCGTTGCCAACCTGTGTGGTGGCGAAAGGCCTCGCGCGCGATGGCAAAAGCAGAATACCGACGCATGTGAAATCTCCTGGAAACTGTTTCATTGATTGAACAGATGACGGTTATACGGCTGGCCCGGCGCGACATCCTACATCCAAAATACGACGCTGCGGCAAGTTGCCATGATTTTAACGACACCCCTTGTTTTTTAAAAGCAGGTTTTCACATAACCCTACACAGCGTATAGGATTTCCTACGCTTTTATCATATGGGGTCTGATATGGCATTTATTCTGGTGGCCGGGGCTGTTTCAATCGCATGTATTGTGATTATAACAGCGGCGGTTTTGCGCAAAGCGGATACCGAACAGGCCGAGGCCGCCTATGACCAAAAGGTCTATCGCGATCAACTGCATGAAATTGACCGCGACATCGCCCGTGGCATCCTAACCCAGGACGAGGCCACCCGCACCCGCACCGAAATTGCGCGCCGCATTCTGGCCACCGATCAGGCCTTGCAAACACAAACCGGCACCAACCAACGCACCAACCAACGCACCGGCCCCTATACCGCCTTTATCATGGCGGGGCTTTTGGGGCTGATCTGTGCGGGGGCGGCGGGCATATATATGCAAATCGGCAAACCGGGCTATCCCGACCTGCCCTTGCAAAACCGCATTGCCACAATCGAAAATATCCGCGCCATGCGCCCCGATCAGGCCGATGCCGAAACCCAGGTTTCGTTTCGCCAAGGCGTGCCAGATGACCCTGAATATGCCGCATTGGTTGAACAATTGCGCCTCGCCCTGACCGATCGGCCCGGTGATATTCAGGGCCTTCGCCTATTGGCAAATGGGCAACGCCGCCTTGGCAATTATGCCGCCGCCCATGACGCGCAAGGCCGGCTGGTTGCCGCGCTTGGCGATCAGGCCAATGCCAATGATTTTGTGGATTACGCGGAATTGATGATTTTCGCCGCCGGCGGGTATGTGTCACCACAGGCCGAACGCGCGATTAGGGCGGGCCTGGCGCATGACCCCACCCATGGCAAGGGGCGCTATTATCTGGGTCAGATGTATGCCCAACAAGGGCGGGCCGATTTGGCCTTTCCCATCTGGCGGGCTTTGGTCATCGATTCTGCCCCCAACGCACCATGGATTGGCCCGATTATGACACAAATCGAAGATATCGCCTATTTGGCCGGCGCGCCCGAGCCTTTGATGGATTTTGTTCAAACCGCCCGCGCGCCGGGACCTAGTGCCGATCAAATCGAAGATGCCGCCAATCTGAGCCGTGAAGATCAGGCCGAAATGGTACAAGCCATGGTGGCATCGCTTGCCGATCGTCTGGCACGTGATGGCGGACCGGCCCAAGATTGGGCGCGTTTGATCGCGGCCTATATCGTGTTGGGCCAAACAGAAAACGCGCGCATCATCCACGCCGAAGCCCTGCAGGTCTTTGCCTTGGTGCCCGATGCAATCACCGTGATCAATCAGGCCGCCGCCCCCTTATTTGAGTGTCGCGAATGATTTTTGAAACTGCCGAAGATTTCACCCGCCAAATCGGCCCGGATGGCGCGATCTTAGGCCTGGATCTAGGCACCAAAACCATCGGTGTGGCCGTGTCTGACAGCTTTCGCATGACGGCGAATGCGGTCACAACCATCAAGCGCAAAAAATTCACCCTTGATGCAATTGAACTGGCCAAAATCATCGCAGACCGCGCCACGGTGGGGGTGGTTCTTGGCCTGCCACGCAATATGGATGGAACCGAAGGCCCCCGCGCCCAATCCACCCGCGCCTTTGCGCGCAATCTGGAACGCATGCCTGAATTTACCGCCATGCCTATCACATTTTGGGATGAACGCCTAAGTACCATCGCCGCCGAAAAGGCATTGCTGGCCGCTGATATGACCAGAAAACGCCGCGCCGAGGTCATCGACGCCGTGGCCGCGACCTATATTTTGCAGGGTGTATTAGACAGGCTGCGTCATCTTGGGGTGGCCCCATGACCCAAAACCTTGACACAGATGATATTTGGAAACGAGATGAGGCCGAAAGCCCCTGTATCAAAATCTGCGTGATCCACCCCGAAACGCGGCTATGCACCGGATGTCTGCGATCCATTGACGAAATAACCGCTTGGGCGGGCATGACCCACCAAACGCGGCATGATATTTTGGCAGATTTGCCCAACCGCGCCGTGTTGCATCAAACCCGCCGGGGCGGGCGCGCCGCGCGGATCAAACGCCGCGAAACATGACAAAAATTCTATATATCAATTGAATATTGCAAGGCGCATCATATTAAGTGCCATGATTATAATAAACACCGCAAAGGCCCGTTTTAACGGTTTAGGATCCATCGCATGGGCCAGTTTTGCCCCCAAAGGCGCGGTGATCAAGGTCATGGCAATCACACAGATAAAGGCCACCAGATTCACCTGACCAATGGTCAAGGGCGGGCGCCCTTCGACCGGGCCGGATGCCAATAAAAACCCGATGACAGACGGGATGG
>CAZPSB010000033.1:0-8163 GCA_964589025.1 uncultured Jannaschia sp. | reverse complement strand
AGGCACTGCGATCAGCACGCCAAAGCCCGCAGCCGTGGCCACTGCGCGGTGAATCGCGACGCCATAAAGTGTCATTAACGGCACGCCGAAACTGCCGCCGCCAATGCCCATCAATACCGATAGAAGGCCAATCATGGGCGATGTCACAATGCGCCCTGCCCCTGCTGGCATTGCATCACCCAACCGCCATTCGGATTTGCCAAACCCCATATAAAGACCGACCAAACATCCCAAAACGCCAAACACGCCCATCAGCGCCGCACCGCTAAGCCAATTTGCAACGACAACGCCACTGGCCGCGCCGATTGCAATACCCGGCCCCCAGCCCCGCAAGATCGCCCAATCGACCGCGCCCTTTTTGTGATGTGCCTGCACAGATCGCAGCGACGTGACAATAATTGTCGCCAATGATGTGGCGACGCAAATTTGCATCAAATCAGATGGGGCATACCCCATGCCCTGAAACGCAAAGAAAAACGCCGGCACCAAAACAATGCCGCCGCCCACACCCAACATGCCCGCGACAACACCCGCAAAGGCGCCAATTGCAAGGATTAACAACAGAATTGGAATAAGATCGGCCAGTTCGGGCATATTCCCCCCTATGTGTGAAACGGCCTTAGCGGCTGTTGATTATCCAACACTAGGGGGGTGCGTTTTGCAATATCCAAAACTTGCCCCTGCCGGCCCACGACATATTCCCCGTTAGCGCCATAATAGAATTCCCATCCATTGGCAAAACCGCGTGATACGCCGCTTTGGTTTGCGCATTCATAGGTCACTGTTGTGACCTCACAAACGCCATCATAGCAAATATTATATTCTGGGGGCGCTTGGGTTGTGCTGCCGTCGGTATAGTTCATACAATTCGCAGAGGCCGCAGTGCCCAAAAACACAAAGCCCATAACACAAAGGGATATTTTTTTCATTTCAATGTCTCCGCCATGCAGGCATCATTTGCCGGTATATAATCAAAACAATACCAACACATCAGGCATTTGTCAGCCCGCACCTTGAATTCACATTAAACAGGCGGATGTGCGCGCATCCACCCTATCGCAACACCACCCCCCTATATTATGCATCAGGTGTGTTGAATTGCGTGCCTGTTTTCGATTCTGTTTTTGTCCAATCGCGCTTGACGCCAATCATCAAAACCACGTTTTTGGCAACATAGATGGATGAATAGGTGCCCACAATCACACCCCAGAAAATCGCAAATACAAACCCACGAATGACATCCCCGCCCAACACAAGCAACGCCAAAAGCGCCAATAATGTTGTGCCCGATGTCATCAATGTGCGGCTAAGCGTTTCATTGGCCGACATATTCATGACATCACGCAAAGCGCGTTTTTTATATTTGATCAGGTTTTCACGCAGCCGGTCAAAAATCACCACCGTGTCATTGATCGAATAGCCGACAATCGTCAAAAGGGCCGCGATTGTGGCCAGATCAAACCGGATCTGCAAAATCGAAAACACCCCGATTGTTAACACAATATCATGGATCAATGCCGCAACGGCCCCTACCGAAAATTGCCATTCAAACCGGATCCAGATATAAAACAGGATGGCGGCCAGTGATACGGCAACCGCGATTAATGCGGTTGTAATCAATTCGCCTGAAACCTTGGGTCCAACGGATTCGACACTGGGAAATTGTATCGAAGGGTCAACCCCGCGCAGGGCATTTTGCACGGCCTCAACCGTTTGTGAGGCCACGCTTTGCTGGCCATCTTGGGCCTGAATGCGCACCATGGCGACGTGACGATCGGGGCCAAAGCTTGGGTCGAAAACCTCGGCGATGGAAATATCACCCAGATCCAGCCCTTCTAATGCGCCACGATAGGCGGCAATATCGACGGGTTCGGATGCTTCGGTCCGGATGGTGGTGCCACCAAGAAAATCAATGCCGAAATTCAGGCCAAAAGACAACCAGACCGCGATTGACAAAACCATCGCCACAATTGACGCCCCGAATGTCACGCGGGCATAGCGAAAGAAATCAAAATTCGTGTTTTCAGGAACCAAACGCAAACGCATGTTAAACCTCAATCTTTTTGGGGCGGCGCCAATCAAACCAGATGACAATCAACAGACGCGTAACGTAAATTGCCGTAAAGACCGAGGTTAAAATCCCGATCCCCAATGTGATCGAAAACCCCCGCACCGGGCCAGACCCCAAGGCAAACAAGATCACAGCGATGATAAAGGTTGTCAGATTGGCATCGACAATCGCACTAAGCGCGCGTTCATAGCCAAGTGATATCGCCCGCGCCGGGCCTTTGGCGGTTTTCAATTCTTCGCGGATACGTTCAAACACCAACACATTGGCATCCACCGCCATACCAATCGTCAATACGATACCGGCAATGCCCGGCAAGGTCAGCGTCGCCCCTAGCAGGCTCAGAAGGCCAAAAATCATGGCCACATTCAATATCAAGGCCACCGAAGCAAATGTGCCAAACAGGCCATAACTTAGGATCATGAACACCAACACGGCGGCAAAAGCGACCAAAGCCGCGATTTGCCCGGCGGCAATACTATCGGCGCCCAATTCCGGGCCAATGGTGCGTTCTTCCAAAAATACCATTTCGGCAGGCAACGCGCCAGCGCGCAGCAAAATCGCCAAATCCGTTGATGATTGCACCGTGAAACCGCCCGAAATCTGCCCCGATCCACTTGGAATGGCAGACCGAATAACGGGGGCTTGTATCACCTCATCATCCAACACGATGGCAAAAGGGGCCCCGATATTGGCGGCGGTATAATCGCCAAAGGCGCGTGCGCCGGCGCTGTTGAACCGGAATGTCACCAAGGGTTCGTTGGTTTGTTGGTCAAACGAAGGTTGGCTATCGACCAGATCATCACCCGTGACAACGGGGGTGCGTTCAAGGATATAAAAGCCCCCCCCTTCTTCGGCGTCAGGCAGCAATAATTGCCGGGATGTGATATCGGCATTGGGGTTTGTGGTGCGCGATACAACCGGATGAAATGTCAGCCGGGCGGTGGTGCCGATGATATCTTTCAATTCCTGCGCCGATCCCACACCGGGCACTTGGATCAAAATACGATCTTGGCCTTGGCGTTGAATGGTGGGTTCGCGGGTTCCGGCCTCATCGACACGGCGGCGAACCACTTCGACGGATTGCTGCATGGTGCGGGTATCGGTGGCCTGACGTTCGGCATCTGATAGCGTGACGATCATAATATCGCCTTGCGCCGTGACATCCAATGTCGGCGCGCCCGCGCCGGTTAGACTGAACACAGGTTCTGACAAAGCATTCACCGCCGATAGGGCGGCCTGCATGCCTTGGGGTTGGCTAATACGCACGTGAATTTCATCTGGCGCGCTGTCTTGGCGTCTTATGGTGCCGATTTCATCGCGCAGATCGCGCAAGGCGTCGCGAATATCAGGCCATAACGCATCCATCCGAGATGCGTATACATCTTGGATCTGAACCTCGGCCAATAAATGCGCACCGCCGCGCAGATCAAGGCCCAAATTGACCAATGTGTTTGGCAAAAACCCGGGCCAAACTTGGCGTTCCGCCGCAAGTTCGGCCATAAGTTCGGGCGGCAATTCGTCAGATTCGCCAAGGCCATCCATGGCCGCCACGGCATCATTATGCCGTTCCACCCGATCATAAAACAGATTAGGCATCGCCAGCGCAATGCCCGCTATTAAAACCGATATAATAACAAATCGGTTCCATAAGGGGATTTGTAGCATTTTGAAATCTCGTCCAAGCGGCCCGGTGACCAGATGAATTTAGGCGTCTACGGCTTCGGTTTTTGACCGCAAATGGGCAATCGTTTGGCGAATAACGCGCACACGCACACCATCGGCCAGTTCGACCTCAACCTCAACCGCGTCATCTTTGACCTTGGTGATCTTGCCGATCAACCCGCCTTGGGTCACGATTTCATCGCCACGGCGCAGGCCGGCCACCATGGCCTGATGTTCTTTAACCTTTTTTTGCTGCGGGCGGATCAACAAAAAATACATGATCACAAAAATCAAAATTAAGGGAATGAACTGCGCGAAGGCTTCCATATTTACATATCCTTTATCAATTTATCCGGGCACACACGGATCTTTAACTTTGTGTTCTATTAGGGTGTTATGGATGCAAAAGACAATACACCGTGACAAACAAACCCTGTTTTATGTTCAAAAACCATATATATTCAAAATCGGGTCTTGGGTTTATTGCCGCTGCTACATATGCCTTTGATCTGATGAAAATACCTTTGGATATGCATCATCATGCCCCGTTTATTTTATACGGGCTTAACAAGAACACATTTAAGGATAGATAGAGATGGCATCGCTTTCGTGTTTCAAAGCCTATGATATTCGCGGAAAAATTGGCGACGATCTGGATGATGCATTGGCCTTTGATCTGGGCAAGGCGATTGTGCGAAACCTGCAGGCCGCCACAATTGTGATTGGCCGTGATATACGCGCGTCATCGCCCGCGCTATCGGCGGCATTGGCAAGGGGCGCGCAGGCCGCAGGGGCCAATGTCAAAGATATCGGCCTATGCGGCACCGAAGAGGTATATTTTGCCACCGATCACCTTGCCGCCGATGCCGGTGTCATGGTCACCGCGTCGCATAATCCGATTGATTATAACGGGTTCAAAATCGTCGGCCCCGGCGCCACCCCCCTGCCCGATGATGTGTTTCGCGCCATCGAAACCGACACCGCCGCGCCCCCCGATATTGGCCCGCCCCAAAGCGGGGACTCCGAACAGATCAATTGCCGCCCGGCCTATGTTGAAAAATTATGCGCTTTTGTCGATATCCCAACGCTAAAGCCGGTGCATATTCTGGCAAATGCAGGCAATGGATGTGCAGGGCCAACATTTGATGCAATCTGTGATGCCTTAATCGCCAAAGGCGCGCCCCTAAAGGTCACGCACCTGCATCACATGCCCGATGCCAGTTTTCCCAATGGCATTCCCAATCCGTTATTGCCGGAAAACCACCCCGTCACCGCAGATGCCGTGCGCGCCCATGGCGCCGATTTCGGCATTGCGTGGGATGGTGATTTTGACCGCTGTTTTTTCTTTGATCACACGGGTGATTTTATCGCGGGCGAATATATCGTGGGCGTGTTGGCACGCGCCATTTTGGCCAATGCACCGGGTCAACGCATTGTGCATGACCCACGCGTGATGTGGAATACGCAACGCATTGTCACCCGCGCAGGCGGCAAGGCGGTCGTTTCAAAAACTGGTCATGCATTGGTCAAGGCGGCCATGCGCCACCATAATGCGGTTTACGGCGGTGAAATGTCAGCCCATCATTATTTCCGCGATTTCATGTTTTGCGATAGCGGGATGATCCCATGGATATTGGTGATCAATGCCCTATCGCAATCGGGGCAAAGTTTGAAATCTATGATTGACGATATGCGCGCCGCACATCCTTCATCGGGTGAGATCAATTTTCGCGTCACCGATGCCAAGGCCGTGACACAGCGCATTTATGATCAGTTTCATGATGGTGCAGACCACATCGATATGCTGGATGGCCTTAGCATGTGTTTTGAAAACTGGCGGTTCAACCTGCGCAGTTCAAACACTGAACCCTTGTTGCGATTAAATGTTGAAACCTTGGGCGATGTTGGCTTGTTGCACGACAAAGTCGCACAAATCACCCAAATGATAACACCACCACAGGCCGGCAATCATGGCTAGGCCTGCGCCAATGCGCCTGACCCATGCACAGGTTTTGCGCCCTCAAGGTCTGGAACATAACGGGGCGGTTGGATTGGCAAACGGGATCATCACCGATCACGCGGGCAAAGACATTGACCTAAGCGGATATATGATTTTGCCCGGCATTGTGGATCTGCATGGCGATGGGTTTGAACGCCACCTTGCCCCCCGGCGCGGCATGGGAAAGGTGGGGCCAAATGGCCTGCGCAACGTTGAGGCCGAACTGGCCGCCAATGGCATTACCACTGCGGTGCTTGCGCAATTTTATTCGTGGGAAGGCGGCATGCGCGGCCCCGATTTTGCAAAAACCATGGCACAGACCATGGCCCAAACCCCAACAGCAACCGACCTTAGGCTGCAATTGCGCGTCGAAATCTGCATGGTTGATGATTACCCTGATATCCTAAAGTTAGTGGATGAATATGCCATCGGTTATGTGGTGTTTAACGATCATATCCCACATGATGCATTGGCCAAAACCCGTACCCCGCCACGCCTGACGGGTCAGGCGCTCAAGGCCGGGCGATCACCGCAGGCCCATCATGCACTCTTGCAAACACTGCATGAAAACACCGCCCGTATGCGCAGCGCGCTGCCTGATTTGGCACAGGCCCTGATGCAACGCGGCCTGACCCTTGGCAGCCATGATGATGCCACCCCCGAAAGCCGTGCCTTTTACCACGCAATGGGCGCGCATATTGCCGAATTTCCCGAAACCGCGCAGGCCGCACAGGCCGCCAAACAGGCAGGTGATGCCGTTTTGATGGGCGCGCCCAATGTGGTACGTGGGGCATCGCATAAGAAAAAACAATCTGCGTTAGATCTGGTGATGGAAGGCGGCGTTGATGGTTTGGTTTCCGATTATCACTACCCTGCGCTGCACCTTGCGGCGATGAAACTGATGGGGCTAGGCATGCCATTCGCGCAGGTCTGGGCGATGATATCAACCGGGCCAGCCCGCATTCTGGGCCTATTGGATCGTGGTGAAATCACGCCGGGCAAACGCGCGGATTTGACCATTGTCAACACCACCGCGCACAGGATCGAAGGCACAATATGCCAAGGGCAATTCACCTATTTGACCGGCGCATTGGCCGCGCGCGTTCTGGCGGCCTAGCCTTAGTTAATCAATGGCTCCAACGGATCATAAAACACGCTCTCATTTCCCCATGCAATCTGGGCCAAACTGTCGGGTTTATACCGTAAATGCGCCATATCACCGCGTGATACCAATTGGCGATGGGTCACCACGCCTTCGGGGTCAATCCAATCATTTGACAAATCACCGGCCCGGTAGGTCACCCGAAAATAGATATCAACCTGATGAAACCCATGGTCTTGGGCATGAAATTCATTCACCAGACAAGGCGCACCAACCGATATATCCAACCCGGTTTCTTCGTGAAATTCACGGATTAAATTATCGGGCAATGATTGATGCGGGTTTACCCCGCCACCCGGTGCGCACATCAAATCGCTTTGACCATCGCGAAAGGCATTCACCAACAATAATTTATCATCCAGCAATAAAAGCCCCCGCACAGCCAGGCGAATTTTTGAACGTGGTTTTGGCGCTGTCATATCGGCAATCTGCCAAGCCCACACCCAAATCACAAGCATTTTTGCCCAAGGCAATTTTCAATCGCACAATTTTGGTATAAGCCCACACCGAACATGACCCCATAGTCGCCAAGGATCCTACACGTGACCCAAATCATTGATGCGCTAAGCGATATTTCCACCCATTACGACACCTTGTTTTGTGACCTGTGGGGATGTGTGCATGATGGTATCACCGCCCTGCCCGAGGCCGTGACCGCATTGCAAATATTCAAATCGGCGGGTGGAACGGTCGTGTTGGTCACAAATTCACCCCGCCCCCGCGCCAGTGTGCGGGATCAATTGCGCAGCTTTAACGTGCCCGATGAGTGTTGGGATATCATCGCCACATCCGGCGATAGCGCGCGCGCAGCAATGTTTGCCGGCGCCGTGGGCACCAAAATTTGGCATATAGGAGAGGCCGAAGACGACCCGTTTTTCGAACGCATGTCTTTGATGCCAGATGCGCCCGATATCATCCGCGTTGATCTAGATCACGCCCAAGGCGTCGTGTGCACCGGCCCGTTTGATCCACATGCTGATCCTGAAACACTGCGCCCGCAATTGATGCTGGCGCGCGAAAAGGGGCTAAAACTATTATGTGCCAACCCTGATATCGTGGTTGACCGCGGCGAAACGCGCGAATGGTGCGCGGGGGCTTTGGCGAAACTCTATACGGAATTGGGCGGCGAAAGCCTGTATTTCGGCAAACCGCATCCGCCGATTTACGATCTGGCCCGGCGGCGATTGCACCAAATCGGCAAACCCACACCCGATGCGCGCATCTTGGCCGTGGGTGACGGCATTCATACCGATGTTTTGGGCGGGCTTG
>CAZPSB010000032.1:0-15062 GCA_964589025.1 uncultured Jannaschia sp. | reverse complement strand
GCTGTCCGGATCCATCGTGGCCAAAAATTTGGCCATTGCCAAATTCCGCACCCAAACTGGTGGTTTCAAACCTGACATTGGGCATATCATCGCGCGCCTGACCGGGCCGAAATCCCCCCACCACACCAAGCGATGCGTCCTCATTGACCCAACCTAAAAAGGTTTGATTCATAAAGTTCAACACCAACCCACCGCGCCATTGGGCCGCCGTCACATGCCCGGCGCCGCATTGCGTATTTGTGGATACCTGCACCGGCGCGCGCCCCATCAAACGCGTGACGGTTTCAATCACGCCCGGCTGTGCGCGGCCAAAATCAATGCGCAAATCAGTGCCATTGGGGGCGATGCCTGCGCTGTCTAATTCGAAGGATCCGATATCTGAGGGGCGCGTGCTTTGGGTGGCCGGCACACAGGCCACCAATGCGGCACAAATAAACACCCCAATAAGACCCAAAAAACGCCTTGCCATCATGAAAACACCATCATCGGGGCGACCGTTTGGCCAAAATACGCTGCAAGGTGCGCCGATGCATATTCAACCGCCGTGCGGTTTCCGATACATTGCGGTCGCATAATTCATAAACGCGTTGGATATGTTCCCATCGTACACGATCTGCTGACATCGGGTTTTCAGGCGGCGGGGGCAATTCATCATCTGCCGCCAAAAGGGCCGCAGTAATATCATTGGCATCCGCCGGTTTTGACAAATAATCCGTTGCGCCAATTTTGACTGCCGCCACTGCCGTGGCAATAGCCCCATAACCGGTTAAAACCACGATCCTGCTATCGGGGCGGCGGGCGCGCAGAATTTCGACCACATCAAGACCATTGCCATCTTCAAGGCGCAAATCAATCACGGCATAGGCGGGGGGGCGCGCGGTTGCAATCGCGCGGCCCGCCGCAACAGAACCCGCGGTTTCAACATCAAACCCGCGCTTGGCCATTGCGCGTTCAAGACGTTTCAAGAACGGTTCATCATCATCGACAAGCAAAAGGGACTTGTCAGGCCCGATTTTATCAAGGCTATGGTCGGTTGCCATTTTCGGCCCCCATATTCATGTTACATTTCGCTGTTTTACGCAAAACAATTATCTGCGGTCAAACATTTAGGATAAGTCTAGGACGCTGCGTCAATGAAACAACCCACCTGTTGGGCCATATCCACGGGTGACACATCGCGGTTGAAAAATTCAACAAAGCCATAATCGGGCAAAACCAGATAGGTAAAGGCCGAATGATCGACCAGGTAATAGGGGTCACTGCCATCGTTGTGGGATCGGTAATACACCCGATAGGCATCGGCGGCAGCGGCGGTTTGGTCTGGGGTTCCGGTCAATCCGATCATACGCGGGTGGATATTATCAACAAAGGCATTCACGATATCGGGCGTATCGCGATTTGGGTCAACGGTGATGAAAACCGGCGTGGCGGATTGGCCTTGCGCTTGCAAAATATCCACGGCCTCGGCGTTGCGCACGGTATCAAGCGGGCACACATCCGGGCAGAATGTATAGCCGAAATACACCAAAGACGGTTCGGTGATCACATCTTGGTCGGTCACGGTTTGGCCCGATGTGTTGACCAAGCTAAACGGCCCCCCAATGGCCCCTGCCCCACCGGCCACAACAGAATTGCGACATTGGGCAAATATATCACCATCACCGCGCGGCTGGCCCAATACAATGGCCACAACCGCACCCGCAACCATAACACCAAGACCCACAACCGAAGAAATTGCAAAAATACGCGTCATCACCTTGTCCATCTGAATAAGCATTTAAGTGTTGTTCGCCTAAAGATAGGGCTTTATCAAATGATGACTGCCCAGATGTGACAGAAAGCCCCGATATGGCGCATACAGACCCCGCCGAAATTTTGATGCACCAAGACATACGCAGCCGCTGGGTTCGGCTGCGGACGTTGTTGTTTTTGCGGTGGTTGGCAATTTTAGGCCAAACCGCCGCAATCGTTGTCGCAAGCTTTTATTTAGGCCTCAGCATCGCGTTGGGTTTTTGTTATTTGGCGATTGGGGCATCGGTTTTGTCAAATTTGGTGGCCACAAATGTTTTTCCGGAAAATCAACGCCTTGATGATCGCGATGCGATGTTCATGTTGTTGTTTGATTTGTCGCAATTGTGTTTTTTGTTATTCCTGACGGGTGGGTTGAACAACCCGTTTGCATTACTGATTTTGGGTCCGGTGACGATTTCGGCCACGGCGTTGACATTGCGATCTACCATTATTTTGGGCGCTTTGGCGGTTATTCTGGTGTCGGTTTTGGCATTTTTCCACCTGCCTTTGCGCGATGCCATGGGCACGCAACTTGAATTGCCCGGTTTGTTTGTTGCCGGGTTTTGGGTGGCGATTGTGATCGGTATTGTGTTTTTGTCTGTCTATGCGCGCCGCGTCAGTTCAGAAACCCACCGCATGAGCCAAGCCTTGCTGGCCACACAAATGGCATTGGCGCGGGAACAAAAATTAACGGATCTAGGCGGTGTTGTTGCCGCGGCCGCGCATGAATTGGGCACGCCCTTGGCAACCATCAAATTGGTATCATCCGAATTGGCAGACGATCTGGCCCATCACCCCGATTGGGTGGAGGATGCAAAATTGATCTGCACGCAGGCCGATCGGTGCCGCGATATATTGCGATCCATGGGGCGGGCAGGCAAAGATGATCTGCATATGCGTTCGGCCCCTTTGGGGGCCATCATCCGCGAGGCCGCAGAACCACATGAACATCGCGGCATTGCCATAAATTACGACATAAGCGCCGAAAAAGACGCCCCCCCCCATCAACCGGTGATCTGGCGCAAACCTGAAATTGTGCATGGGCTGCGTAATCTGATACAAAATGCGATTGATTTTGCCGATCAACAAATCTGGATCGAAGCCCGATGGGGCAATGATACAATCGCCTTGCATATTATTGATGACGGGCCGGGATACCCTGTTGATCTTTTGGGGCGGTTGGGCGATCCGTTTTTGCGCAGACGCACCCATAGCACCCCCGAAAAACGCCCCGGCTATGAAGGCATGGGGTTGGGGGTGTTCATCGCCAAAACCTTGTTGGAACGCGCGGGCGCACATGTTAGCTTTGCCAATGCATCCGATGATGTGTCACGCCAGGATGGCCGCCTATATCAACGCGGCGCAATCGCCGGGGTTGTTTGGCCTAAGGCGACAATCGGGTTGCTGGATGAAGACACAAAAAAACCATTGGGTCAAAACCAACCACACACAGCGATCTAAACACAGCGATCTAACCCACCACAACATCAGGATCAAAGCCCATGCCACTCAATTGGTCAGATGTGATTGTGACAGGCCTGATTAGCCTAACATGCAGCATAGTGATTTTGGCCGGTTTTTATGGGCTGTATCGGATTGGGGCAAGACGCAGCCCCTATGCGCGCCCCCCGATTTGGGCAGGCAAGCGGTGCTATGAATTTCGTAACGGGTCTTTGACGTCTGATCCGTATGACACCGATATTTTACTGGGCGGTGATGTCACACAACCGGCGGCGTTTGATGCATTGGCAAGATCAATTTATGCCATGCATCCAGATGGGGCGGCCAAAATGCATGCCCTTAAAACGCATGGGCAATCCTTCACTTTGACAGGGCAATTCGGGCCGGATGATATCGTGATTTCGGGCTGGCAAAATGGCGATCGGTTGATTGTGGATCTACAAACCCTGCCCCCCGATCATGGCACAAACAGGCCGGCGGGCACATTGCCCCAACAAGCGTATCATGAATTGCACATGTTGCGCGATGCCTTTGACTTATGTTCCAACCTTATCTGGGCGATATCGGCACAGGGTCAGATCACATGGGCCAATGCCGCCTATTTCGATTTGGCCGAAAAACAAACGGGGCAAAAAACGCCATGGCCCCTGCCGGTTTTGTTTGATTTATCCAACGCGCCCCAAGACAAACCGCATCGTATAAAATTTGGCCCTGACGATGGCCATAATGGCCAAACTTGGTTCGAAGTGGCGCAAAAGCTCCGACAAGATGGCACAACATTATGTGTGGCCCACCCGATTGATGCATTGGTGGATGCCGAAACCGCCCATCAAAATTTCATGCAAACCTTATCGGTTACATTTGCGCAATTGCCCATTGGTTTGGCGGTATTTGATAAACGGCGCGAATTGATTTCATTCAATCCCGCGCTTTTGAAACATTCCATGATCGAGGCCCCGTTTTTACTAAAACGCCCCACCCTAAAGGCGTTTCTTGATGCGCTGCGCGACCGGCAGCGCATTCCCGAACCCAAAGATTACCGAACATGGCGCGAAGACATGTCGCGGTTGGAAATCGGCGCGCAGAACGGCACCTACCAAGACATCTGGACCCTGCCCAATGGCGATACATACCGCGTGATGGGCCGCCCGCAACCCGATGGCGCATTGGCATTGTTATTCGAAGATATCACATCGGGCATGTCTTTCACCCGGCAGTTTCAAACAGATTTGGCGCTGCATCAATCTGCGTTAAACGCGGTTCCCATTGCGATGATTGCGTTTTCGCGCAATCACGACCACGCGGTTTGCAACCGGGCCTATAGCGACCTTTGGGGGCATGTAATTGACAAAACCAAAGGCGCGATCTTTGCCGATGCGGTGCGCATCTGGCGTGAAAATACCACCGATGCAGACCCTTGGCATGATCTGGAACAGACCCATTCAACCCGGAACATAGATAAGACGCATCAGCGCAGATTCACCATGAAAGATGGCCGCCATATGCAATATCAGGCCCGCATCGCCCCGGATGGCGCATTGATCTTGTGGTTTTCATCTGTCAACACATCCATATCACATGCCACTGCGCAAATCATATCTTGACCAAGGGCCAGATGCCAGATTTTCATCACACCAAACCGCCTTTCTTGCCTGCGCAATGGGCCAAACAGGCCCAGATACATCTGCATAGCCCCGATGCCACCACCGTCTTTGCGCAAAACCTGGCCCCGCATTTGACGCCGGGTGATGTGGTTTTATTAGATGGTGACATGGGCGCGGGCAAAACCCATTTCGCGCGCGCCTTGATCCAGGCGCGGGTCGGGCAGGTTTCGGGCGGGTTGGATGTGCCCTCGCCCAGTTTTACACTGGTGCAAATTTATGATGCCCCCGATGGGGTGGAAATTTGGCATGCTGATCTGTACCGTCTATCTGATCCGCAAGAGATCATCGAACTGGGCCTTGATGATGCATTATCCGATGCGATTTGCCTGATTGAATGGCCATCGCAGCGGGGGGCGGATTGGCCAAACACCGCCATTTGCCTACAGATTGAACCACGCCTTGATGTGCATGATCACCGTGTCATAACATTATGGTCTGCCCCCGGTGCCCCCCTTGCACAGCGGATCGAAAAGATCATGATACATACATGACACAAGATCACATGACCCTTTTTCTGGCACGGGCCGGGTGGGCCGATAGCACACAAACCGCCATTGCCCAAGATGCATCATCACGGCATTACAGGCGGCTGCACGCCAAAACCGGGGCCAAAACCGCCATATTCATGATCGCCCCGGTTGACACAGCGCAAGATCAACGCAGCTTTGATGCCTTTATTCGGCTGGCCCGTCACCTGCGCGGGCTTGGCCTGTCTGCGCCTGATATTTTTGCCGCTGACCGCGATTTGGGCCTTATGTTGATCGAAGATTTGGGCAATCACAGCTTTTGTGCACTGCTGCGCAGTGATCTTGATACCGCCCATCGGGCCTATGGGGCGATGCAGGATGTGTTTCACATTCTGGCCAAAGCCCCCCTGCCGGGCGGCATTGCCTGCCTTGATATTTCGGAACAAACGGCAATGACCGCGCCTTTGTTTGACTTTATTGGCCATGGCACAGACCTGCAAGGCGCGCTTGATCGCGCCCTTTCGCGGGCTTTGGCCGATCATGCGGCCGGGCCAATGGTTTTGGCCTTGCGCGACTGCCACGCCGATAATTTGCTATGGCTGCCCCACCGCGATGGGGCCGGATGTGTTGGCATTTTGGATTTTCAGGATGGCGTCGGGTTGCCTTTGGGCTATGATTTGGCATCCTTGGTGGATGACCCACGGCGCGCGGTGCCACAAGATTGGCGCGATGGGTTGATTGCGGGGTTTGCACATATCCATCACATGACTGTGCCGCAGGCCCAAACGCGGATTAACACCTTATCGCTGCTGCGCAATTTGCGGATTATTGCAATTTTTCATCGACTGTCCCAGATCCGGCAAACCAACACATATCGCGCCTTTTTGCCGCGTTGTTTTGGTTTGGTGGCGCGTGCGGCCCAAGACCCCGCGCTAACCGATTTGCGCGAACCGGTGGCAGAAATCCTGCGCTTGACCGCGCCTTGGGCAGATGGGCAAGCCATATCATGACACGGCCTGCGATGATATTGGCCGCCGGGTTTGGCACCCGGATGGGGGATTTAACCCGCACCCGACCCAAACCCCTTATTGCGGTCAATGGCCAACCGTTACTGGCGCATGCACTGGCCGCCGCAGGCAATGCAAACCCGGTTGTTGTCAATGGTCATTACCGGGCCGATATGATCTGCGATTACCTGATGCATCACCACCCCGACCATGGGTTTTCATTGGAACATCCCGATATTCTGGATTCAGGCGGCGCCATCAAACAAGCCCTGCCCATGTTGGGGCATGACCCGGTTTTAACGCTTAACGCCGATGCGGTTTGGGCCGGGCCTGTGGCGCATGATATTTTAACGGCGCATTGGGATGGCACGCAAATGGATGCGTTATTATTGCTGGTGCCCCATGCCCGCACTGTTGCCCGCCATGGTGGCGGCGATTTTGCCCTATCGCCCCAAGGCCATATCACATGGGACAAAACCACCAATGGCTTGGTTTATACCGGTGCGCAAATCATCAACACCACCCGCATCGCCGCGCAACAAAAAACGGTGTTTTCACTGCGCGACATATGGCAGGATATGATACATGAGCGCCGCTGTTTTGGCTGCATCTATCCGGGGTTTTGGGCAGATGTCGGGCATCCTGATGGCATTGCCCAAGCCGAAGAAATGATAAAAACCCATGCTGTTTGACCCAAACACCCAAGGCCCGCGCCTATTTGCCACCGAAATCGGCACGGATTTCTGCGCCAGTTTGATCCAAGGCCTAGATGCCCGTCTTGCCGCGTATCATCCGCATAATCAGGCGCATGATCGGGCGCGGGTTGATCTTTTGGTGGCCAATGGGCGGATGCAGCGGCGGGTTCAGGCGCTATATATGGCCCAAGGTGCGGGGTTTATGCCGCGCATCAAAACGGTGCAATCCTATATGCCCACGGGCTTTGTCATGGGGCGGCAAAGGGTGATGTCGCCCTTGGCGCTGCGGTTGAATCTGGCCCAAGCGATTGGAAATCTGCTTGATCGGTTTCCTGATTTGGCCCCGCGATCATCGCTTTATGGTTTGGCTGATACGCTGGCCGATCTGGTTGGCGAAATGGCCGAAGAAAACGTCAGCACAGATGACATTCTGGGCATCAATGTCGAAGGTGACACAAAATATTGGCAAAGATCACAACAATTTATCGCCCTTTTGGTGCGCTATACCCAAGATCAAAACACCCTAACCCATGAGGCAAGGCAAACCCTGATGGTCACGCATATGGTGCGCCATTGGAAAACCAACCCGCCGCAACACCCCATTATCATTGCCGGATCAACCGGGTCACGCGGGGCGACCGCGCGCCTGATGCAGGCGGTGGCCCATTTGCCCCAAGGCGCGGTGATTGTGCCAGGGATAGACCGCGATATGTCGCCCGCAACATGGCGCGCCCTGTTAGAGGGGCGACACGAAAGCCTAGCCGGCGAAGATCACCCGCAATACCGGCTGTCTAAATTGGCCGATCACTTGGGCCTTGATCCTGCCGAAATCGCCGATTGGCACCCGGCCCCACCGGCCAACCGGGCGCGCAACCGGGCCGTGTCTTTGGCATTGCGGCCTGCGCCTGTCACCGATCAATGGCTGCGCGAAGGCCCTATATTGGCCGATATGGATCATGCCTTTCGCGATGTCACCCTGATTGAGGCCCCCAACCCACAGGCCGAGGCCGCCGCCATTGCCCTGCGCCTGCGTGAGGCCGCCGAACATGGTGAAACCATTGCCCTGATTGCGCCCAACCAACGCCTGATCCGCCAAGTGACCGCCGCCTTGGGCCGGTGGGGCATTACCCCCGATAACAGTGCCGGCGCGGCCCTGTCTGATGTGATTGGAGGCCGGTTCCTGCGCGAGGTCGCGGCCCTTTTGCAAGGCCCGGCCAATGCCGAACGGTTGGTGGCGCTGCTGACACATCCGGTGTGCCATTCGGGCGCGGGGCGTGGCCTGCATTTGTTGCGCAGCCGCGAAGTTGAACTTTCGTTGTTGCGCAAATCGGCCCATGTGCCGGATCGGGACGATTTGCATAAATGGGCCGCAACCCGCCAAAATGACCCCGGCGCAAAGGTCTGGGCCGATTGGGTATTTGACCATATGCTAAAGCCCGCTTTGCACACAGGCCCCATGCAGGTGCGCGATTGGGTGGAGCTGCATTATGGGCTTGCGCAATCTATTGCCACAGGGCCCCAAGATGACGCAGGCCAACATCGCCTGTTTGATGGCGAAGACGGCCAGGCCCTGCATCAGATGATGGATGAATTGCGCGCCGCCGCCCATGATGAAGGCGGCGAAATGAACGCCCAAGATTACATCGCCTTTTTCACCGCCCTGACCCGCGATCGTCAGGCCCGCCAAGCCCTGCGCCCGCATGCGCATATCATGATTTGGGGCACCCAAGAGGCCCGCGTACAAGGCGCCGATACCATGATTTTGGCGGGGTTGAATGAAACCAGTTGGCCCCGCGCGCCTGCGGCTGATCCGTGGTTGAACCGCACCATGCGCGCGCAGGCCGGTTTGCGCCTGCCCGATCGTGCCGTTGGGTTATCCGCGCATGATTTTCAACAGGCCATCGGCGCGCCCACGGTCTGGCTAACCCGCGCGTTGCGTGATGATGAAACCGATACAGTTCCATCACGATGGTTGAACCGTTTGACCAATCTATTGGCCGGGGCAAGTGACACATCACAACAGGCGCTAAAGGATATGCGCGCGCGGGGTGAAACATATTTGGCCTACGCAGCCAGCTTGATTGAGCCTGCCCAAAAAAACACCCCACCCGCACCCCGGCCCGCGCCTGCGCCGCCCGCCCATGCGCGGCCCAATCTATTAAGCGTGACCGAGGTCGAAAAACTGATCCGTGATCCATATGCGGTTTATGCCGCACGGGTTTTGCGGCTTTATCCTTTGGCCTCTTTGCGCAGTGATCCCGATATGGCGATGCGGGGGCAGGTCTTGCATAAAATTCTGCAGGATTTTGTGGATCAAACCCGCGATGGCCTGCCCGACCAAGACATATCACACACCCTATTGATGACGATCACCGATCAGGTATTGCCCCAATACGCGCCTTGGCCGGCCACGCGGCGTTTGTGGCGCGCGCGCATCGCCAAAAGCGCCACCTATATCGTGGCGTCCGAGGCCAAGCGCCGCACCCAAGGCCAGCCCTGGCTTTTGGAACATAAGGCCGAATGGGATATCCCCGGCACGGGTGTCACCTTGCGCGGCACGGCAGATCGCATTGACCGGATGCAAGATGGGCGGTTTGCGCTTTATGATTATAAAACCTCTAAGGTGCCAAGTGCCGCCGAAGAAAAAAGTTTCAACAAACAATTATGGCTAGAGGCCCTGATGGCCACCCATGGGGCCTTTGGCCTGCCTCACCCGGTTGAGATCGCCAAAATCGCCTATTTGGGGTTTGGGTTCCCTCCGCAAAATCTTGAACACTGCCCCGCCCATGATGACATGATCGCCCTTTTGGACGATTTCAAAAACCGCCTGATCCATATGCGCGACCCACACAGCATTTTCTTGTCGCGGCGGGCCATGTTCAAATTAAAACATGCCTATGATTATGATCATCTGGCCCGGTTTGGCGAATGGGATCACACCACATCTTATAAACCCCAACCCGTTGGTGACCGCGATGAATGACGCCACCCGCGCACAAATCACGGCCGCTTTGCCGAACACATCAACCTGGCTAGAGGCAAATGCCGGATCAGGCAAAACACGGGTATTGACCAATCGCGTGGCGCGGTTGTTGTTGAATGGTGTATCGCCGGAAAAAATCCTGTGCCTGACCTATACCAAAGCCGCCGCCATGGAAATGCAAAACCGCCTATTTGAACAATTGGGCCAATGGGCCATGTTGGCAGATTGCGATTTAACAAAGGAATTGGCCGGTCTTGGCGTGGATCATGCCGATCTTGGCGCTGAAATTTTACCCCAAGCGCGCCGGTTATTTGCCCATGCAATCGACACACCGGGCGGGTTGAAAATTCAGACAATCCATTCGTTTTGCGCCTCGGTCTTGCGGCGGTTCCCACTCGAAGCCGGGATCCCACCCGGCTTTAGCGAAATGGATGATCGCACATCTACGCGGTTAATTGGGGATTTGGTGAATGATCTGGCCGATCACCCCCAAGGGCGGGACGCGCTGGATGCCATTGCGCCATATTTGAATGATGATGTGGGCCTTGTGAAATTGGCCGGTGAAATCGCCAAACAGGCGGCGGGGTTTAGCCCGCACCAAACATGGGGCGATATTTGCACATGGTTTGGGCTTGATCCTGACATCACCGAAGACGCCATCATCGCCCGTGTTTTTTTGGGCGGTGAAACAGCGCTTGCGCATCGCATTGCCGCCCATCTTGACCCGAATAACAAATACCAACGCACCCCCCAACGCGTTTTTAATGCGCTGGATGACGGCCCCAAAACGTTAAATGATTTGACCATACTAGAAGGGGTTTTACTAACCGGCGAGGGTGCGAAAAACCCCTTTACCGCCAAAATCGGCAGTTTTGCCAATGCGGATGTGCGCAAGGCGCTTGGCCCTGATTTGGATGCGCTTGAAGATTGGATGCGCCGGGTCGAAGACACGCGCGCGCTGCGCCAAACCTATATGACAGCCCGCAAAACCGCCGCGCTGCATGGGTTTGCGCATGTGTTTCTGCCCGCCTATGCACAGGCCAAACAGATGCGCGGCTGGTTAGATTTTGATGATTTAATCACCTATATGCGCGATCTTCTGACCACCAAACAGGCCGCATCTTGGGTATTGTTTCGCCTGGATGGCGGCATTGATCATATTTTGGTCGATGAGGCCCAAGATACCAGCCCAACCCAATGGGATATCATTGCCCAATTGGCCGAAGATTTCGCCGCCGGTGATGGCGCGCGTACCAATGTGGCGCGCACCCTGTTTGTGGTGGGTGACAAAAAACAATCCATCTATTCTTTTCAAGGTGCCGACCCGCAAGGGTTTGATCGTATGCGCCACCATTTCGAAACCCGGCTTGGCCAAATTGGCGCGCCCTTTCAAGATTGCGCACTGCTGCATTCATTCCGATCCGCCCCGGCCATTCTGGATTTGGTTGACCATGTTGCCCAAGGCCCCGCCAAACGCGGCATTGGCGATGCGGTGAACCATTTTGCCTTTTTCGACGACAAGGCGGGGCGCGTGGATTTATGGCCCGTCATCACACATGTGCCCGACCCCAAAGCCCCCGATTGGCAAGACCCGCGCGATGTGCCCGCCGAAGACAGCCACATCACCCGTTTGGCCCGCGCCATTGCCGCGCGCATCAAACGCATGTTGGCCCAAGGTGAACCGATTGAAACCAAAAAAAACCGCCGCGCGATAACGCCGGGGGATATTTTGATTTTGCTGCGGCGACGATCGCCTTTATTTCACACGATTATATCCGAACTGAAATCCTCTGGCCTGCCGGTTGCGGGCGTGGACCGCGCACAGATTGACCAACCCTTGGCGGTGAAAGATCTGATTGCCTTGTTGAAATTTCTGGCCACCCCCGAAGATGACCTATCGCTGGCCACAATCCTGAAATCGCCGCTATTTGGATGGGATGAGGCAATGTTGTTTGACCTTGCCCATGGCCGTGACGGAATTTTGTGGCGCGCGTTGCAAAACCGCGCCGATACCTGGCCACAAACCGTGGATATCTTAAAAGATATGCGCGATCAGGTTGATTTCCTGCGCCCCTATGATCTGCTGGAACGGATGTTGATCCGCCATGATGGGCGGCCAAATCTTGTGGCCCGTTTAGGCCCCGAGGCCACCGATGGCATTGATGCCTTATTGGCGCAGGCCTTGGTTTATGAACAAAGCGAAACGCCCAGTTTGGTCGGCTTTGTCACTTGGCTTGAGGCCGGCGATGTGACCGTCAAACGCAATTTGGGTCAGGCGCATGGGGAAATTCGTGTGATGACGGTGCATGGGTCCAAGGGGCTTGAGGCGCCGGTTGTCATCCTTCCCGATACCGGGGAATGGCGCGCGCCCCCGGGCGGCACGAAAATTATCACCCCCCAAAATGGCCCCATCCTATGGGCCGAACTCAAAGACAACACCGCCGCCTTGGCCACCAAGGCGCATGATGCCATCACCCAATCCATCGCCGCCGAACGCGATCGGTTGTTATATGTGGCGATGACACGCGCCGAAAACTGGCTGATTGTGGCCGCCGCAGGCAATACCGGCAAAACCGTTGACGGCAGTTGGTACAATATGGTGGCCGAGGCCATGACACAGGTGCCAACCACACAATCCCCCCTGCCTGAACTTGATAATGGCGCCTGCGCGACGCGATACCAAACCGGCGATTGGGGGGCGTTGCCGCCTGCGCAAAATCGCCCGCATAAAGATGCGGATATGCCCGGTGCCACGACCCCATTGCCCATATGGGCCACCGCATCCGCCAAACGCCCGCCCAAAGATCAAATCGCGCTTAGCCCGTCAAACCTTGGCGGGGCCAAAACCTTGCCATCTGAAACCGAAGGCGATGCCGATGCGTTATGGCGGGGGCGGGTTGTGCATTTATTGGAACATCTGCCGCATTTTCCCGAACCGTCTTGGCCTGCAATGGCGGCTGAAATTGCAGCACTTGATGGGGATATGCGCCCTGATGGCGATCTTTCCCCTTTGTTGCATGAAGCCACAGCCATTTTGACCAACCCTGCGCTTGCGTCTCTTTTTGACGGCGATACTTTGGCCGAGGTTGAATTGACCGGCCATAGTCAAACCCTCAACACCCCTATGTTTGGCATTATTGATCGCTTGATCATCACCGATACCGATGTAACAGCGGTGGATTTCAAAACCAACCGCGCCGTGCCCGCAACACCCGACCAAACCCCCGAAGGATTGCTGCGCCAAATGGGGGCCTATGGCGAAATGTTGGCGCCGCTTTATCCGGGCCGAAATATCAAAACGGCTATTTTGTGGTCATATACCGGTTATCTGATGCATCTACCACACGATCTTGTACGCGCGGCCTTGCAACGCGCGACTATGCCTTGACGGCGGGCCTGTGCCTTCCTACCTGTGGCATCTGATATTTTTGCCAGCAGGAGGGCACAGCCCATGGCCACCCACGCCGTTACCGACGCCACATTCGATGCCGAAGTGCGCAATGCCGATATTCCCGTTCTTGTTGATTTCTGGGCCGAATGGTGCGGCCCCTGCAAACAAATCGGCCCCGCCTTAGAAGATTTATCCGATGAATACCAAGGCAAGGTGAAAATCGTCAAAATCAATGTTGATGAAAACCCCAACACCCCAATGCAAATGGGCGTGCGCGGTATTCCCGCGCTATTCATGTTCAGTGGTGGTGAGGTCGTTTCAAACAAAACCGGCGCGGCCCCCAAGGCGGCATTGCAAAAATGGATCGACGACACCATCAGCTAGGCTGAACATAACATATATGCGCAGGGGCCAAATTTTGGCCCCTGTTTGTATACCTTCCGCCTGATTGGCCCCTGTTTTCACATATCCCCCCATCCCCATCTTGACCCCGGCCCCACAAGGTTTAGGGTGCGCACTCTCTACATCGTGATAGGATATCTTATGGCACAGCGTCTGCATCTTGTCTTTGGCGGCGAATTGATCGACCCGCAGAAAAATGAATTTCGGGATGTGAATAATATTGATATTATTGGCATGTTCCCCAATTATGACACCGCCTATAGTGCATGGAAATCTGCGGCGCAGCGCACCGTAGATAATGCCCATATGCGCTATTACATCGCCCATATCCATCGCCTGCGCGACGAAAAGGTTGAGGCATCACCAACCGAAGAATTGGGCCGGTAAAGGCCCGCCATGCGGTCAATCGCCCTTACCCTATATCTGGCTTGGTCAGAACGCCGTGCCGAAAGATGGGCCAATCGCAAATTGCAAACCCGTTTGGCCAAGGGTAAAGAAGACCCCACCCGCATAGATGAACGTCGGGGTCGGGCCCGTATGGCGCGCCCCCATGGTCCTCTGATCTGGTTTCACGCCGCCAGCGTGGGCGAGGCCATGTCGTTATTGGATCTGATCCGTATCTTGCGCAACAGGCGCGATGACATCACCATTTTGATGACAACCGGCACTGTCACATCCGCCCAAGCGATCAAAACCCGCCTGCCGGATGGTGTGATCCATCAATATGTGCCCGTGGATGTTGCATCTTATGTGACGCGGTTTGTAGATCACTGGCACCCCGATCTGGCCATCTGGACCGAAAGCGACCTATGGCCAGCCCTTGTCTATCACACCCATGCGCGCGGCATTAAAATGATGTTAATCAATGCGCGCATGTCGCAAAAATCGGCCCGGCGGTGGCGGTTTTTGCGCGGGTTTATTCGCGCCATTCTATCGCGGTTTGACATTGCCCTTGCCCAAGATGACGAAACCGCGCGCCTATTGTCACGCCTTGGCATGGCGCGGGATCGGATCGAAACCACCGGCAGCCTGAAAGAAGGCGCAACCGCCCTTCCCGCCGATGCCGGTCACGACCTGGAGCACGAACCGGTTGACGTCGGCTTCACCGGCGAACACCGTCAGATCCCGTCCGGGCTCCAGATCATTGCCCGTCGCCGCAAGCGTGATCGCTTCTGGAAAAATCGTGGTCGAGATGCCGACC
>CAZPSB010000031.1:398-15092 GCA_964589025.1 uncultured Jannaschia sp. | reverse complement strand
AGGATTGTAAAACCAAAATACAAAAGCCCCGCAAAACAAAACGCGGGGCTTTTTTTGGGGGGCGGGTGATTATTTATCCGTTCAACCAGCCTTAGCCTTAGGGGCAGGATGGGAGATTATCCAGATTGTTACCCTTGTATTCATCCGGCCCGGCGCGCAGATATTTTGGGTTATCGTCAATCACGATAACCTTAGATTTGTTTGGCCCGGTGCCGACATAAAACTCCGTTTGATGCGATTCGATTTCTCTGATCGCTTGTTCAACCGTTTTTTCCCATTGCGAACCCCCGATATGGGTGATTTTGCCATGGGAATTTTTGGTTACACATGTGACTGTTGTTTGCATTTTATTTCCTTTTCGAATGCATGATCATCAAACCGCCCAAATATTACTTTAGTGTTAAGCCTTAAGGCACCAGATGCGTGTTGTCATTTGGCCGATGCGTTTGGTGCGCGGGTGGTGATTGAATCAAAACCCTGAATCTTCATCATTGTTTTGCACGGGCTTGCGGCGAAATATCGCTATTGGTTGGAAAAGAGTCTTTGATCTTGCGCAGCCCGTGATGTAAGAAAAACAAAATATGTTTTTTCGAAAAGGTGAAACCATGGCCACCGCCCCTAATGTTTATGCTGCCGAGCCGATCCCCGAATCGGCGCGCCGAAATTGACCGCATGCTGCAATCGGGTGATTTGTTCCGCTATACCGCGCCGGAAAATGCGCCGGTGACCCTGTTGGAAAAAGAATTCGCCGATATGATGGGCGTGAAATACGCACTGGCGGTGTCATCTTGTTCGGCGGCGATTTTTCTGGGGCTTTGTGCGTTAAACCTATCGCATGGGGCGCGCGTGTTGATCCCGGCCTTTACCTTTGCGGCGGTGCCCTCTGCGGTGGTGCATGCCAATTGCCAACCTGTTTTGGTCGAGATGGGCGAAAATTACCGCATTGATATGGATGATTTCAAAGCCAAACTCGACACCACCATCGAGGCCGTCATCATTAGCCATATGCGCGGCCATACATCCGATATGGATGCCATCATGGCCCTATGTGATGCCGCCGGTATTCCCGTGCTGGAAGACGCGGCCCATTCTGTGGGCACGCTATGGCATGATCGCAAAATCGGCACGATTGGCAAAATGGGGTTCTTTAGCTTTCAATCCTATAAGTTGTTGAATGCGGGCGAAGGCGGTATTTTGATTACCAATGATCCCGAATTGGCCGCGCGTGCGGTCATTATGTCGGGGGCTTATGAACATAATTGGAAAAAACATGATATCGACCCCGCGCTAGAAACCGCCTTTGCGCGGTGGCAAAATGAATTGCCGCTATATAATATGCGCTTGCAAAACCTAAGTGCGGCGGTGATCCGCCCGCAATTGAAGGAATTGCCCCGGCGGGTGCGCGATGGATTGGCCAATCATGATTATGTGGCGGCACGGTTGAACCAATCAAGCTGGCTAAATGTGCCCGATCCATTGGCGCCTGAAACCCGCGCGCCTGATTCCATTCAATTTAATCTGGTTGGGTTCGATTCCGACGCCGAGGCCAAGGCCTTTGCCGATGCCGCCGCGGCCCGTGATGTCAAAGTGCAGGTCTTTGGCCTATCTACCGATAATGCGCGTGCGTTTTGGAACTGGCGGTTTATTCCCGGTGATATGCCCGATCTGCCCCAGACCCGGGCGATGTTGATGCGCGCCTGCGATGTGCGCCTGCCCGCGCGGCTAAGCCGTGATGAATTGGATTATATCGCCGATGCGATTCTAGCCGCCGCACTAGATGTAAAAGGCGCGGCATTGGCCAAATCGGCCTGATCTTTCGATCATGCAAATTCAAATCGCCCCGTTGCCATTTTGGTGGTGGGGCCCTTTGGGTGGCGGGGGTTTGTGCGCCTTGCGCCAATTGCGCATAAAAAGGGCGGGCCATATGACCCGCCCTTAACATTTCATACCCAACCGGGAGGAAGCCGGGCATGAAAGGGAAGTGTAATATCTTACTTAGACGATGTTGCCTTTTTCGCCGCGGATGTGACCTCGGCGGTGGCTTTTTTGACGGCAGATGTGGCTTCTTCGCTGGCTTCTTTGCCAATGGCCATCATCAATTCAACGGTTTCCATTTGAACCTTTTTTGCAATCTCTGCAAAGGCGGCCATGGATTCGGCGGCCATTTCAGCCTGGGCTGATGCGAAATCAGTGGCGGCTTTGCCATAGGCGGCGGGTTCTTCTTTTACGGTGGTGACGTCGCTGATTTTGGCGATGGTGTCTTTGGTCCATTTCGAAGAAATCTCGGTTGATTTTTCGGCGGCCTCCAGAACGACCTTTGACATTTTTTCACCCATCCCGGCGGATGTTTTGAAAGCGTCGGTCATGGCGGTCATGTCCATTGGGAAAGACGCCATCATGTCGTTCATGTATTTTGTGAAATCGGCGCTGCCATTTTTTGCTGCGGGCATTGGGATACTCCTTAACTGATCTGCACAATTCGTGCTGCATGTGCAAATATATACATGCTGCATCGCAGCAAATCAAGCCTTTTTCTGCACCGCAGCATTTCAAATATCCCAAAATTTATTGGTTCAACACATAAGTCCCCGGCGCATCACATAAAATTTCATACCCACCCTTGCCGGGATTGCGCGCCGGAACCATCTTACCAGACCGCCCTTTGAGCCATTTTTCCCATAGCGGCCACCAAGACCCTGCGTGAAATGTAGCGCCATTGAACCAATCATCGGCTGTGCCCTTGACCGCCTGATTCGTGTAATGGCCGTATTTCCCCTTAGAGGGCGGGTTGACGATGCCCGCAATATGGCCCGATTGCGACAGGATAAAGGTTTTAGATCGCGATCCCATTTTCACCACCCCGCGAAAGCTGTCTTTCCATGCGGCGATATGGTCGGTTTCGCAGGCAATCGCGCAGATCGGCACGGTTACATCAGACAGGGCAATCGTTTCGCCCAACACCGTGATATTCCCCTTGGCCAGACCGTTATCTTGGCACAGCCCGCGCAGGTAATCGACGGCCATTTTGCCGGGCAGATTGGTGGAATCCCCGTTCCAATATAGCAAATCAAACGCGGGTGGCGTTTCGCCCAACATATAACTGCGCACCGCCGGGCCATAAACCAAATCATTGGCGCGCAGGTAGCTAAAGGTTTTGGACATATAGTAACTGTCCAAAATGCCTTCGGCTTTGACTTGCCGTTCGATTGCATCGACAAAATCATCATCTAGAAATGGGGTGAATTCGCCGTGATTTGAAAAATCGGTTAGTGTGGTGAAAAATGTGGCGGATCGAATGCTTTTGTCGCCGCGCTTTTTCAACACACCCAAAGTCAGGCCAAGCGTGGTGCCGGCGATGCAATAGCCAATGGCGTTGATTTGGGGTTCATCCGTCACGGCTTTGGCGATTTCGATGGCCTTTAGATAGCCTTGTTCGATGTAGTCTTGTAACCGTGTATCGGCATAGGATGTATCGGGGTTTTTCCAACTGACCACAAATAGGGTATAGCCCTGATCGACAATCCACCGGATTAGGCTGTTTTTTTCTTTTAAATCAAGAATATAAAATTTATTGATCCAAGGCGGAAATAACACAATCGGCGTACGATGCACGGTTTCGGTTGTGGGGGTATATTGGATCAATTCCATCATTTTATTGCGGAAAATCACCGATCCTTGCGCCGTGGCGATATTGCCGCCGACCTTAAACGCCGACGGATCGGCCAAAGTCGGCAGCAATTCGCCATGATGGGCCTCAATATCGCGGACCATATTTTCCAATCCCTGCACAAGGCTTTGCCCGTCCGTTTCAACCGCGCGTTCCAATGCATCGGGATTGGTGGCCAAATAATTGGTCGGCGATAACAGATCAATCATTTGCGCGGCGAAAAATTCAACCCGCGCCTTGTCGCGATCATCAAGACCCGGCAAATCCTGCACGGCCTTGCGCATGGCATCTGATGACAGCATATATTGTTGTTTCACATAGTGAAAATAGGGGTTTGTGTCCCATAACGGATTAGAAAATCGTTTGTCTTTCGGGGCGGTGTCATCGGCGGCGGGCATTTGGCCTTGGGCCAGATCTTTTTGCGCCTCTATATATTGGGTCAATGCCTTGCCCCAGTATTCGACTTGATGTTCGATCACCTTGGTGGGGTTGGTCATGAATTCGTTGAAATAGGCAAGACCGGCCTTGACATATATATCTTGGCCGGGGCCGTCCAGGCCTGCATCGCCTGCATTGCGCGCCGCCAAAGCCGCCACCAGCCGTTTTGACAATGCCTCGATCCGGTCAAGATTGTCTTGCAATTGATCAAGTTTTTCACCCATGCCCGCCCCCATTTAGATTGCAGATCTTGAAATTTGTTAAAATTTCAGTCATGCAGACCTTACTACGCCCGGGTGAGGGGGCAAGGTGACAAATCAACCGATCAGGAAAATTCCTGATCCCAAGCCCCTACATTGGAGACATATATGCCCAAAATTTTAACCTATGACATGATGGAATCAATGCGCGTCACCAACCAATGGTTCGGATCCACCGCGCGGGCGATGTGTTCTTATCCGCAATTGGGCCTATTTGCGAACCCCGCGATCCAGATGACCGCCGCCTGGGGCGAGGTCATGGAACGGTCTTTTGCGCGCATGGTGGCCAAGCCCGATTGGGGTATTTATTCGATCCCCGGCAAAGATGGCCGTGATCATCTGGTCAATATCGAAAAACGGGTGGAACGCCCCTTTGGGGATTTGATCCATTTTGCCGTGCAAGGCCGGGGTGATATGGCGCGCAAAGTGTTGTTGGTGGCGCCAATGTCGGGCCATTATGCAACCTTGTTGCGCAGTACGGTCGTGTCTTTATTGCCCGATTGTGATGTCTATATCACCGATTGGCACAATGCGCGCGATATTCCCGTGAGTGCGGGCAAATTCGATGTGGATGATTATACCCTGTATCTGGTGGATTTCATGCGGGCTTTGGGGCCTGATATTCACGTTGTGGCGGTGTGCCAACCCGCGCCTTTATCCTTGGCGGCCACGGCTTATCTGGCCGAACAAGACCCCGCCGCCCAACCGCGCACCTTAACCTTAATCGGCGGCCCGATTGACCCCGATGCCGCGGCCACCGATGTCACCGATTTTGGCAATCGCGTGACAATGGGCCAGTTGGAAAAATCGGTCATTCAACGCGTTGGGTTTAAATATGCGGGTGCGGGGCGTGTGGTGTATCCGGGTCTTCAACAGCTTAGTTCCTTTATGGCGATGAATGCCGAAAAACACGCCACCGCCTTTGCCAATCAGATCTTGCGCGTCGCCAAGGGCGCGGCATCCGATCATGACAAACACAATAAATTCTATGACGAATATCTGGCCGTGATGGATATGACAGCAGAATTTTACCTATCCACCGTGGAACGTATTTTCAAAAATCGCGAAATTGCCCGCAATGAATTTGTCGTTGCAGGTAAAAAGGTGGATATTGGCAAAATCACCACCGTGGCTGTGAAAACCGTTGAGGGCGGCAAAGATGATATATCGGCGCCGGGGCAATGTGTGGCGGCGCTGGATTTGTGCACCGGGTTGCCGGATGACAAAAAGGCCAGCTATCTTGAACCTGATGCCGGGCATTACGGCATTTTTGCGGGCAAAAGTTGGCGCAACAATATCCGGCCTTTGGTGTTGGATTTCATTGATGCCAATAGTGGGGCTGCGGCACCGGATAAACCCAAAATCGCCGCCGAATAGGGTTGGCTTTAGGCCAGAACCTCATCCAAGCTGCGGGTCAATGTAGCCAGGCAGGCCGGATCTGAAAACCGGTGATCGGCGCCTTTGATCAGTTCCAGCCGGATATCAGGGCTTTGGATATGATCCAACAGCCGCCATGCCACCGATGGCGGTACCGCATCATCTGCGGTGCCTTGCAACAGGCGCACGGGTGCGTTGATCTGCAAAGGATCGCGCAATACCAGATTGTCGCGCCCGTCTTCGATCATGCGGCGGGTGATGATCAGATCATCGCCATAATCTGATGGCAGGGACAGTTGGCCCTGTGTCATCAGGATGTGGCGTTGGGTGTCTGTCCATGTGTTCCACATGCTGTCTTCGGTGAAATCGGGCGCGCCTGCGATGGTGATTAGGCCTTTGATGCGATCGGGCATTTGCCGTGCCAATAAAAGGCTGATCCACCCCCCCATGGATGATCCGACCAACACCAGCGGGCCTTGGGTCAGATGGGTGATGATCGCGGCGGCATCATCGGCCCAATCGCCGATACATCCATCGGTGAACTGGCCCGAACTTTCGCCATGGCCGGAATAATCGAACCGCAGAAATGCGCGGCCTTGGGTCAAGGCCCAATCTTGCACATGCATGGCCTTTGTGCCGGTCATATCAGACCGCAAACCACCTAGAAACACGATAGTCGGGTCGGTTCCATCTTGCAGGTGATAGGCAAGCGTGCGGGTGGCGTGGGTGAAAAAATGCGGTGTCATATCGTACCTTTTGGCATCGGGTGCAGGCGGGGCCAATCGCCCTGCGCGCGGATCGCGGTTGAAGAAAGATTGGTCATAGCGATATTGATCAAACACCATGCAGGCCCGGTGCGGTGGGGCAATCTGCGCGCTTCGGTTTCGCGCAGTTGGGCATGGCGAAATTGCGTGGCCGCCTTGCAATGGCGCGCGGCCACGCGGTGATTGGGCCGGGCCATTACACCAATGGGAAAATGCCCCATAATCCAACGCCAGTTTTTCCAGCGATGAAAATGTTGCAAATTATCGGCCCCCATCAGCCAAACAAACCGCGTATGCGGATACAGCCTGCGCAGATGGATCAATATTTGCGCGGTGTGGCGCGTGTTCAAATCGGCCTCAAGCCCCGTGATGGTAATGCGCGGATCCTGCGCGACCAGCTGTGCCATGGCCATACGGCGGCCTATCGCGCTGGGTGATAGGGGTTTTAGGGGATTGCCCGGCGACACCAACCACCACACCCGATCAAGACCAAAGCGCGCAATAGCGGCGCGTGTGATCTGTAAATGCCCCGCATGGGCGGGGTCAAATGACCCGCCCAATAGGCCAATCACCTGACCCCGCCCGGCAGGGGGCAATTGATGGCGCATCAAAACGGCCAAACAGACGATCCTTATCATCATATCTGGCCTTATCAAACACATCTGCCCGTGCAGGTTCAACACCCTTTGCATTGCCACCCCGGCCTAATAAGACCTCAACACATGATTTTGCGGACGGAGTTTTCCCATGGCCAGCTATCAATATGTCTATCACATGGACGGGGTGTCAAAGACCTATCCGGGTGGCAAGAAATGTTTTGAAAACATAAGGCTAAGCTTTCTACCCGGTGTGAAGATCGGCGTTGTGGGCGTCAATGGCGCGGGCAAATCGACATTGATGAAAATCATGGCAGGCCTTGATAAGGATTTCACCGGCGAAGCCTGGGCCGCCAAAGGTGCCAAGGTGGGCTATTTGCCCCAAGAACCACAATTGGATGAAACCCTTAATGTGCGCGAAAACGTGATGCTGGGCGTGGCCGATAAAAAGGCCAAGCTTGATCGGTTCAACGAATTGGCAATGAATTATTCCGATGAAACCGCCGATGAAATGGCCGCCCTGCAAGATGAAATTGACAGCAACAATCTTTGGGATCTTGATAGTCAGATTGATATCGCGATGGAGGCCCTGCGTTGCCCGCCTGATGATGCCGATGTGCGCGCCCTATCGGGCGGTGAACGCCGCCGCGTGGCTTTGTGTAAGCTGCTGCTTGAGGCGCCTGATATGTTGTTGTTGGATGAACCCACCAACCATTTGGATGCCGAAACCATCGCATGGCTGCAACAGCATTTGATGGATTACAAAGGCACCTGCCTGATTGTGACCCATGACCGCTATTTCCTGGATGACATCACCGGCTGGATTCTGGAACTCGACCGCGGGCGCGGCATTCCCTACGAAGGCAATTATTCCGCTTGGTTGGAACAAAAGGCCAAGCGGTTGGAACAAGAGGCGCGCGAAGATAAATCACGCCAGAAAACATTGGAACGCGAATTGGAATGGATCCGCGCCGGCGCCAAGGCGCGCCAGGCCAAACAAAAGGCCCGGATCAACGCCTATGAAGAATTGGCAGGCCAATCGGAACGCGAAAAAATCACCCGCGCGCAAATCGTTATTCCCAATGGGCCGCGTCTTGGCCAAAAGGTGTTAGAGGTTGAAAACCTGCAAAAGGGATATGGCGATCGGTTGCTGATCGAAGATTTGTCTTTTGCCCTGCCGCCCGGTGGGATTGTGGGGGTTGTTGGCCCCAATGGTGCGGGTAAATCCACGCTGTTTCGGATGCTGACAGGCCAGGAAACCCCCGATGGCGGGTCGCTTGATATGGGCGATACGGTGCAATTAAGTTACGTGGATCAATCGCGTGATACGTTGGATGATAACGCGACCGTATGGGAAGAAATATCTGGCGGGGCAGAAATTATCGCATTGGGTGATGCGCAAATGAATAGCCGCGCCTATTGTTCAAGTTTCAACTTTAAAGGCGGCGATCAACAGAAAAAACTGGGCCTTTTATCAGGGGGCGAACGCAACCGCGTGCATATGGCCAAATTGTTGAAATCCGGCGGCAATGTGTTGTTGTTGGACGAACCAACCAATGATTTAGACGTTGAAACCCTGCGCGCCCTAGAAGACGCATTGGAAGATTTCGCCGGATGCGCCGTCATCATCAGCCACGACCGGTTTTTCCTTGATCGTCTGTGCACCCATATCCTTGCCTTTGAGGGCGAGGCCCATGTCGAATGGTTCGAAGGCAATTTCGCAGATTATGAGGAAGACAAAAAACGCCGCCTCGGCCCCGATGCATTAGAACCCAAGCGTGTGAAATATAAGAAATTTGTGCGGTAGGGGGGCGCCCATGTCACTTATTTTTTGACATATTGGCGGAGGCAATAGCCTCTGCCATTGCCATATTGTTGATATTCGCCATTCGTACCCCGCTTTTTAATGAGCGGGCTTTGAGGCGTTCTTCGAAATATGTTTTAAACGGTTTGTTTTCAGAATATTGGTTAGGTCGCGTGTTGTATGCGTATATTTTGCCAACAACCGAGGCCACCCAATCTGCGAATTGCAGAGTTTGATACAGTTCACTTTCTGCGTGAAATAGGGGTTCAACCAAAGATTTTCGTCCTTCTGCATACATTTCAATTGCGCTGGTCTTTACCATTTCTCGTCTATTGGAATGATAGTCTAGGCACAGCGTAAATTGTGCATCACGGTCTTGGCAAAACTGATCAAGGCGCTTAATCGCTTCGCGTAATGTAGATTGATATAGCTTGACGGAATTGTGGTTTTCTACATCTGGGCGTTTTTCGTTACCAACATAGAAAATATAGCCGTGATGTTTTTTGTGTATCGCGTTGCATAAGCGGTTGAAAGAGTTTCGAATTTCCCGGTGCTTTTCTATTTTGGTCGCTTTGAAAAAATCTGACCCTTTCTTTTCCCACCTTGCTGGATGTGTTTTGGAATGAGAAAGTTCTTTTTCAAAAAGACGACGTTTTAATTTGTAATAGGTTGTCGAAAAATATCTGGCTTGGTCGGCAGGTATGATAAAGCCAGCCAAACCAAAAACAGGGCTTGTTAAATATCTTGGATCTAATCGTGACACAAATGGCCCGTCATGCCCAAATTCATCAAGATATGCTAAGAAGTATCGCATCCGATGCGATTACATACACGAAAGCCCACGCACATGGGCGTGGGCCTCGGAAATGGGGCTTTTTGCAAAGCTTCCAAATGGACATATCAAGGATCCAAGGTCAATTGTCAAGATAGATCACCACATAAATTGCACAACACAAGGTCAATATCTTACAATAAATGTTGAAATTTGATTAACATAGTGACGCAAGGCATAGGCGAAGATTTTACCTTATGTGGTTGGCCTAATGATTATGCAGTCTCATATAAGGGTATCTAGGGCCTGGTGCGGGCCAAAATATACGCAGCAATCCGCGCAAAGGCCCTTCATTTTACATCAGGCTTGATTCCCGCCCTTGTCATGCGGAATGTATTATCTGCATCGGGTGATTAAGGGGCGGGGCGCAACATATGGTCTCAAGACCGGTTTCAAGGCGGTTGTTTTTGGGCGGTGTGGCTGGTTTGGGCGCCACGCGCGCCTATGGCAATGCGCCGATACAATCGCTTAGGCCGGTGTTTCGCCCGTCTATGGCGTCGGCGGCTGATATCAGCCCCGATGATTTAATCGCCGAGGCCGCCTTGGGTGGCCGGGTAGCCTTTGCCGTGGCCGATGCGCAAACAGGGGCGATTTTGGAAACGCGCCTGCCTTTATTGGCGTTGCCGCCTGCCAGTGTAACAAAGGTTTTCACGGCGGCTTATGCGTTGGATGTGCTGGGCGCGCAGCATCGGTTTACAACCCGTATCGGAGTGACCGGCCCTATTGAAAACGGCCAATTGCAGGGGGATTTATGGCTGATCGGGGGCGCAGATCCGTATCTTGATACAGACGGGGTGGAACAGATCGTTCGCCAATTGCATGAAAACGGCCTGCGCCAGATCACCGGGGATATTCGCGTTGATGCATCTGCGTTGCCATTGATGTATGAAATTGACCCCACCCAAGCCCGCTATGCCGGTTATAACCCTGCGATTGCCGGTTTGAATTTGAATTTCAACCGGTTGTATTTCGAATGGGGGCGATCGGGGGATGATTATGACATCACGCTTGATGCGCGGTCTGAAACGCTGCGGCCTTCTGTTGATGGGGTGGCGCGCATGCGCATCGTGGATCGCGCGGACCCGGTTTACACTTATACCCAAACCGATAATGGCCAAGATCATTGGACCGTCGCGCGTCAGGCGCTTGGCAATGGCGGGTCGCGTTGGTTGCCGGTGCGCAGGCCCGCCGCCTATACGGCGCATGTTTTTCGCAATTTGTGTCGCAGCATGGGTATTGAAACATCCGATATGGATGTGGCGGATGCAATCGCCCCTGATGACATCACCATTATCGCCGATCACCCAAGCCCCCCTGTGCAGGATTTGGCGCAGGGCATGTTATTTTGGTCAACCAATTTAACGGCAGAAATCCTGGGGCTGCGCGCCACGCAGCGCCGGGTTGGCACCACCGCCAATAGTTTGCAAGCCTCAGGCGCGGAAATGGCCAATTGGGCGGCGCAGGCCTTGCGCATCAGGCAGGGCAGGTTTGTCGATCATTCCGGTTTGGGCGGGGGCAGTCATGTGCGCCCCAATGATATGGTGCGCGCGCTTGTATCCATTGGCCCCAATGCGCCGATGCGCGATTTGATGCGCGATTTGCCCCTGACCGAGGATATAAACTGGGCCTTACCCTACAGGCCCATGCGCGTTTCAGCCAAAACAGGCACGTTGAATTTCGTATCGGCCTTGGCCGGGTTCATGACAACCGCACAGGGGCGCGAATTGGCCTTTGCCATTTTTTGCGCCGATACACCGCGCCGCGCGGCCCTGACCCAAGACCAAAGCGAAAACCCGCCCGGTGGTCGCGGCTATAGCCGCCGTGCCCGCCTGTTGCAGTGGAAATTGCTGCGCCGGTGGGGCGAATTATATATGTGATGATTTCCGCACGATCGCATATGCCCAAAACCCGCAAGAAATCTGATTTTCCAACCAAAACCTGTGCCACATGCGGGCGCCCATTTATGTGGCGCAAGAAATGGGCCAAGGTTTGGGATGTGGTGCGTTATTGTTCAGATCGATGCCGGGCGGCGCGGCGTGGGCTATAATTGGTAAAATAATTTTACCAAAGACTTTACCAAGCCGCTTTCTTGCCGTATTTATCAAAACCATCACTGCGACATTTTGTACATGTGGTGATATGCGCGGAGGATACCAATGACAGATCGTGTTGACAGATCAGGCCTGCAGGTTGCACCGGCCTTGGCCGATTTTATCGAAATGCAAGCCTTGCCGGGAACGGGTGTTGATGTCGCCGCGTTTTGGGATGGTTTTTCGGCCCTGTTGCATGATTTGGCCCCCGAAAACACCGCCCTTTTGCATAAACGCAAAACCTTGCAAGATCAGATTGACGCTTGGCATATTGCACATCGTGGGCAGGGTTTTGATGCCGATATATATGAGGCGTTTTTGCGCGATATCGGCTATCTTTTGCCCCAAGGCGATGCGTTTGAAATCCAAACCGCCAATACCGACCCTGAAATTGCCACAATCGCGGGGCCGCAATTGGTGGTGCCCATCACCAATGCGCGCTTTGCGTTGAATGCCGCCAATGCCCGCTGGGGCAGCTTATATGACGCCTTTTATGGAACAGATGCGATGGGAACGCCTGCACCCAAAGGCGGGTTTGATCAAGGGCGGGCCGCGCGTGTGGTGACGCGGGCGCGATTATTTCTGGATCAAACATTTCCGATCATTGGCGCCAGCCACGCAACCGCCACGCGTTATGTGGTGCAAAACGGCGCGCTTTTGGTGGATGATGCGCCCCTTGAGGCCCCGGAAAAATTCGTTGGATATACCGGCGATGCGGCCAAGCCTGACAGCATTTTATTGGTCAATCATGGGTTGCATGTGGAATTGGTGTTTGACCGCACGCATCCGATTGGCGCAACTGACCCGGCGGGTCTGGCTGATATCCGCATCGAATCGGCCCTGAGCGCGATTATGGATTGCGAAGATTCCGTCGCCTGTGTGGATGCGGCCGATAAGGTGGTTGCCTATGCCAATTGGTTGGGCCTGATGAAGGGGGATTTGGCCGAATCTTTTGAAAAGGACGGCCAAACCATCACAAGGCGGTTGAACGCGGATCGTGACTTTACCGCTGCCGATGGTGGATTGATGACGGTAAAAGGGCGCGCATTGATGTTGGTGCGCAATGTTGGCCATTTGATGACCAACCCGGCGATTTTGCTGCGCGATGGATCGCAGGCCTATGAAGGCCTGATGGATGCCATGATCACCGCCTTGATTGCCAAACATGATTTGGGCAAAACCACCGGTTTGCGCAATTCGCAGGCGGGGTCGGTTTATGTGGTCAAACCCAAAATGCATGGCCCCGATGAAGTCGCCTTTGCCGATAAAATTTTTGCGCAGGTCGAACGGGTTTTGGGCCTTGCGCCTTATACCGTGAAACTTGGCGTGATGGACGAAGAACGCCGGACATCTGTCAACCTTAAGGCATGTATTCGCGCGGCGAAACATCGGGTGGCGTTCATCAATACCGGATTTTTAGATCGCACGGGCGATGAAATCCATACCTCGATGGAGGCAGGGCCGTTCATCCGCAAAGGCGCGATCAAGCAGAAATCCTGGATTGCCGCCTATGAGGCGTTGAATGTCGATATCGGGTTGGAATGCGGCCTGAAAGGGCGCGCGCAAATCGGCAAAGGCATGTGGGCCATGCCCGATGCAATGGGCGCGATGTTAGAGGCCAAGATCGAACACCCCCGCGCAGGCGCAAATTGCGCTTGGGTGCCTTCGCCCATTGCGGCCACATTGCACGCGCTGCATTATCATCAGGTCGATGTCTATGCGGTGCAAGACAAACTGGCCGCAGGTGGGCGCCGCGCATCGGTATCGGATCTGTTGGATATTCCGATTGAACCCCGTCCCCGTTGGACCGATGCACAGATCACGCAAGAACTTGAAAACAACGCCCAAGGCATTCTTGGCTATGTGGTGCGTTGGGTGGATCAGGGCGTGGGATGTTCCAAAGTGCCCGACATTCACAATGTTGCCCTGATGGAAGACCGCGCCACCTGTCGCATTTCGGCGCAACATATCGCAAATTGGTTGCATCATGGCGTGGTTAGCGAAGATCAGCTACGCACCATCATGCGCCGCATGGCCAAGGTGGTGGATGACCAAAACGCACATGATCCGGGCTATACCCCCATGGCGCCGGGATATAATGGCATTGCCTTTGCGGCGGCGCTTGATCTGGTGTTGAAGGGCCGGGTTCAACCTAGCGGATACACCGAACCGGTGTTGCATGCGCGGCGTTTGGAAATGAAAATGGCCTGAATTTGGGGCTGTATTGGCGCGCCTGCATTCACGACAATAAGGAAATATACCCATGATCACTTTGGATATCGCCCGCACCATCATCGCCACCGCCCGTGCAAAGGGGGCCGAGATGGGTTTGAAGCCCTTATCGGTGGTTGTGTTGGATGCGGGCGGGCATGTTTTGGCCTTTGAACGCGAAGATGGCGCCGCGCCGGGCCGGTTTGAAATTGCCTTTGGCAAGGCCTATGGATGTGTGATGTTGGGCATGCCGGGATCGGCGCAAATGGCGCGTGCCGAACAACAGGCCTATTTCATGGCGGCGGTCAACGGGGCCTATGGCGGCAAGGTTGTACCGGTGCCCGGTGGTGTATTGGTCAAGGATGCCAGCGGCGCGGTCATCGGTGCCGTTGGCGTGACGGGCGATACATCTGACAATGACGCAATTTGCGCCGTTGCGGGGATCAAGGCCGCGGGCCTTACCGCGCTTGCCTGACAAACGGGTGGTGCGGGGTGGCCTTTCAACCGGGCAAAACCTGATAAATTAAATCAGATTGATCCCAAAAGGCGGCTGTTTTCATACTTGCCGCCTTTTCGTTTGCGGCGCAGGGCGATATAAAACCCAAATTTAAAGGAGCCTCAGAATGCGCCGCCCGGTCATTGGTATCATTGGTAA
>CAZPSB010000031.1:0-388 GCA_964589025.1 uncultured Jannaschia sp. | reverse complement strand
CATATTCTTGAATCAGATTACCATCTGCATGGTGCGGGTTTGATGAATGCCCAAGCGATTGCCGAATTATCAGGCGCAACCCCTTTGATTATTCCATCACATCCGGGATGTGTCACCACGTCTGATTTGTTGCAGGCTTGCGATGGGTTTTTGTTCACAGGTGGGCGGCCCAATGTGCATCCCGAAGAATATGGCGAACCCCCCACCCCGGCCCATGGCAGTTTTGACCGTGATCGCGATGCGGTGGCATTGCCCTTGATCCGGGCCTGTGTCGAACGTGGCCAACCCTTTCTTGGCATTTGCCGTGGCTTTCAAGAGGTCAACGTGGCGATGGGTGGCTCCCTCTACCCCGAGATTCGCGACCTGCCGGGCCGGATGAACCACCGCA
>CAZPSB010000030.1:4563-15606 GCA_964589025.1 uncultured Jannaschia sp. | reverse complement strand
GAGGTCTGCATGGTCATTGGGGGCGGCAATGTGTTTCGCGGCCTGCAAGGATCGGCCCAAGGCATGGAACGCACCACCGCCGATTATATGGGCATGTTGGCCACGGTGATGAATGCGTTGGCCATGCAATCGGCATTAGAACGATTGGGCGTGTTCACACGGGTCATTTCGGCCATCACAATGAACGAGGTCGCCGAACCCTATATTCGCCGCCGCGCCATTCGGCATTTGGAAAAAAAACGCGTGTGCATTTTTGCCGCCGGCACCGGAAACCCCTATTTCACCACCGATACCGCCGCCACATTACGCGCCAATGAAATGGATTGCGAGGCCATTTTCAAGGGCACCAAAGTGGATGGTGTCTATGACAAAGACCCCGTTCAACACGCCGATGCGCAACGTTATGATGTCGTCAGTTATGATGATGTTTTGGCCAAACACCTAAAGGTGATGGATGCATCGGCCATTGCATTGGCGCGTGAAAACGCATTGCCGATCATTGTGTTTTCGCTGGATGAACCCGGCGGGTTTCGGGGCATTCTTGCGGGGCATGGAACCTATACCACAGTGCAAAATTAACCGGCATTTGGATGAAATTTTATTTCCTCTTTTCCCATCTTTTGGGGTAGATGTATTGAAAATTGCTTTGGATTAAACGATGACTTTGAAAACATATATCATCCATGCGCTGTGCATCTTTGGGTTGGCCACGCCCGGCATGGCCGATCTTGTTCCGGCGCGGCATGTTTTGGCCTATCCGCAATCGCAGGCAGATGCGGCATCGCCCGTACCCACCCTATCAAGCCAAGGCCGGGTTCAGGGCCGGTTTCAGGAGCCAATTCAAGGCCGGGGCCAAAGCCAGGTCGAGGCCGCGATATTCGGCAGGTCTTATTTCGGCTTTGGCTTTGAAAATGCCAGCAATGATTTATCCGGCGGTGGGTTTGCATCAAATGAAAGCCTATCCAACGATATCGGGTTTGAAGTCGGCCAATTATGGGATTGGGGCGGCGGCGGGCCGGGCCTGCATATGTCATATGATGTGTTTACCGATGCGAATGGTGATGTTTTGCAACGCCTTGATACGGCCTTTAGCCTAAGGGTGCAGGCCGGGATGGTAGAACCTTTCGTGATGATCGGCGCATCACAATTCAGCACCCCGTTTTCAAATGAATCAGGCCGAATGTATGGCATAGGTGTGGCCTATAATATCGATAATGTGGTGCGGTTAACACTTGATTATCGCAACAGGCGTTATCAAAACGCATCCGGCATCACCGGGGTAAGCCGCCAAAATAACAGCCTGCGCTTTGGCATTAACTTGATGTATTGACCGGCCCCGCCGCAATTGCGCCATGTGGCGATTTGGTTTGAGGCAGCCAAAACCTGTTCTGGAAAGATGCTGCAATATGGGCTATCACGCTGAAAACGCAACCACAGATGATCAAGCCGAACTTGGCGCGGCGCGCCATCTTCGCCAATAAGAAAGGGCATCTGCGCATGTCAGCCGATGATTTTGAACTTGATACAGATGATCTTGAACGCCGGATGGATGGCGCATTGGGCAATCTAAAAGTTGAATTTGCATCCCTACGCACGGGGCGGGCATCGTCATCCATGTTGGATCCCATCATGGTTGAGGCCTATGGCCAGCCCACGCCAATCAACCAGGTTGGCACCGTGAATGTGCCCGAACCCCGCATGGTCACAATCAATGTTTGGGATAAATCCATGGTGGGCAAGGTTGAAAAGGCGATCCGCGAATCCGGCCTTGGGATCAACCCACAATTAAATGGCACCATCATCATGTTGCCCATTCCCGAACTGAACGAAGAACGCCGTCGCGAATTAACCAAAGTGGCCGCCCAATATGCCGAAAGCGCGCGCGTGGCGATCCGCAATGTGCGCCGCGATGGCATGGACCAGATCAAAAAGGCCAAATCCGATGGCCTATCCGAAGATGACCAAAAGATATGGGAAGGCGAGGTGCAAACCATGACAGACGCCCATATCGCCAAAATTGACGCCGCGCTAGAGGTCAAACAGGCCGAAATCATGCAGGTATAACCTGCCGGCCCTTCCCCTTTTTTTTCTGTATTTAAGGATGCCTCGATCATGGCGAAATCACCAAAAACCGCGAATCATGTGGCGCTTATTGCCGATGGCAATGGGCGCTGGGCCCAAAATCGCGGGCGACATCGGCTTTGGGGTCATCATGCGGGCGCGAAACGCATCAAGGAAATCGTACAGGCCAGCCCCGGCCTTGGGGTGAAATATCTGACGATATTTGCCTTTTCGACCGAAAATTGGAAACGCACCCAGACCGAGGTCGCAGGCCTGATGAAATTATTCAAACGCTATATTCGCCGCGAGGCACAGGCGTTGTGCGATCAAAATGTGCGGGTGCGCTTTATCGGGGATCGTGTGCGCCTTGAACCGGCATTGGTCGATATGATGGACGGGCTTGAACTGATGACGGCGCATAATACCGGCATCAATCTGACTGTTGCGCTGAATTATGGGGGGCGTGACGAAGTCACCCGTGCGGCCCGGCGCATGGCCCATGATGTCAAATCAGGCAAACTTGACCCCACCCAGATCTGCGATGAAACCTTTCCGCGCTATCTTGATACGCATGTTCTGCCTGATCCCGATCTGGTGATCCGCACCTCGGGCGAGGCGCGGATTTCCAATTTTCTGCTATGGCAATCGGCCTATGCCGAATATGAATTTATCGACACGCTTTGGCCCGATTTCACGGCTGAAATTTTTGCAACCGTTTTGGCCCGATACGGCCTGCGTGACCGCCGGTTTGGGGCGGTATCCGCATGATTCTAAGGATGCGCCTTGACCGCCGCAACGGGTAAATTCGATGATCTTATGCCGCGCATCATCACCGCATTGGTGATTGTGGCGGTATTCTTGGCCGTGGTGCGGTTTGGCGGGGTGTGGTTTGTGTTACTGGTCAGCGCGGTGGCGGGGCTGTTGGTCTATGAATTCACGCGCCTATTGGGCGCAAAAGGCGGGCCTGCGATTGGCATGGCATTGGCCGGGGCGGCGGCGTTGGGTGTGGTGCAATGGCTGCCTTACGGGGCGGCCTTGCCGATCTTTGCTGCCATTGCGATCACCGGTTTATCACTGGTTCCTGCGCATCGGCCCTTATACCTGATTGGCGTGGTGTTGATCTTGGGTGTTTGCGCCGGATTTGTCGCCCGGTTTCAGGATCTGGGCCTGTGGTGGGAATTTTGGCTGATCACTGTGGTCGTCACAACGGATATTTTGGGCTATTTCGCGGGCCGCCTAATCGGCGGGCCAAAGCTTTGGCCACAAGTCAGCCCTAAGAAAACATGGTCTGGCGCGGTGGCCGGGTGGATGGGTGCCGCGGTGATTGGTGGGGTTTTCATGGGGGTGCTGAATGCAAATGCGGTGTTGATCGCGCTGTCTGTGGGGCTTAGCCTGGCCAGTCAGGCGGGCGATATTGTCGAATCGGCGATCAAACGCAAAACGGGCAACAAGGATAGTTCGCGCCTTTTGCCAGGCCATGGCGGGGTGTTGGACCGTCTGGATGGATTATTGGGCGCGACTTTCATATTTTTAATCTTGGAATATCTGTTTGGCCTGCCCGTCATGCAGGCAGGGTAAGGCATATATGCGACGCATCACCATTTTCGGCGCAACCGGATCAATTGGGCAAAACACGATTGATTTGATCAAGCGCGCCCCTGCGGGAACCTATGATGTTGTGGCGCTGACCGGGGGGCGCAATATCGCGCAATTGGCCAAAGATGCCATCGCGCTGGATGCCGATATTGCGGTGACCGCCTTTGATGATGAATATGACGCCCTGAAAACCGCCCTTGCCGGATCAAATATTCACCCCGCCGCAGGCGCGCAGGCGCTGCAAGATGCCGCCGATCGGCCCGTTGATTGGGTGATGTCGGCGATTATGGGGGCTGCGGGGTTGGAACCGGGGCTGCGCGCGTTGCGCAATGGGGCATGTTTGGCACTTGCCAATAAAGAAAGCCTTGTCACCGCCGGGCCATTAATGTTGCAAACCGCACGCGCCCATAACGCCACAATCCTGCCGGTAGATAGCGAACATTCGGCGGTGTTTCAGGCCCTGACAGGCGAAGACATTACCAAAATCACACGGATCATCATCACCGCATCGGGCGGTGCGCTGCGCGATTGGCCGGTTGACGATCTGCCCAAAGCCACCATTGCCGATGTCACCCGTCACCCCAATTGGGATATGGGCCAACGCATCACGATTGATTCGGCATCCATGTTCAACAAAGCGATGGAATTGATCGAAACCAAAGAATTTTTTGGCGTCGCCCCCGATAAGATCGAAACGGTCATCCATCCGCAATCCATCATTCATGCGCTGGTCGGGTTTTGCGATGGGGCATTGATGGCCCATCTGGGCGCGCCGGATATGCGCCATGCAATCGGATACGCCCTGCATCATCCCCATCGCCGCCCTTTGCCCGTGGCCGATATCGCGCGGCTTGATTTTAGCCCGGCCTGCGAAACACGCTATCGCGCGCTGCGATTGGCCCGGCAGGTGATGCAAACAGGCGGCCATGCGGGCGCGGTGTTCAATGCCGCCAAAGAAACCGCATTAGATGGATTTTTGGCCGGGCAGATTACCTTTACCCAAATGGCCGAGCTGGTCGACACTGTTCTCAACCAAGCCACCGCCGACCCAAATTTCACACACACCCCCACAAGCCTTGAGGATGTGTTGCAAACAGACCATATGACACGCAACCGCACCTGGCGGGCGATCAAACATAAAGAGACGGAAACATGATGGATATCATTCCCCAATTCGGCAACACCGCCTTTACGATTCTGGCCTTTGTCGTGGCCTTGTCGATCATCGTGGCCATACATGAATATGGGCATTACATCGTGGGCCGGTGGTGTGGTATCAAAGCGGAGGTCTTTTCCATCGGCTTTGGCCCTGTTTTGGTCGCACGCGTTGATCGCCACGGCACATGCTGGCAAATTGCGGCGCTGCCTTTTGGGGGTTATGTGAAATTTCTGGGCGATGCGAATGCGGCCTCTGTGCCGGATGGGCAGATGGCGCAAACCCTAGCCCCCGATCAGGCCCGCCACACCATGCAAGGCGCGCCACTTTGGGCGCGGGCGGCCACCGTGGCCGCAGGCCCGGTATTTAACTTTATCTTATCTATTTTGGTTTTTGCCAGTGTTCTGATGGTATCGGGGCGCATTACAGATGATGCGCAGGTTGGTACAATTTACGACCTGCCCCCCGTCTATGCCGGGTTGCAACAAGGCGATGTGATCCTTGAAATCGCGGGCCAGCCTGTCAATAGTCTGGGTGATATTGCGCGCATTTCCAATGCAATGGACCCAACCCCAACCGTGCAATACCGCGTAGAACGTGATGGCCAGCGCCTAAATATCACCGCGGGCTTTCCAATGGCGCCCCGCATTCAAATGGTTGCCCCGCAATCGGCGGGCTTTGATGCGGGCCTGCGCCCCGGTGATGTGATCCAATCCATTGATGGGATGCCGGTTTATGGATTTTCGCAAATCCAAACCGCCGTTATTGATGGCGCAGGCGCGCCGATGACATTGGGCATTTGGCGCAATGGCGATACATTCACCACCATTGTGGCCCCGCGCCAAACCGATACGCCCCTACCGGATGGCGGATTTGAAACGCGCTATCTTATTGGCATCAACGGGGGGATCAGTTTTGAACCACCGCGCGAAACCTTTGGCATTGGTGCGGCAGCATGGCGGGGGGTGCAACAAACCGGGTTGATCATACAATCTTCGCTTTCGGGGCTGTGGCATATGATAACCGGTGCGATTTCATCATGCAATCTGCAAGGGCCGCTTGGCATTGCCGAAACATCCGGGCAGGTGGCGGCATTGGGGCTTGACGATTTCATATGGTTTATTGCCGTGCTTTCCACCGCTGTGGGGTTGATGAACCTATTTCCCATCCCGGTGCTGGATGGCGGGCATCTGGTGTTTCACGCCTATGAGGCAATCACACGCCGCCCCCCTTCTGAACGCGTGATGGGGGTTTTGATGTCAATCGGGATGGCATTGTTATTGGGCCTGATGATATTTGCCGTCACAAATGATATTTTCTGCCCATAACAGGCGGCATTTCGCGCAAATTGCGATAAAATTACTATAATCAAAGCCATGAATGGCGCCTGATGCGCAGATGGTTTTTGACAATGCGTGCCCCACGGGTTAGCAACACAGTGTTTCTGTTTCGTAAACGGGGTTAAAATAATGGTTTCGCGCGTTGGGGCAAATGCTTTGCGCCATTTGGTTGTATCTTTCACACAATCTTATGGCGGTATTTCAGGTCTGGTTCTGGTTTGCATATTGGCCTTTGCGCCAATGGCACAGGCCCAGAATTTTCAATTCCGCACGATCGAGGTATCGGGCAATCAGCGCATCCCGGATGCGTCTGTTTTAAGAACCGCTGAATTATCAGCGGGCCAATCATTTACAGGCGGCCAAGTCAATGACGCCCTGCAAAGGTTGCAAAATAGTGGGTTGTTTCAAACGGTTGAATTCACAACGCGCGGTCAGTCACTGGTGATTATCGTGCAAGAATTTTCCGTCATCAATCGCGTTGTTTTCGAAGGCAATGCCCGGCTGAATGATGATCAACTTGAAACGGTTATTCAATCAACACCACGTCAATCCTATTCGCCATCGGTGGCCGAACAAGATGCCGCACGCATTGCGCAGGCCTATTTTGATTCAGGGCGGTTGAATGCGTCGGTAACACCGCAGGTTATCGAATTATCGGGCAATCGTGTAAACCTTGTGTTCGAAATATCCGAAGGCCGCATCGTTGAAACCGAAAGCATCGCTTTTGTGGGCAACCGCGCCTATTCCGACCGCCGCCTGCGCCGTGTGTTAGAAAGCACACAAGCCGGGCTTTTGCGGGAAATTATTCGCCGCGATACATTTGTGGCCGACCGCATTGCATTGGATCGTGAATTATTGACCACATTCTATCTTGATCGCGGGTATATTGATTTCCGCCTGTTGAATGTCACCAGCGAATTGTCGCGTGAACGCGATGCCTATTTCATCACCTTCAACATCCAAGAAGGCCAAAGTTTTTCTTATGGCAACATCACCGCCGTCAGCGAAATCGCCGAGGCAAACGCGCAAGAATTTCAAAACGCCATTCGTCTACGCCCCGGCATGGTCTATAGCCCGCGCACAGTCGATGCCACAATCACACGCATGGAAAACCTGGCCACGCAACAGGGCCTGCGTTTTGTGCGGATCGAACCCCGCATCACGCGCAACAACCAAGATCAGACGGTTGATATAGAATTTGTCATCAGCCGTGGGGATCGTGTATTTGTTGAACGCATCAATATCGAAGGCAACGTGACCACGCTTGACCGTGTGATCCGCCGCCAATTTGATGTCGTCGAAGGTGATCCCTTTGATCCGCGCGCCATTCGGGCCGCTGCCGAACGCATTCGGGCGACGGGCCTGTTTGGCGATGTTGAGGTCGAAGGCCGCGGCGGTACATCTGCCGATCAGGTCATCGTCGATGTGGATGTCGAAGAACAACCCACCGGGTCATTTGGTCTTTCGCTTGGGTATTCGGGTGATACCGGCGCAGGCATCGCCTTGAACTTTACCCAAGCCAATTTCCTTGGCCGCGGCCAACGCATTGGGTTTAACCTCAACACGACCGAAGGCAGCCAAACCTTGTCTTTTGCCTTTACCGAACCTGCGTTTTTGCGCCGCGATCTGGAATTTGGGTTTGACGCGTTTTACCGTGAAACCACGCAACAAAACCGCCGCTATGATACATTGGATATCGGTTTGGGGGCATCGCTTGAATTTCCGATTGCCGAATCCAGCCGCCTGCGGTTTTCATATGGCATTGAACAAAGTGAAATCAGCAATTTCACCATCGGCAGCAGTTCCCCCATACTTGAGGCAGATGCCGGTGAACGCCTGAATTCATTTATTGGCCTGCGCTATAGCTATGACACCATCAATTCGGGGCTGAACCCAACTGCAGGTGTGCGGATCTATCTGGATACGGAATTTGCCGGTCTGGGCGGGGATGCCGAATATGCAAGGGTTGGGGCCGGTCTGACCGCCGAACGCCGCGTGGCCCGCGAAGAGGTCACGCTGCGCGCATCATTTGAGGCAGGCGTGTTGGAAACCTTTACCGGCAATAGCCGCGTCAGCGACCGGTTTTTCTTCAATAGCCGCAGAATGCGGGGCTTTGATGCATTGGGTCTTGGCCCGCGCGACACTGCCGCGCTTAACAATGACCCATTGGGGGGGAATTTCATGGCCGTCGCCCGGCTTGAGGCCTTGTTTCCCCTTGGCCTGCCCGATGAATACAACCTGACCGGCGGGGTTTTTGCCGATATCGGGTCTGTTTGGGGTCTGGATGATACAAATGGCGACGGTGGCGTTCAGGTTGATGCCGAATTGCATTGGCGCACGGTTGTTGGTGTATCTTTATTCTGGGATTCCATCATCGGGCCATTGCGGTTTAACTTTAGCCGCGCACTTGATACACAACCCTATGATATCACACGCGACTTTGACTTCACAATCGAAACACGGTTTTGATTTCAATGATCTCTATGCGGACAATTATATTGGCCGTCCTATGCGCCTGCATCGCCCCGTTTTGGGCCTTGCAGGCGCAAACCACCCCCGAAACATCCACCACCCAAACCCAACAGGGCGGGCAAAGACAGGCCTCTGTCTTGGTTTTGGATCAGGACAGATTGTTTGATACCTCATTATTTGGGCAGCGGGCCGAATTTGAATTTCAAATTGCACTGCGCCAATTGAACGAGGAAAACCTGCAAATTGCCGCCGATTTATCCGCCGAAGAACAACGCCTGACCGATCTGCGTGATACATACCCTGTCGAAGAATTCCGCCTATTAACGCGGGAATTCAACGATAATGTGCAACTTATCCGCGCCAGACAGAATGCAAAAACCCTTGATTTGCAGGCCCAACGCGATGCGGTCCGTGCCCGGTTTTTCGATGCAATCATTCCGATTCTGGGCCAAATGATCGAAGATCAAAATGCCGATGCCATATTGGATGCGCGCGGTATTTTGTTATGGGGTGATCATGCCGATATCACCGAATTGGCGCGGGTTCGCGTGGACGAAGCCTTGGGCCAAGGCGGGCCTGACCCGTTGATACAGTTAAATGATGATCTAGGCCCATAGCACCCGGCGCTTGCCCCACCGGGCCTGACTTGATACCACCTATGGCAACAGGTTTGCTGACATGCCCGCCTATTCATTTACGGAGATTTGATTTCGCATGACCACAGACGCCCCAACGCCCGATCTTTTGACCGCAGATATTGACCTGATCAAACGTCTTTTGCCACACCGTTACCCGTTTTTGCTGGTTGATCGTGTCCGCGATATTGACCCGTTCAAATCGGCCATTGGCGTTAAAAACGTCACCATCAACGAACCCTATTTTCCCGGCCATTTCCCATCCGCCCCCGTCATGCCCGGCGTCATGATCGTCGAGGCCATGGCCCAAACCGCCGGTGTCATGGTTGGGGCCTCTGCGGGAATGGCCGATCAGGAACTTTTGATTTATTTCGTTAGCATTGATAAATGCAAATTCCGCCGCAAGGTTGGCCCCGGCGATGTATTGCATATGCATATGACAACGCTGCGCGGCAAACCGGGTGGCAAATTCTGGAAATTCGCAGGCCGGGCCGAGGTAGACGGCGATATCGCCGCCGAGGTCGAATTTGGCGCGATGCTAGATATGGGCACAGGCACGCCATGATTGATCCAAGCGCCGAAATTCATCCATCCGCCGTGATTGAACCGGGCGCCACAATTGGTGCCGGGTGCAAAATTGGCCCCTTTTGCGTGATCGGCCCCGATGTAACGCTAGGCGCGTATTCGGTTTTGAAATCGCATGTCGTGTTATCCGGGTGGACACAAATTGGCGAAGGGTGCGAAATTTTTCCTTTCGCCTGTATCGGGGAAATCCCACAGGATAAGAAATTTGGCGGCGAAAAGACCCGCCTGATCATTGGCAATCGCAACCGCATCCGCGAAGGCGTGACCATGAATACCGGCACTGATGGCGGCGGCGGGGTCACGATTATTGGCAATGATGGCCTGTTTTTGGCCGGATGCCATGTGGCCCATGATGCGCATGTTGGGGATCATGTGGTGATTGTAAACAATGCCGCAATTGGTGGGCATTGCATCATCGAAGATGACGTCATCATTGGCGGGCTGGCGGGCATTCATCAATTTGTACGCATTGGCAAAGGCGCGATTATCGGCGCTTTGGCCATGGTGGCGCATGATGTGATCCCGCATGGGTTGGTCCAAGGTCCGCGTGGGCGGTTGGATGGGTTGAACCTTGTTGGGCTGAAACGCCAAGGTGTGGCCCGCGCCGACATCACGGCACTGCGCGCCGCGTTTCAGGAATTGACCCAAGGCGATGGCACATTCCAAGATCGCGCCAAACGTTTGGCCCAAGGCGAAACCGGCCAATCCGATTATGTCGCCCGGATCGTGGATTTCGTGACCGCCAATAGTGATCGTTCTTTTCTAACACCGGGGTAATGCCATGACCACGCGCGCGATTTTGGCCGGATCAGGTGCGTTGCCGGGTCTTTTACTATCGGCAGGGCCATCTTTATTGGTGCGGATGCATGGTATTGACATCACCGCGCCTGACACTGTGCCATCGCTGCCGGCGCGGTTTGAACATCTGGGCGCGCTATTTGATGATTTGCGCGCGGCGGGGGTCACAGAAATCTGTTTTGCCGGGGCGATGAAGCGCACAGAATTTGACCCAATGATACTGGATGACACAACCAAAGCTTTGTTGCCACGCATTATGCAGGCGCAGATGCAAGGCGATGATGCGTTATTGCGCATGGTCATGGCGATTTTTGAAGATCAGGGTTTTACCATAATCGCGGCCTGTGATATCCGGCCTGATCTGGTGATACAAGCGGGTGTCTTTCACGGCCAAATGACC
>CAZPSB010000030.1:2100-4553 GCA_964589025.1 uncultured Jannaschia sp. | reverse complement strand
CAGGGCCACGGCCTCATCGGTTTTCAGGTTCTTGAGGTAATGGCGAATGTTGGCGCGCGCGCGGGCGGTGCTGCATAGCCTATCACCGCATGATGTGGGGCAGGGCTGTGTGGTGGCCAAGGGGCACATCATCGGCATTGAAACCTTGCAAGGCACCGATGCGATGCTGCGTTTTGTGCAAACCACCGCGCCGGGATCGGGCGGTGTGTTGGTCAAGCGCGCCAAAGACGGCCAAGATCTGCGGGTGGATATGCCCGCCATCGGGCCGCAAACCATCGCCCATGCCGCCGCCGCAGGCCTAAAGGCGATTGAGGCACAGCAAGGTAAGGTTTTACTGCTTGATCCCGACGCCGTGCGCGCGGCCTGCCAGACCCATGACATCAACCTTTGGGCGCATGAATGAGCCTGCGGTTTTTCCTTATCGCGGGCGAAGCATCCGGCGATCGTTTGGGGGCCGCGCTGATGCGGGGGCTGAAAGATCTGCATGGCGATGATATCCGGTTTGACGGCGTGGGCGGGCCATTGATGCAAGATCAGGGCTTGCAATCGCTTTTCCCGATGCAGGACATTTCGATTATCGGTTTGGCGGCCATTCTGGCCGATTTGCCGCGCCTGCTGCGCCGGGTGCGCGACACCGCCCAAAATGTGGTGGATCTTGCGCCAGATGCCTTAATCACCATTGATGCACAAGAATTTTCGGCCCGTGTGGCCGGGCGGGTCAAACAGGCCGCGCCGCATATCCCGACCATCCATTATGTGGCCCCTACGGTTTGGGCGTGGCGGCCAAAACGTGCGCAGAAAATGGCCGGCCTTTATGATCATGTCATGGCACTGTTTCCGTTTGAACCGCCCTATATGCAGGCCGCCGGCATCAGTTGTGATTTCGTAGGCCATCCGGTGGTGGCTGCCCCCCCTGTGACCGATGCGGATAAAGCTGCGCTTCGCACGACCCTTGGCATTGGGGGGGATGACCCTGTGATTCTTGCCCTGCCCGGGTCGCGCCAATCCGAGGTGGAACGCCTTGCCCCCATTTTTGGCCAGACCTTGCATCACATCGACAGAACCCAAAACCCGCCCCATATCATCCTGCCAGCCGCGCCCGGAATGGCCGAATTGGTGGCGGGCCAAATCCAAACATGGCCCGGCCCGGTGCATGTGCTAAACCCTGCCGATTTGCCGCCCGATCAAGGCCAACACCGCAAACGCGTGGCCTTTGCCATGGCGGATGTGGCGCTTGCGGCATCGGGCACGGTTAGCCTTGAATTGGCCGCTGCCAACACCCCAATGGTCATTGCCTATAAAACCAATTGGCTATCGCAGATTTTGATTAAATCTTTGCTGCAAATTGACACGGTGACATTGGTCAACCTGATCACCGATACGCGGGTCGTGCCGGAATTTCTGGGGGCCAATTGCCGGGCCGATCAGATTGCGCCCACCCTTTTGGCATTGCTCACCGATCCTGCCGCCCAAGATGGACAACGCGCGGCCATGCGCGCCACGATGGCGCAACTTGGCCAAGGCGGCGATGCCCCCGGCCTGCGTGCAGCCCAATCAGTGACGCGGTTTATAAAAGGCAAGGCCTAAGCCGTAAATTCGGCCATTGTGGCGGCGCTAAGGCGCAACAAATCTTGGGGCGTTATCGCAAAGATATGGCGCGGCGTACCAGCGGCGGCATAGACGATATCAAATTGCAATAAATGCGGGTCAAACCATGCGCGAATGGGCGATACATGCCCAATGGGTGACACACCCCCAATGGCAAAACCTGTATGCGCACGGATCAAACCGGCATCGGCCTTGCCTAAATTCTGGCCGACAAGGGCGCTGGCCTTAGTGTCATCCACGCGCTGCGCCCCGGCGGTGATGAACAAAACCGGTTCCCCGCTGGCGTGATCCCCAGTGCCTTGGGTGGCAAAGATAATGGATTTGGCAATTTGATCCACCGCACATCCGGCGGCGGTGGCGGCATCTTGGGCGGTGCGCGTGCCACCGGGCATATCCAGAATGTCAACATCAAGACCAGCGGTTTGAAGGGCGGTTTTGACACGGTTAAGGCTTTTGCTCATCTGGGGCCTTTCATGGCATAGATAGAAATCACTCAATACTCTTGCGAATATCTGCGGTTTTCTTCAAGCATGATCTATCATGACTTTTGCATCGCGTATCACCTGCCACCCGATCCCCTATGCGCCCCATCGCGGGGGCGATGCATGGGCGGCCTTGCCCGACGCCCCGCCCGCATTGCGCGACCTGATCACCGGGGCGGCGGGGTGTTCGCCCTATCTGGCCCGCCTGATTGAGGCCGAGGCCAGTTGGCTGGCCCCTGCCCTGGACCACACCCCCGAGGATGAACTGACCAAGATCATCGCAGCCACGCGTGATTTGAATGGCGATGCCCTTAACACCGGGTTGCGCCATTTGAAACGCCGCGCGGCGTTGATCGTGGCCTT
>CAZPSB010000030.1:0-2090 GCA_964589025.1 uncultured Jannaschia sp. | reverse complement strand
ATTTGGGATCTGCCCACCATCACACAGACCTGGACAGATTTTGCCGATGCCTGCCTTGCCGCCGCCTTGTCGCATCATGTGGCCGCACAGGCCAAACGCGGTGCCATTCCCGGCATGGGCCAAGAAGACGCCTTTCACGATGGCTGTGGCATGGTGGGCTTGGCCATGGGCAAAATGGGCGGGGAAGAATTGAATTATTCATCGGATATTGACCTGATTATGGTCTTTGATGAAACCCGGTTTGACCCCGCAGATGAACCCACCGCCCGCGCCGGTTTTATCAAGGCCACGCGCGCGATATCGGCCACATTGTCAGATGTCACCAGCGATGGCTATGTGTTTCGCACCGATTTGCGGCTGCGCCCTGATCCATCGGTCACGCCGGTTTGCCTATCCATGGCCGCCGCCGAACGATATTATGAATCGGAAGGCCGCACATGGGAACGATCGGCCTTTATAAAGGCCCGTCCTGCCGCCGGTGACATCAAGGCCGGACACCAGTTTTTGACCCGTTTAACCCCGTTTATCTGGCGCAGGCAGCTTGATTTCGCGATGATCCAAGACACATTGGATATGCGTCAGAAATTGCGCGATCACAAAGGCCTGCATTCGGGCGGGCATATTACGCTTGAAGGCCATAACATGAAACTGGGCACAGGCGGTATTCGCGATATCGAATTTTACGCCCAAACCCGGCAATTGGTGGCGGGCGGGCGCGATAAAACCCTTAGGTCACGGCGCACCGTTCAGGCGCTGGTCGATCTGGCAAGGGCAGGTTGGATCACGCATAAGGCCGCCACCGATTTGGGCGATCATTATGCCTATCACCGCAAAATCGAACACCGGCTGCAAATGTTGGAAGACGCGCAAACCCACAGCCTGCCGAAAACCGATGATGGCTTTGACCGGCTGGCGCGGTTTTGCGGCCTGTCTGATACGGCGATGTTGCGCGCACAATTGCAGGCCCGCCTGACGGCGGTCAATGATCTGACATCAGATTTCTTTGCCGCCCCCAAACAGGCCGCCCCGCCCGCCCCCATTGCGCAGGATCAGGCCGAATTGGCCGCGCGCTGGCCGCATTACCCTGCATTGCGATCATCGCGCGCGCAGGTGATTTTTGACCGGCTGAAACCAGATTTGCTGCGCCGGTTTCAATCTGCCCTGCGCCCAACAGAGGCTTTGTCGAATTTTGATCGGTTTCTGCGTGGCCTGCCTGCCGGGGTTCAGTTATTTTCCCTGTTTGAGGCCAACCCCGCCTTGGTTGATTTGATCGTCGATATCTGCGCCACTGCGCCGGGCCTATCGCAATATCTATCGCGCCAACCCGGTGTGTTGGATGCGGTCTTGGATGGCCGGTTTTTTGCGCCTTGGCCGGGGGTGCAGACCCTGACACATGATTTGACAACCACCATAGGCGGGCTGGATTATGAGGCCCAGCTTGACGCCACGCGTCGCTGGCAAAAGGATTGGCATTTTCGCATTGGGGTGCATCATCTGCGCGGGTTGATCACGCCGCACGATGCCGCAATACAATATTCCGATTTGGCCGATGCGGTTCTGGCGGGGCTGTGGCCATGTGTATGTGATGAAATCGCCCGCCGCCATGGGCCTGCGCCAGGGCGCGGGGGGGTGGTGATTGGCATGGGCAGCCTAGGCGCCAAGGCGATGACGGCGCGATCGGATCTGGATTTGATCGTCATTTATGATGCCGATGGGGTTGAAACCTCAAACGGGGCGCGCCCATTAGAGACCCGCCGGTGGTATGCCAAGGCGACCAAGGGCCTGATCACTGCGCTGACAGCCCCCACGGCGGCGGGCAAATTATATGATGCCGATTTGCGTCTACGCCCATCCGGCCAACAGGGGCCGGTGGCAACATCACTAACCGCGTTTCGCACATATCAGGCGCATGAGGCCTGGACATGGGAACATATGGCCCTGACCCGCGCGCGCTGCATCACCGGCGATCCGGCGTTTGCGGCCGAGATCGAGGCTATTCGCAGCGATGTCATAGCGGCCAAGGCCGACCGGGCGTCGGTGCACAAGGATGCCGCCGACATGCGGGCGCGACTGGCAGTCTCGGGCCGGAG
>CAZPSB010000029.1:9554-15933 GCA_964589025.1 uncultured Jannaschia sp. | reverse complement strand
ACCCATAACCGCCCCAGACATACCGCCCCGCCTTCAGGCGTTTTACGCGGTCGAGGCCCATTCCATGCTGGAACTGGAACCGCCACGCCATACAAAATTGCGCAATCTTGTTTTGCGCGCCTTTACATCCCGCCGAATTGCGGGCCTTGGTCCTGAAATTACCGCCCTATGCCATGATTTGATTGATACATTCCCAACCGATGCGCCATTTGATTTGCTGCAAACCTATTGCCAACGCGTGCCTGTCATCATCATCGCGCGGCTATTGGGGGTGCCCGAAAGCCTGGCGCCGGATTTGTTGAAATGGTCAAATGCGATGGTCATGATGTATCAGGCCGGGCGCAGCCCCCAACAAGAAGAGCACGCCGCCACCGCCGCACAGGAATTTTCGGATTTTCTGCGTGGCTATGTCGATACCCGCCGTACTGATCCAAGGGATGATTTGATTTCCAGCCTGATTCAGGCCGAATCCGATGGCCAGAAATTGACCATTGACGAATTGATCACCACCTGCATCTTATTGCTGAATGCCGGGCATGAGGCGACCGTACACAGCATGGGCAATGGTGTGAAACACTGCCTTGAGGCCGGGTTGAACCCCGCCCACGCCCCCATAACAATGACCGAAGAAATCCTGCGCTATGACCCACCGTTGCATATGTTCACGCGATGGGCCTATGAACCGGTCACAGTGGCCGGTATTGATTTTCAGCGCGGCGATCAGGTTGGCGTTTTATTGGCATCGGCCAATCGCGACCCAACCGTATTTGCCCAAGCCGATCAATTTATTCCCAATCGCGCCACCAAACCCACCAATTTATCCTTTGGGGCGGGCCTGCATTTTTGCATAGGTGCGCCGCTTGCGCGGTTAGAATTGCAAAACGCATTACCGATATTGTTTGATCGTTTACCGAATCTTAATCTTGTTGGCCGACCACAATATGCAAATATTTATCACTTTCATGGGTTGGCGGATCTAATAGTTTCGCAACATGCTACATGATTTATTTGCCATGTGAGCGGGAACAAAAGGACAACAAATGACATTGAAAACATCAACAATGGCCATGATTATCTTTGCAGGGGGGCTTTTGGCCGCCTGTAGTGATGTGGTTTATTATGCCGAAGGCGTCACCGTTACGCGCCGCGCCCAAGATATGGCGACATGCCAACGCAATGCGCAACAGCAATTTCCGGTTTTCAACGAAACACGCGTCGAAGAAGGTGAATTCGTGCCGGAACGCCAAACATGTTCTGCAAATGGCACTTGCGTGACCGAGGCCGCACATTACACCCCGCCCGAATATCGTGTGGTTGACGTGAATGAAGCCCCCCGCAGACGCGCGGCAAGATTATGCATGCTTGAACGTGGCTATCGCATGGTCGAAATGCGCATGTGCCGTGGCAATGCGATGAATTCTATTCCTGAACGGATGCCGCCCCTGTCAGATACAGTATGTTTGGCATCTGCGGATAGAAACGGCTATATGGGGTTGATCGCAGATCCGGGGCGATAAAACCTAATCATCAATCTGTGCTTGCCGTGCACCGGATTTTGCCGTCGTAACAATCCCAAGCGATTTCAATTTCCGGTGCAGCGCAGATCGTTCCATGCCAATAAAATTGGCAGTGCGGGATATATTGCCCCCAAACCGGTTGATTTGCACCACAAGATAATGGCGTTCAAACAATTCACGCGCTTCGCGCAATGACAATGTTTTAATTGAGGCCGATAATGAAAAATCCTGATCGGCGGGCGTGTCTTGCGTTGCATTGGGCAAATCGGACGCGCCAATCGGCCCATCGTCATCGCCTAAAATCAAGGCACGTTCGATAATATTGCGCAATTGGCGAATGTTGCCCGGCCATGATAATGTTTGCAGCGCCGCAATCGCATCTTCGCCTAAATCGCGCAAGGGCAAGCCTTGGCTTTGGTTCAGGTCTGCGATGAAATGGCGGGCCAGATCGGGAATATCTTCGCGGCGGTCTTCGAGGGTCGGGATATCAACCGGCACCACATTCAAACGATGATATAATTCTTGTTTGAACCGGCCTTGGCTAATTTCGTGGGTCAAATCACGCGTGGTGGATGACATCACCCGGCAATCGACCTGAATTTTCTGTGTGCCGCCAACCCGCGTGAATTTCTGATCAACCAAAACCCGCAGGATTTTTGATTGCGTTTCCATGGGCATATCCGCGACCTCTTCTAGGTACAAGATACCGCCATCGGCCTGTTCCAACAGGCCGGGTTCTATGCCGGTATCATCGGATTCGCGGCCAAACAAAACATGTTCCATCCGGTCGGGATGAATGGATGCCGCACTTAACGTGACAAAAGGCGCATTGGCGCGGTTGGACTTTATATGGATATAGCGCGCGGCGGTTTCCTTGCCTGATCCTGCCCCGCCGGTCAAAAGAACCCGCCCGTTTGATTTGGTGATTTTATCAAGCTGCGCTTTCATGGATTTGAAAATGCTGCTTTCACCAATCATCACGGGTGATTTGGCATCTTGTTGTTTCAACGCCAGATTTTCATTACGCAATCGCGATGTTTCCATCGCACGCCGAATGACAACCATCAATTGATCAATGTTGAACGGCTTTTCTATGAAATCATACGCGCCCTGTTTAATCGCGGCCACCGCGATTTCTACATTGCCATGGCCCGAAATAATCACCACCGGCACATTGGGCGTGTTGCGTTTAATATGGCTTAGGATATCAATCCCATCCATATGGGAATCCTTAAGCCATATATCCAAGATCACCAGCCCGGGCGTGGCCTTTTGCAATTCAGCCATACAATCATCTGCCGTGCCTGCCCTACGGGTTATGAACCCTTCATCTTGCAAGATGTCGCAAATCAGGTCACGGATATCTTGTTCATCATCAACAACCAAGATGTCATTCATATCACAGGATCCTCAGATATAATTGGAAGGCTGATTTGCGCCATCGCCCCACAATGGGCACCTGGTGCAAACGGGGCGGCATCGCGCAATTCAAGCGTGCCGCCATGTTCTTCGATAATTTTTTTCACAATCGGCAAACCAAGGCCCGTGCCTTTGGCGCGGGTTGTGACGTAAGGTTCAAACAGACGGCTGCGATCTTGCGGCAGGCCAATGCCATTGTCGCAAATTTCAATCACGGCAATACCATCTTGTATGCGCAATCCCCCCCGCAATTCAGGACAATAGCCTTGGGGCGGGCCTGTTTCAATCAAAGATTCAATCGCTTCGCCTGCGTTTTTGATCAAGTTGGTCAAAGCCTGCCCGATCATCGCGGCATCAATCATTGCATTAACAGGCCCATCCGGCACATCAAAGGCAAAGGTCACATCGGGTTGACCCGCCTTTAGCAATGTAATGGCATCCCGAAACACCTGCCCCAAATCGTAAATTTTGGTTTGCGGTTCCGGCATACGGGCGAATTTTGAAAATTCATCGACAATGCGCCGCAAATCATCGGTTTGGCGAATGATCACTTGGGTCAATTGCGCCAAGGCATCGGCGTTTTCATCGGTAAGGGATGGGCCGAATTTGCGTTTAATGCGTTCCGCCGAAAGTTGAATGGGCGTCAGGGGGTTTTTAATCTCATGTGCGATGCGGCGCGCCACATCGCCCCAGGCGGCCATACGTTGGGCCGATACCAATTGCGTGACATCATCAAAGGCAATCACATAGCCTTCTAATAGGCCAGTGCCACTTTGGCGCGGCGCCATGCGCACCAACAAATTTTCTTGTTTCCCATCCCGCAAAATGCGAATTTCATCTTGCACAGGCTGCGTCGATGATGGTGACAGCCTTGCAAACAAATCTGCGAATTCTGGTACTGCAAGGCCAAGCTGCACCGCCATATGTTTGGTTTCCGGCAAGGCCAATAGACGCATGGCCGCCCGGTTTGTGAATTCGATGCGCCCGTCACGATCCAATCCGATCACACCCGCCGTCACAGACCCAAGAACGGAATCAAACAACCGGCGGCGATGTTCGGTTTGTTCATGTTGGGTGATCAACGCATCGCGTTGCCCTTTTAATTGGGCGGTCATTTGATTGAATATGCGTTGTAGAACGAAAATTTCATCTTTGCCGCCGTCTTCGGCAACGCGGGTATTCAGATCACCCTTTCCGACGGCCTGTGCGGCGGCGGCCAATTGGCCGATGGGCCGCGAAAGACGTTCGGCAAACCACAACCCCAATAAAATAGCCGCCATGATGATAATCAACGCGAACCCGATATAAAGCAGGGCAAAATTGAATAAGACGCGCCCACGCTCGGCCTCGATCTGGCGATAAAGCCCCACGGTTTGTTCGGTTTCATCCAACAGCGATAAAATATTGCCTTCGACCACGCGACTAATGAATAGGTACCGGTTTTCAAGCGATTGCAGCGGCACCAAAGCCCGAAATTCATCTTGTTGCCGGTCAGAAATCAACACGATATCGCCTTGTTGGGCGCGTTGTAATTCTGCATCGGTGGGGCGGTCGTAATCAAACAGATAACTGTTTTCACCCCGTGAAATAATATCGCCCGATGCATCAATGATAAAGGCCTCGTCCAGGCCGCGTTGAATACGCAGCTGGCCTTGGGCCAAAATCTGCCTAAGGGCATTATCGCGAATAGGCATGCCTGCGCGTTGAAAACTGTTGATGAATTGCGACAGATCAAGCGCATCTTCCAAAAGATGATTGCGTTGTTCATCCTGATAGGACAAGGCCGCGTTCAAAGAATTGCCCAGCGCCTGCGACACGCGATCGGAAAACCAGGCCTCAAGCCCGATATTCACGGTGATCGTTGCAAAAACCGCAACAATAACGGTTGGCAATAACGCAATCGAGGTAAACACCCCAATCAGGCGCAAATGCAATCTTGCCCCGGCAGATCGGGCGCGCCGCATTGCAATACTGCGCGCTATTTCGCGCATCACCAACGCCGCCAGAACCAGAATATAAATCGCATCCAGCAGAAAAATGACACGAACGGTTTGCGTTGTCGCAAAATCAGTCAAAGGCCCAAAGACCAGAAATGTAATCAGCGCCAGAACCGGGCCAAGGCCAACAAGAACAATGGTTGCAAACGCATTTCGAAACGGTTGGTTTTGCACCCACCACACCCGTTTAGACGCAAATATAGGGCCAAATAACCGGTCAACCAATGGTTTTGCCCCTTTGTGCTGCGTGGCCTTTGCGGCACGTTGTTACATTTACGTCACATGACAGATACCTTTTTACATCAATTTTCGGCGGCGTGTCACCTGAATATCTAAATCTGTGATCTTTTTGCGCAATGTATTTCGGTTCAGCCCCAAAAGATCGGCACATTTGGCCTGATTTCCGCCTGTGGCATCTAGTGCAATTTCAATCAAAGGGGCTTCGATTTCGCGCAGAATACGGCCATAAAGCCCCGGCGCAGGCAACGCGCCGCCATGCAAATCAAAATATCGTTTCAAATGCTGTGCCACAGCGGCGGATAATTTGCCTTCGTCGCCCTGCCCGATTGTTGCGTCAATGGCGGGCTGTTGCCCCAAAACCAACTGGGCCTCGGGGCCGGTGATATCCACGGTTTGCCCAATCGCCGTCAAATGACGAATGGTGTTTTCCAATTGCCTGACATTGCCCGGCCAGGAATATGTGCGAAACGCATCTAGCGCATCCTTGGCAAAGCGCCGCGCCTGCCCGCCATCATGTTCGGCGCGCGCCAGAAAATGCGTGCATAAAAGCGCGATATCATCCACCCGTTCGCGCAAAGGCGGCAGGGCGACGGTGACCCCGTTTAGCCGGTAAAACAAATCTTGGCGAAATCCGCCTTCGTGCATTTTTTGGGTCAGATCTTGTTGGCTGGCGGCCATGATGCGGGGGGCCATATCGGGCATGGCATCCAACATGCGCACAATTTTGGCCTGCGTTTCATCGTCGAAATCGCCGACTTCGTCAAACAAAATGGTGCCGCCCTTGGCGCGTTGCAACATATTTTGCGCCCCATCTGCGCCGGTTAAATCCTGCGCATCAATGCGAATGAATGGCATTGTGCGGCGGTCGGAAAAATCATGGATTGCGCGTGCAATCAGGCTTTTGCCGGTTCCACTTTCGCCGGTGATCAATACGGGCAGATTGGTATTGATGATCCGCGCCACCAGCCTGTAAATCGCCTGCATCGCCGGCGTGCGCCCCACAAGGGGCAGATGTTCTTGGCTGGCCGCGGTTTGTGCGGCATCCAATACCTGTGGCGTCTGGGTGCGGTGACTAAGATCAAGCGCCTTTGCCGCGCGTTTCATCAAATCGGGCAGATCAAATGGTTTGGGCAAATAGTCAAAGGCGTTTGCCTCGGTCGCTTGGATGGCCGTCATGATCGTGTTTTGGGCCGATATAATAATCAC